>JAMFSI010000107.1 GCA_026225215.1 Sphingomonas palustris | reverse complement strand
CCGCCCGAACCCGCGATGCACTGTGGGATACGGTCGGCCATTTGCTCAACGCCTTCAGTCCCGACGAATGTCAGAACTATATCGAGAATTCCGGATATGCATTCAACTAAACCGAAAATGCTCTAAGATCCCGTGACCTTAGCGGCGGCGATAGGTTGCGAACTGAATTTTACAAACTCAGCGGCGAACAGCATCTGGGCGCCTCAACTGCCTCTGATTGTGTAAGTACAACGGCGAGAGTCGGTCGAGTTTAGACTTTCTATCTTCTCCATTCCCAAGCGACTTTTGAGGCATGCGGAGCAGCAGGTCGGTCGCCGAGTCCCGATCGACGGGTCGTG
Source organism: Sphingomonas palustris (assembly GCA_026225215.1). Classification (GTDB taxonomy): domain Bacteria; phylum Pseudomonadota; class Alphaproteobacteria; order Sphingomonadales; family Sphingomonadaceae; genus Novosphingobium; species Novosphingobium palustris. The sequence goes on along the minus strand of JAMFSI010000107.1, from coordinate 36,284 downwards.
AAAACAAATAACCCTGTCCAAGCTTGCAGCCGAAATCGCGTAGCTGCGAAGCTTGGCTCTCGGTCTCAACACCTTCTGCGACGATATGGATGCCAAGCTTGCGCGCGATAAAAAATAACCCTTCGACGATAGCGCTACTGGCATCACCTGGGGCAAGACGCCGGATGAAGGACTTGTCGATCTTGATGATATCGACGGGAAACGACAGCAGATGGCTGAGCGACGCAAAGCCGGTTCCAAAGTCATCAAGTGCCACACGAAGCCCTCTTTCTCGCATGGCCCTGATCTCGCAGGTAACGGCGTCGGCGCGTTTTCCGAGATACACATCTTCAGTGACCTCGATGATCAGATGGTCGAGCGAGACATTCGCACCCTCAAACACAGTAATGAGCTGTTCGCCCAGTCCCCCGCGGTGGAAGTCGGCCGAAGAGAAATTGACGCTGACGTTCTGAATAGGGATGCCCATGTCGAGCCATGTGCGCATATCAGAGGCTACTCGCGACAGCATTAGATCCGTGATTCCTGAAGCCGCACGCACGTCCGACGTGGCATCGCAAAATTCCGCAGCGGAGACAATTTCGCCGCTGCCGGTCGTAAGCCGGCACAACGCCTCCATGCCAACGATGTCGAGCGTATCCATATCAACAACAGGTTGGTAGTGAGCGTCGAGCCGCCCTTCGCGGAGCGCGGAATTGACGTCACGAATGGACGAAAGGCGATGAGTGATCGCAGTCCCAATGCCCGGCCAGTAGCGGACAAAACCGCCTCTCCCGGTTTCTTTAGCGTGGTAGAGGGCAAAGTCCGCGTTCTGCCGCACGCTTTCCGCCGTGCGATCGGCGTGGGATAAAATAGCACCGCCGATCGTCGCCTGGGGATGAATGAGGTGTTCTTCACACTGCAACGGTTCGATCAAGGCTTCCAGGATGTGGTCCGCAGCCGTTTCGATATCATGGAGCGCATCCGGCGACTTTATGATCACCGCAAATTCATCGCCACCAATCCGGAACGCCGCGTCGGGCAGAGAGGCGGCAGCGATCCGCGAAGCAACTTCCGTAATCAGGATGTCGCCAACGTGATGACCAAAGGTATCGTTGACGGTCTTTAGATTATCCAGATCGAACACCAGCAACGCCCAGGCACCGGGTTCGGCGCAGCTGAGACGGCCAAGTGCAGTGTTGAAGCAAGCCCGGTTGGCAAGACCAGTCAGTCCGTCGACATTTGCCAGTCGATCGCGTTCGAGAACGCGTTCATTTCGTTCCAATGCAATCGCGCAAAGGTGGACGCAGGTGGCAACCAGCTCCTTCTCAGCGTCGTTGGGGCCACGACACTCGGTGTAATAGAAAGCGAATGTCCCAAGCACGCGCCCCTGCGCATCGCGGATAGGGCTTGACCAGCAGGCTTTGAAGCCAAGCGGCAATACGAGGTGCTTGTACTTGGTCCAAAGCGGATCTTGGGCGATGTCGGTGACGGCGACAGCCTCGCGCAAATAGGCTGCGGTGCCGCACGAGCCAGCGGTGGGACCAATAGCCAGACCGTCTAGCGCTGACGAATAATCATTGGGAAGGCTTGGGCTCGACAGTGGATGCAACAGACCGGCGTGATCGACTGTAAGAACCGAACAGACAACGCCCGGCGCCCTCGCTTCGACCTCGATGCACAGCCGATCCGCCGTAGCCTCCAGGCTCTCGCCCGTGGCCACCATTTTGAGAATGATGTTCTGTAGCGCCAACACCGAGAGCTGATATCCAAACAGAGAGCGTCAAAATCCCATGTAACTTCCAAACGTGAAGTTGGCCTGTTTAATCATACTTAAAAAGAGGACAATATTGTTAATATTAACGAGAACTAATATGAAATATAAGGGATATTTTTTCGAAACTGCCGCCGCGGGCAAAACCTTCCGATGAGGATAGAGTAATTTCGGATACTCGTATGGTGGTTCCGCTCGTGAGAGTGGGGTAGTGGCGCGGTCACACCTTGCCGTTGCCGGTGGCGTCGTTTGCGCAACAGTTTTCGTTAGAATTTGCCGACGGCTTTCCCGCCGTACTGTTGACAGAAAAGAGTCCTAACGGCGAGCCGCTCGGCCTGTTTTGAGGATATCCGGCTGCTTCGCCAGCGTACTCGGCGCTGCAGCAGGATAGCCAAAGTAATAACCTTGCACCTGGTCGCAGCCCTCTTCCTTCAGCATTTCGAGCTGGAGCACCGTCTCCACGCCTTCTGCCAGCACCGGTACTTTTAGGCTCTGTCCCAATGCCAGCACGGCCTTGATGATCGCACGTGATTCCGGATTTTGCGCCGAGTTAAGCAGGAACGACTTGTCGATTTTGATCTTATCGAACGGGAAGGAATGCAGCGTATCGAGCGAGGAATAGCCGGTGCCGAAGTCATCCATGGCGATGCTGACACCCAGCGCCTTGATCTGGCGCAGGAAATGCAGCGCCCGGGCCTTGTCGGCAATGATCGCGGTCTCGGTGATTTCCAGTTCCAGTCGGGTGGGTGAAAGCCCTGTTTCGACGAGGATGCCGGTGACCAATTCCATCAGGTCGCTTTGCAGCAGCTGCACCGGGGACAAATTGACCGCGATTTTCAGGCGGTTCGGCCAGCGGCGCGCTTCGCGGCAGGCTTCGCGCAATACCCACTCGCCGATCCGGAATATCTCGCCAGTCTCCTCGGCGATCGGGATGAATTCGGTGGGCGAGATCGCGCCCTTCTGCGGATGTTGCCAGCGTAGCAACGCCTCGTAACCACTGAGTTCACCGCTACCCAGCTCATGCTGCGGCTGATACAGTACCGTCAGCTCGTCGTGATCGATCGCGTGCCGCAAATCATTCGCCAACTGCCGCCGGGCCCGCGCCGTTTCATCCATTTCAGGTTTGTAATAGGCGGTATGATCGGCGACGCTGGTCTTGGCGCGATACATGGCGAGATCGGCATTGTTCAGGATCTGCTCGCGCACATTTCCATCCTGCGGGAACAACGATACGCCAAGGCTGGCGCTGAGCAGGAAGTTGTTGTTCTCCGGCCCGAACGGCGTGGCGAAACACTCTTCCAACCGAGTGACGAAAGCGATGATCTCGGCATCATCCGTGAAAACCTTGGCCGCGGCGAATTCATCCCCGCCCATTCGCGCGGCGATCTCGCCATCGCCCAGCACATCGGCCAGGCGCTTCGCCAAATGTTGCAGCGCCAGATCGCCGGCGCCGTGCCCGCGGGTATCGTTGATTTCCTTGAAGCGGTCGAGATCAATCATCACCACCCCCAGTCGCTGGCCGATATCGCGAGCCTGCTCCAGTTCCACATCGACCCAGCGGTTGAAATTTGATCGATTTGGCAAACCGGTCAGGCTGTCATACATAGCCATATGGGCGATCCTGGATTCGCTACGTTGGCGTTCGGTAATGTCCTCGCAGGTCGTTACCCAGCCCCCATCGGGCAGCGGGCGGCTGATCAGCGAAACCACGAGATTGTCCTCAAGATCCGCTATCATCGGTTTACTTTGAGGATCGGCGAGGGTCGCGCTGATCAAACGACGGACGCCATTGATGCGCTCAGGTTGGACGTTCGTCTCGCCGCCCGCAGCCAGCAGCGCATGGATAAATTGATCGAATGACATTCCTAGCTGGCAGTCTTCTTCCTGCAACTTCCAGATTTCCCGAAAGCGGGTATTTACCACCCGTAACCGTTCCCCGGCATCGAACAAGCACAACCCCTGATGCATGTTACCGAGCGCCGCATCCAGATGGCTGGCAATCTCGACAAGACTGTCCTGCTCTTCCTTGAGACGGCTCATGTCGCGGGTGACCTGAGCAAAGCCGGCGCGTTCGGCATTGTCGCCGAGGATGCTCTCGATCGTGACATGCGCCCAGAACTGCGATCCATCGCGGCGTACGCGCCAACCTTCGCCGACGAATTTGCCCTGGCTGGTTGCGGTAAGCAACGCCTGTTGGGGCAAGCCTAACGCCCGCTCATCGGGGGTGTAGAAATGCGCTAGCGGCAAGCCGATCGCTTCATCCCCACCATAGCCCAACAGCCGTTCAGCGCCGAGATTCCAATTCGCGACATGGCCTGACCTATCCAGCATGCAGATGGCGCAGTCAGTGATGCTCTTCACCAGAATGCTGCGCTCACGCTCGCTGGCGTCGAGGGCAATGCGCGCGGACCGGCTGACCACCATCATCACAATGGACAACACCAGCAGTCCAATCGACCCCACACCGATCGCCCCTGCCATAGTGGTGGGCGACAGGATGACACTGGTGCCCAGATCCAGTCGCGCCGGAATGAGGGTCACCGCAGCCATGCCGGTAAAATGCAGCAGGACGACCGACAGCGCCATCAACAGGGCTGCTACGATGCCACTGAGACGACTGCGGCCGTGAATGGCCAGCGCCAGCGCCGGGTAGGTCAGCAGCACGGCGAAAGCGAGCGACGCCGCAACGTAGTCGCCGCGCCAGCGGATATGTGCGGGGAGTTCGAGCGCGGACATGCCGCAATAATGCATGACTGCGACCCCGCCGCCACTCAACAGGCTCGCGAAGGCCAGACCGATCCGGCTCGGTCGCGATATCGCCGTGTAGAAGGACAGCGCGGTCATGACGATCGCGATCAATAACGACAGCGCCGTGGCCGGCAGATGGTAGCCGACGATCACGCCAGGATTGTAGCCGAGCATCGCTACGAAATGCGTGGCCCAGATGCCAAAGCCGATGGCGATGGCCGCTCCGCCGATCCAGCTTGCCGCAGCAGCCCCGGCGTAATGGCGGGCATGGCGCAGCAGCATCACTGCGCTCATCGTGGCTATCAGGCAGATGACGGCAGCCAGCAAAACGAACCATCCGTTATGCTGGTCACGCGCGCAGAGGAATATATTCAACATTTCAACTCAGCCCTAAGGTTCATTTGGGCTAGCTAATATGAGTTAATATGCCGCTAAATTTTGCTGCGGGGAACTGATCTGCCCCTTCCGAATGTTTCAAAATTTCTGTTTTTTGGATCGGGAAGGAGTTTGGCAATACACAAGAGACACAAGCCAGAAGAGATTATCGACAAACACGCGTGAAGCGGAGATCGTGCTCGCGCAGGGCGGCACGACGGCCGATGCGTATCGGGATCGCGATTGCCGAGCAGGCCTATTATCGCTGGTGCAAGGAATATAGCGGCTAAACACCGGCCAGGCGCGACGGATGAAGGATCTTGAGCAGGAGCCCCATCTCCAGGCGAGCAATCTCTGACCTGATGCTCGGCAAGTTGATCTTGCAGGAGGCGGCAAGGGAAATCTTTGAGGCGTTCGCGACGACGGCGCTGCATCGATCATGCGTGGCGAACTGCCGATAATCGACGCTTCTGGATGCTTTGTGGGTGCTCTTAAGCAGCATCGATCCGTTTGATGCAAAAAGCTGGTGTCTGCTCTTTTAGATTACCGAAAGATACAAATTGAATGGATCTAATCGCCGTATGGAGCGCTTTACCGAGGTCACGCTTGAAATGTGGCTCAAGTAAGGAACGACCGTGAGCATTAAAGGCGAAATCAAGGAAGTGGCCGGTAAGGTCAAAGAAGAGCTCAACGAACACGGCAAATCTCCTGAAAGCAAGGCGAAAGCTCAAGAGGGCCGGGATCTCCGTAATGAGGGCCGTGTCGAAGATGGCAAAGCCCCCAAGACCAGCCCTCCGGGGTCCGGCCATAAGTAAAACATATTGGCCCCGCTTCGGCGGGGGCAATTTTATGTGTTGTATCATTCCATCCCCAACCGGCAATCCAGGGTTCGGCGCTTTTCCGTTCTACAGTCTCGATCGAGACTGCCACTGACAACTCAAAGATGCCGGCGAATGAGTTCGCAGCCGCCAGCTACGCGAACCAAAATGGAACCTTCGCAGCAGCGCGGAGTTGCTATGTTATTCAAAATGGAGAGGAAAATCATGAGGAAACTCACGCGCTTTGCGCTCGCACTGGGCATTCTGATAGGAGCTGCGGACACAGCGTATGCTCAGCCGGCGCCCGATGAGCATGCGACGCACAACCCTGCTATAAAGTCGCCCAATCGTGTCATCCATGGCCGGCTCGACAAGGGGCACAATTCCTTCACCAGCGGTGAAGCTCAGCATCGTCTGGAAAAGGCCGGTTACCAGCATGTTTCCGGCTTGGCGCTAGATAATGACGGTCTTTGGCAAGCCCAGGCTGTGCGCCACGGTCACGCTGTCCACATCGCCCTCGACTACAAAGGCAATGTTTCGGCCCGTTGATGAGCTATTTCTCTATCCCGTAATCCGCGAAAGGATTCAAAATGAGCCATATTATTACGCGGCTGTTTGACAGCTTCGAGGAGGCTGAACGCGCCGTTATCGAACTTGAGCGCGTTGGTATTCCGCACGGCGATATCAGCCTGGTATCGCATCAATCTGATCGCAAACACGCCAATGCTAAAGTGCGCGAACCAAAGGATCTGACGGCAGGGGAAGCAGCAGGGCGTGACGCCGGTGCCGGCGCGGCGCTTGGTGGGGTGTTGGGCGCGGGCGGCGGTGTACTCGCAGGCTTAGGTCTATTGGCGATACCTGGCCTCGGGCCGGTCGTCGCGGCCGGTTGGCTAGCTTCCGCTGCCGTCGGCGCTCTCGTGGGTGGCGCCGTGCTCGCCGGCGCGGGCGGTATAGTGGGAGCCCTCACCAACGAGGGTGTGAGCAAGGAAGAAGCTGAAATTTATGCCGAGGGTGTCCGCCGTGGCGGCACGCTGGTAAGCGCCAAGATCGCTGATGACAAATGGGCCTCTGCGACGACGGCGCTCAACGGTGTTTCATTTGTCGATATCCACCAACGCGGCGCTGCTTACCGTGAGCGTGGCTGGGACCATTTTGACGAAGGTGCCGCGCCGTATTCGGATGCCGAAATCGAAGCGGAGCGGGCCACCACGTTTTAGGCTCAATCTCGGCTGGGCGACCGCAACGAGGTGCCCAACCGAGATCTTAGGGACGAATGAATGCCTTTTTGGATGTACCGCCTTCCCAAAGTCGCGGCCCGTTCATTTGGAGGACGTTGGCCCATCGGGTAACGAGTGAATTCGTCGCCGCGTGCGAAGATCGGCTATGCGCAGTCAGGCCAAATGTCGAGCACAGCGGCGCTATCAAACGCGTAGTCGGACGACTGCGACCCCAATCCTGGTATCGGACTGGACTCGGCGGGAGTCGGGTGAACCACGGTTTTTCGGAAGTGACGGCATTGCTACCGGCCAACGGCCCCGCCGACCTCGGCCTCAGGAGGCATCGCGGCAGCCAGCATCGATCGGTGACAATGGGCTGGCTCGCGCACAAAGCATAGTTGCGCCTTCGCCCGCTCTGCGGAAAATCCACGCAACAGCGCCATCGTGCCCGCGCTTCCGGCAGTTCCAACTATCCTGCGTAATCTGGGCGCGCCGCGCATGGCCATGGTGAGATTGGGTACTAGTTATAGGTCTCGGTCGGCTGTAGGCGCGGCACGCGGTTGAGGTTGCCGCATCTGGTGGGGTGATAATGTGGGCGCAATGAATGGTTTCGAGGACATCTAAATACACATCAAACCGCGGAAATCAGGTGAGCAATCCGGACTCCGAAGCGACCGGAATTGCGTCGCAGATCGATGGGCAGCTTTTTGGCCAGACCTGTTGAAGCGGACCATATATTGCGTTGCTAGCTGCTGAAGAATCATGCAGCGTCAGAGACAATCTGCACCGCAGGTATGACAGGCGGGAAATCGTCAATGGTTAGCCCTGGATAGGGATACTGGAAGCTAAGACCACGGACCGTGTCCTCCTGGCGCGCCGACTTTCAGAGGAGCAGGCCGCGCTCGCAATGAGCGAGGCGAAGGCGAAGAGAGACGAACAAACCCAGCTGCGGCGCAGCGACTGGTGGCCCGGTTGCCATTTTTTTGATTACGGGCACGCAGTTCGTCCGCGAACCAGTCAATGATCGCCTGGTCCGTCGCGGTCAGCTCCTCTGGGGCGGGCTGCGAACCTTGCTCCTGGGCGGCCGGGTACAAGCGCGCGCTCTCAGACACTGCGTCTTTGAGGGTAGCCACCTTCCCCTCGGCAGCATGTTTGATAAATGACATCAGAACATATTCGCGGGTGCTGATCGTTTTCACCTTTCCGCCGATCCGCGCTTGTCGCTTCTCATCAAAGAGACGGCGCAGGATGGTGTCATGGTTTTCTGAACCCGACTTGCGGCCACCAAGTTTGTTGCCCTTCTGGAAGCGGTTTTTGACTGGTGGGCGGCCATATCCTATTTCATAATTGCCGGCAGGCTGTTTCTTCTCGCGAGCAGATTGTCGATCGCTCTGTGTGCCCCGCCCTGACGCCTTTGGCAGTTCGACCTTGGCCGCGGGTGGCGAGCCGGCTGCATTGGGAGGACGACCGGTCCCATTTGGAGTGGGTCGGCTGCGCGCCGGTGGACTGAGCCGCGGCTTGCTTGATTGGTCGATCGGCGTGCTACCTCCGCCGCGTGGTTCATACTTACTCATGGTCTTCCTCCGCAATCAAAGGGGGACCGTGGGCAGAAGCACAAGGCAACGGCCGACACAGTTCCCGGTAGGAACATGTCGAAACCTCCCCGAAAAGGAGGATCCAACGTCGTGTCGTGCAGGGTCGCTTGCTGCTGTGAGGATGCGCGGGATGCACTGCCGCCCCAATTAGAGGCGGCGGTGCATCATCTATCCTGAGCGCGACCGATTCGCAAGCGCGAAACGCACTTTATCGCTATTTACCAGCTAGTTAAAGCAGAGATTCATTGTCAAGCGGAGTGGCCCGCTTGCGCTCAATCTTGGTCTCCGCGAAGCTTTTCCCGGTCGCCTTGAGCCGAGCCTCGCGGCCGGTCATCTTCTCCCAGCGCGCGATAGAAACATCGATGTAGCCAGGATCGATGTCCATACCGTATGCGATGCGACCGGTGCGCTCGGCAGCGAGCAGCGTCGTGCCCGAGCCCATGAAGCTGTCGAGCACGATCTGCCCGCGGTGACTGACATCGCGGATTGTATCAGCCACGAGTGGGATGGGCTTTGGGGTGGGATGAGCTTCGAGTTGCTCCATTCTGCCGCACCCGAACGTGTTCACACCTGCATATCGCCACACATTGGTTCGATAGCGTTTGAATCTGCCCAGCTGGACATTGTTGATATGCTTGGCCTTGCCATGCTTGGCAATGAACACCAGCTCATGCTGCGATCGGTACAGGCTGCCCATGCCGCATTGGTTTTAACCCACACGCCGAGGTTGATCTGCTCTAATGCAGCTTCGATCATAGCCAGTTGCAGCGCCAGCGCGCCGCGCCAGTCCATGCACATGGCGAGAATCGCGCCATCGACCAGGTGCGGCGTGATCGCCTTCAAATTAGTGGCATTGAATTGCTTGAATTCATCAGCCGACATCTCCCCCGATGCCATGGCAAACTCACGATGTTGAACCTTGCCCAGGCCACTGACATGGCCATTGATGCGCGCATTGTAGGGCGCATCCTGAAAAACCATGGAGGCTTTTCGCCCATCCATTAGGACCTCGAAGCTTTCCGGCAGCAACGCGGATCCGACATAGAGGCGATGTTCGTCCATCAGCCAGAGGTCGCCCATCCTGCTGACGGATACGGCAGGTGGCTCAGGGATATCCGTATCAAGGGGATCGCCGCGCACCTCTTGCTGCGGCTGCTCAACCTTGACAGGCTGTTCAATCATTTGGTCGATCTCGGCAAATTCCCAGCCGGTAAGACATCACGCTCGAGGCTGCGGATGGCCGGTATGGCCGAACGCAAAGTGTTCCTGCGCTACCTTGCCCCGGTCCGCAAGCAGCGCTGGGTGGTGTATGCCAAGCCACCCTTCGCCGGACCGCCGGCGGTGCTGGCCTATCTCTCGCGTTACACGCACCGCGTCGCCATCTCCAACCGGCGGCTCATCGCCTTCGACGAGGCCGGTGTCACCTTCCGCTACAAGGATTATCGCCGCGATGGTGCCGACCGCCAGCAGGTCATGACGCTGGCGAGCGAAGAGTTTATCCGCCGCTTCCTGATCCACGTCCTGCCGCGCGGCTTCCACCGCATTCGGCATTACGGGCTGCTGTCCAGCTCCGCGCGCAGGGACAGCCTGGCGCTTGCCCGCAGGTTACTCGGTGTTGCCACGCCGATCGCAGAACCTGATCCCGACGAGTTGCCCGACAATCGTCCGCCGTGCCCGTGCTGCGGCGGACACATGACCATCGTTGAAACTTTCGCCCGCTGGTGCCAGCCCCGCGCGCCACCGCAACCAACGTCACCCGCCCGGGAGATCGCGCCATGACCCGGCATGGCCTGTCTGATCTGGCGGCCAAATCGAACGCACCTTGGCCGGCGGGGAAACGCATGCGTATACCCAAATCGAGCGCGGCGCTGGCCAGAGAAGCCGCAGAAACCGTCGTTGATCGTCATCTCACACGACGTAAAATCACCTCGATCGGGTCAGTTACTGCGCTGCCGGATCACCAGCGGGTGCCGCCCCAAACCATCCCAAAGCTCATTTACCCATAGACCGCCGCGTGGGGCCCGCGGGTTCCTGCACTGGAGGCTTTCGTACGCAAGCGCCCGAAACCCTTCACAATTGTTGCCGCTCGTCAGCGAATTTAGGGTACTAGAAGCGGACGTTTATCGATCGGGCAAAATTGGTCCTAGCCTGGCTGGGCCTGCGGACGATCCGGAATGGCGGGTTTGTTAATGCATGTTTGCCGATCGGCCGTTCGTGGAATGGCAAATCTGAGTAATTGGCATCAGTTCGTCAAAAGCGTCCACCATCGACCTTAAGCTTTTGAGCAGAGACAAATCGTGCCTCGTCCGAAGCCAGGAACACTGCAGCTCCCAAGCAATCCTCGTTGTTACCGACCCTGCCGAGTGATGTTCGGCTGAGCAGGCCGGTTTCGCGGACTACAGCCTCTAGTTCCGTAGCATTGCCGGACGTCGCAACCATCCCCGGCTGCAGGGCATTTGCCCGGATGCCGTGCTGGCCCCATTCGCGCGCCATGTACTGCGTCAGCCACCACAGCCCGCTCTTACCCAGCCCGTATGCGTCGAACCCTGGCTGCGGATCGTCCCCGGTCGACGAGGTGACGGTCACGACCGCGCCTCCGCCCGCAGCCATCATCTTTGGAGCCAGACTGCGCATCAGCCGCAGCGGCCCCCACACCATGATCTGAAACCAGATCTTCCAGTCGGCATCGCTGGTCGAGAGCAGGTCGCCGAGTTTCGGCTGCTCCGGCTGGCTCGACAGGAACACCACGTCGATCCCGCCGAACGCGTCCCACGCCGCCGTTGCCAGCCGATCGATCGCCGCTTCGTCGGTGAGATCGGCGGCATGGCAGACGGCGCGCCGCCCCAATTCTCGCGACTCGGCGGCGATCTTGCCGATCCGCAAGTCATCGAGCGAAGTCAGCACCAGGTCCGCGCCTTCGGCTGCATAGGCCCGCGCAATCGCACCGCCGAGATTGCCGCCCCCCCCGGCCACGAGGATGCGCTTGCCCGCCAGCCTTCCTGTCGACATGGCGTTCACCACACCGGCCGACCTTCGGGCCAGCCGACAAACGCCCAGCCTTCGGGACTTTTCCAGGTGTACTCGACATAATGGCCGATCGTGGCGCGGCCATCGAGATAAACGAACACGAGGCTGGGAATTTTGTCCTTGGTGGACAACGGCCCCTCGAATGCCAGCGGCAGGCCGAGCCGGGCGATTTCTGCCCGCATCTCGACCTCGTTGTCACGCCGCAGCGAAACATGATGGAAGCGCGGCACCCAGTCCGCCCGATCCTCCGGCAGCATCGACACGTAGTGATCGACATAGCCGCCGACCGGCTCAATGATCTCGATATTGACTCCGCCCGCCCAGGCAGCAGCGACCCGGCATTGCAGCGGGCGTTCGCCGTGGACGGTGTTCACCACCATGTCGGGATCGATGCGTTGCCAGCTTTCAAACCCATAGGTATTGCCGACCATCTCGACCGCCTTTTCGAGATCGTGCGTGACATAGGCGTTCTGCATGTGGCCCTTGAGGAACATCGTGCTTCTCCCTTATTCAGCGTGCGCGGAACGCCAGCGGTAGTTCGGCAATGGGATGGGTGGCGATGGTCGGTACGAAGCGTATCTCGTCGACCGGCACCAGCAGTCGGATATCGTTGAGTTGTCGGACGATCTCGCGCGCGGTGAGCTTGATTTCCATCCGCGCCAGCGCGGCACCGACACAGCGATGTGCGCCGGCACCGAATGACAGGTGCCGACCAAGGTTGTCGCGGGTCATGTCGAACCGCCGCGCATCGGGGAAGACGCTCTCGGTATCGTTGCCCGAGGCCCAAAGCAGCAGCAGGTGCGCGCCTTCGGGCAGCAGCTTGCCGCCAAGTTCAACTTCGCGCGTGGTCATCCGCGTCAGTCCGCGCGAGGGCGGTTCCCAGCGCAGCAGTTCCTCGACGAAGCGGTTGAGCCAGCGGTCGTCGTCGCGATTGGCGTAAAGCTCATCGGCCACGTCGCGCCGGGTGGCGAGTAGCACCAGCAAGTGGCTGATCGCGGTGGCGGTGGTCTCGTTGCCCGCAATCAGCAGCGCGCGCACCAGGCTGACCGCTTCGGCAAAGTTCAGAACGTCGCCATCGTCGAGCCTGGCATGGACAAGGTCGGAGATCATGTCCTCGCGGCGATTTGCCTGGCGATCATGAATTTGGGCGATCAGGAATTGCTGCAGATCGGCGATCTTCATCGCGTTCGCCACCATGTCGTCCTGGCTCTGCATCCGGCTTTGCTGGGCGACAACCGCATAGGACCAGTCGATGATGGTCTGGCCATCGACCTCGCCGAGCCCGAGCTGCTCGCAAATGAACCGGATGGTGATCGGCGCCGCGATCTGCCGCACGCCATCGGCGGTGCCCAGTGGCGCGACTGCGGCAACGACATCCTGGACTACCGCGGTGATCCTCGGATCCAGTTCCTTGACCCGATGCGCGGTGAAGGCGCTGTCCATCAACTTGCGGATGCGGGTGTGATAGGGTGGATCCGTCTTGATCGCGTCCGGGAAGAAGCCACCGCCGTGCTCGCGCAGGATCGCCTGGAACTCCTCCTGGAAGCCATTGGCCATCTGCGCAGTGTAGCCGCGCTCGGACGAGAACGTGATCGGGTCCTGGGTGACGGTCTGCAAGTCCTCGTGCCGCGACACCAGCCACATGTTCAATTGCGGATCGTAGTGGACCGGGTCGCGGCTGCGCAGTTCGCGGTAATAGAAGTTCGGCCGCGCCTGGATGCGGGTATCGAGCAGGGTGCCCCCTTCCAGCGCATCGGCGAGGTGCGGATAGGGGTGCAGAGTTTCGCCGGCTGCGGTCATTTCAGGCTCCCGCCAGCGTGGCCGGGCCGCCGCTGCCGGCCCACATCGCGTCCGACATCCACATGTATTCGACATAGTGGCCGAGGCTGTCGCGCGCGTCGATGTAGATGAACTTGCACCCTTCGACACCGCCTTCGTAGGCGATTGTCCAGCCCTTGTCAGCCACCAGCGCGCGGGTCGCCTCCCAATCGGCCACGCGCATGCAGATGTGGTGGAAGCGGGGCGAGAAATTGGCCGGGTCCTCTGGCAGCCGCTCGCGATAGTGACGGACGTTACCCGATACCGGCTCGATCAGTTCGATCTGCAACGCGCCCGACCAGCCGAGCGCGACCTTGACATGGCATGGGCCGATCCCGTCGCTATCGGTGTAGACCTCCATCTCGGGCTCGAAATGCACCCATTCCACGATCCCGTGGCGCTCGCCGATCAGGGCCTCCGCCCGGGCAAGGTCGTGAGTGACATAGGCGTTCTGGAAGAACGCTTTGAGGTGCATGCCGGTCAGTGCCATCGCGTCCCGCTCCTATTGTCCGCGCCATTGCGCGGCGATCGGCCCGAAAGCAGCCTCGACCCGCTCGGAACTCCATCCGTAATCTTCGAGCGCGTAGCCGTAGGAGCCGAGCTTGTGGCGAGGGTTCCGCTGCTCCCAGCCGAGCATGGCCTGCTCGCCAGCAGCGGTCCACGGCATCCCGGCGGTTTCGTAGACTGCGCGCGCGACGCCGAGCGCATCGTGGACACACACGGTGTAGGGCGTCTCGACGATGCGCAGCCGGGCGCCGAGTTCGGCCTTCTGCCGCTGGTAGCGATCAAGTTCGTACGACCAGTACTCTACCGTCTCGTTCCCTATGCGGTGCTTGTCGTAATACTCGAAGCTCCCCGCCATGATCTCACCCATCATTCGCATCGACGAGGCCATCGTGGTCGCCAGGTCGCGTTGCGAGATCACGAAGGTCGCGTTGGGGAACACCTCGAGCACTTCGGCGATCTCGCCGGTGTGGCCGGGATTCTTGAGCAGCCATGGTCCGTGGATTCCATCATTCTTGCGCCGGCCGCCGTCCTGCCACTGCAGGTACTGCAGCATGTGCTTGAGGTAAGTGATGGCCGGCACCCGGCTCCGGCTCCGCGCCCAATCGAGAAACGGGCGATCCGGCGCGGTGATGTACTGCATCGGGTAATCGAAGTTGGCGAGCGGGATGAAGCTTGATTCGTCGGCCTCGTCGGCGTCGAACTCATGCATCACCTGGTAGCTTTCGCCGGTATTGGTGACGGTAGACATCATCGCCCTCGTCCATGCCGCGCGCTCGTGGGGCTGGCCACGCGCCTCGCCGGGAAACGGCGCCGGGTTAAACATCGCCCATGCCGGCGTCGCGCGGAACAGCGGTGCGGCGGACAGGAAGCGCTGCAGTTTGGTGGTGCCGCTGCGGGGCAGCCCGAGCACGACGACCGGGTCCGAAACATCTTCGTCGAGAATTTCCGGATGCGCCCCTACATCGGCTTCCCAGCGGAGCCGGTTGACCAGCCAGCGCACCGAATTGGCCCGCATCCCCATCAATCCCGCGGCGGACAACGGCAAACGAGTCGGGATTTCAAGCACCTGTGCCAGATTGGCCAGGAAGCTTTCGTCGGCGAAATGGTCGCGGCCGGCTTCGGCGTAGGCAGCAGCCAGCACGGCGTCCATCGTCAGGCTCGGCTTGATCATGGCCAGTTCCGGCATCGTCCCCACCCTCAGAAATCCGCCATGCGACGGCGATAAACGGAGACCAGCCGACGTTCCATTTCCGCTTGCCGTTCGGCGGGAGTCACTTGCGCCGTCGCCGCCTGCAGATGTGTGGCCAGCTCGGCAAATGGCACCGTCGTCAACTTCGGCCTCGCCGGGGCGCGGGCGGCACGGAAGAAACGGAATGCAACCAGTTGCAGGGCCCGCCCGGACGCATCGAGCCAGTTCGGCACCCCAGGATCGGTCCAGCAGGCGACTATCCGCAACTTGCCGTCGGCATCGGCCACGGCTTGGTGCGAATTGAGCGACGAACGCCGTGCCCACCAGTCGATGTTCTCATACTGCAGGTTGAACAGCGCCACGTTCCAGTAGAGCGAACCGGGATCCTCGATCTCCATGATCACCGCCTCGTCCGGGCCGCAGCGGATATGGCCCGGGTAATAGTTGGTGCCCTCGAACGCCCCCGGCACCACCAGTTCGCCGATCTCGCGGGGGTCGGACGTCAGATGCGCCTGAACCCCGGCGCGGTAGAAATCGCTGTGGACGCGCAGCAGGTCGACCAGCCGGGCGAACCGCGTCTCGGCGGTCTCGCGGTCGAGCAGCGGCGGTGGGAACACCTGGTGCTCGGCCCGGATCATCAGGTCCGCCGGGACTTCGCGCTCCCAGTCCCCGTAGTACTGGCGGCTGTGCAGTTCGCAGGGACCATCGGGCAGCGGCAGCCACAGCGCCTCACCGAGATCGTCCGGTTTTTCGCGCGCGAGCACGATGTCGACCTCGCCGCCTGCCGCCAACTTTTCGGGATGATCGATATTGTTGACCATGCTGTGCGTCTTCCAGCCGATCAGATCGCAGGCATGGCCCGCATAGATGGTCAACTGGAAGATCGCCGCCGAACCTCGCGCACCGGTGATGCGGTAGCGATAGTCGCCGTGCAGCACCACCGAGTGGTACATGCAATCGGGCGAAGGCAACTGGAAGTTGATCCGGCTGGTCGCCCCCATCTTGGCGAATGCCGGATTGCCATAATCCGCCTCGACATAGGCGGCGTGCGCGAAATTGATGTCGCGCAGCAGGTGGCGAACCGCCTCGTGCGTGTCGAGCTCGCGGTCATCGCCGGGCCAGCCGATGATGTGCCGCTCCAGCTTGTAGCGTATCGCCGCCACCAGCGTATCGAGTTGCCGGTTGGCATAGGCCAGCGCACCGGCATCGCTTGAAAAGTCGGCGGGCCGATGTGCTTCTCCCCGGCTGGTCGCGGCAAAGTTGGTCTGCGCCATCACCGTGCGATCATCGCTCATTGCTGGCCATGTCCTTCGATCGCGGCCGGAATCACCGGCGCCGCTCCCGATGCAGGTCCCACCAGCCCGGTGCCGACCATCGCCCCGCCGTCCGCGACGAGGGCGTGGCCGTTGACGTAGGAGCTCGCCGGCGAAACCAGGAATTCAAGCACCGCCGCCATTTCGTCCGGCTCCGCCCAGCGCTGCAACGGCACCGCCCGGGCCATCATGTCGTAGTGCGCCGGCGCCAGGTCGCTGATCATCGCGGTCATGCCGGTGTCGCGGGTCGGCCCTGGGCACAGCGCGTTGATGCGGATACCTTCCCAACCGATCTCGCGCGACAAGGCTCGGACCATGCCGATCAGCCCGTGCTTGGCGGCGCAATACGCCCAGTTCTCGCTATCCCCCGCCAGTCCCATCGTCGAGGACGTAACCGCGATCGCGCCGCCTCCAGCGCGCCGCAATGCCGGCAGTGCCGCGCGGATGCCCAGTACCGTGCCGATCAGGTTGATATCGAGCACGCGGCGGAACTCGGCGACAGGTAGAGCCTCGATCGGGCCGCCCCCCGTCACCGCAGCATTGAGAACCACGCCATCGAGCCGCCCGAACCGCGCTTCGGCATCGGCGAAGATGCGCCGGTTGTCGTCCTCGCTGGCGATGTCGGCAACCGCGCTGGCAATCCCCGCCGCTTCGGCCCAGCTGAGCCGCCCGGCGTCGCGATCGACTGCGAGCACCGCCCAACCGCTTGCCGCCAGCCGCTCCGCCGTGGCCCGGCCGATGCCGCCCGCCGCGCCGGTGACCAGTGCTGCACGTTGGCCGACCATCGCGTTCACCCTCCCGCGATCTGCCAGCCGCCGCTGGCGTCGAGCACTTGCCCGGTGATCCACGAAGCCATGTCGCTGGCCATGAAGGTCACGGCGCGGGCAATGTCTGCCGGTTCCCCGGCGCGGCCCAGCGGCGTCACCGAGCGGATCCACGCTTCAGTGGCCTCATCCTTGTCCAAGCTGGCATCGGAATATTCGCCACGGGTGAGACCGGGCGCGACCACGTTGATCCGCACTCCCTTGGGCCCCAGCTCCGGCGCCAGGGTCCGCGCGAGTTGGTTCAGCCCGGCCTTGGACGCGCTGTAGACCGCCAGCTTCTGGCTTGGGCTCACCGTGTAGCGCGCACCAGTCGAGGAGATTATGACGATGTTGCCACCTGCCACTTCGAGCGCCGGTAGTGCCGCCTTGATCAGGCGCGTCGTCGCGATCAGGTTGGTAGCGAAGATATCCTCGATTTCCGTGTCGCCGGTCTCGTCGAAGGTCTTCCAAGATTGCGCACCGGCGTTGCTGACCAACACGTCGAGCCGGCCATGGCGCTCCAGTGCTGCGGCGATGGCTGCGGCGCGTTCGCCCGCATCGCACAGGTCCATCCGGACCGCGCTGATCGCGTCGGGCACCAGTGCACATGTCGCCTGCAACTTATCCAGGCGCCGCGCGGCGACCACCACTTTCGCCCCCTGTTCGGCGAACATCTGCGCGATGCCCCTGCCGATGCCGGTGCCTGCTCCCGTGATCAGTGCGACTTTGCCTTCCAACATGCCCATCGGGGAATGCCTCTCTCCGTGCCTGCCCGATGCATTGTCGACAGGCTTCGATTTAATCTCCTTGAATTAATGCCCGCCGTCAATCCACCGACCGTTCGGGAACAGTGTTATTGCCCCGACAGTATCGCCTGGGTTTCTTTGGAAGGTTTCGACCTCAGGGCGCTCACGATCATGTCGATGGCATTGGCCGCAATCAGGTCGAGGTCCGCAACCGATACCTCTGCGCGCTCAAGCCGCCCCTCGACCGTTGCCAGTACCGAGTGGACGAGATTGATCAAACTGCCGACACGCATGCGGCGGATTGACGGAGGCAGGTCAGCAAGCAACCTCTCGATACTAGCGTAAATCTCGACACTCGCTGGGGTGATCCGTCGCACGAAGTCGTATGACTCTCGGTAGCGTTCATACTGCTGAACAAAGCGCAGGTAATGATTGCCTTCCGGGCGAGGCTGCAATTCCTCGATCAGCGGCATTATGAACGCTCGCACATAAAACCGCAGATCGCGGCCTTCCGACTTCTCGGCGAGCAGAGCGCGCCGCCTCTGATCGAGTATTGGCAGCCGGTGCATCAACACGGCTTCGACCAACCCGTCCCGTGAACCGAAATGATAGTGTGCCGCCGACATGTTTTTATGCCTGGCCGCTTGATTCACTTGCCGCAGCGCAACGCCTTCAATCCCGCGTTCGGCGAACAGACGCTCTGCCGCAAGAATCAACGCCATTTCCGCTTCAGAATAAATCCCAGAATTTTCGACCATAGAATCTAGCCCGGGTTGCATCGAATTTGCATCGCGCACTAGAGCCGCATGAAGCGGCTGTCACGGATCGGCGTCAATGACGCTTTGGCGCTCTCCGAGCGAACTGAATTGTGATCAATCGCCGGTTCGTCGCAGCGCCGATGGACCTGCAATCACATCGTGAACAAAAGTCGGCTTTCGATGAGGCCAGCAAGGGCCGCGAACGGCGGCAACGGCGGCGGCTCCGGTCGGTGTCAGCTGCGTTTTGGGAATGCCGCTATCTGATCGACGGTTCTCGAAACATGCCCGTCATGTGACTGGCAGATTCGCTCGTTCACCTACCAAAGGTCGTCGCCGGCCGAATGGCCGCCTCATCCGAAATCGGCCGTCACTATCGTTCTCTCAATGACGGGTTTGTCCCACAGGCGGTCATTCGCTCATGCCAAAACGGCCTAGAACCAGGGTCTCAAAAACTTGCATTTCATGCTGGGTTCGAATACGGTTCCCGGAGTCGAACGGAGCAAGCAAGTGCCGGTTTTTAGGCGAAAAAGTTTGCGGGGTATATTTCGAGGTATTCGGAGCAATCGACAAAATAAAAGTTTTATGAATCAAACTTTTGTCGAAAAATTCAGAATCCCTCCGCCTCCGCCAATCCATTGAAAAATAATATTTTTCTAGCAACCCTACTGAGAGTGGGGCCATCTGCTCCGAACTGCGGCCTAATTTGTTTAGCGCATTTCTAGCCGCGCCACCCTGCTGACCTCAGAAAACTTTACATCTGTTGCGGATGTGAAGATCTTATCTATGGACGGCGATATTTTTTACTTATCAGTAAAAGTTCATGAGGGATATAATCCTGATGAAACTGACCAATTGAAACTTGATTTGAAAAAAATGTCGCGTAGTTTAGGATATTTGGAGGGTATCAGGACTGCGTTATTAAAGAAAAATGGATGGTAATTAATAATCTATATACTGATTACCCTTCTAAATCAGCTTGAATATGCTCGGTCCCATGTCCCGTCAGACTCCCAGGCCCGTAGTGCGGTCATCACGAGGAGCATGTCGCTCTGGTCGTAAGTGCCATCAAGGTATCCGGGCAGGACGGTATTCTCAAAGGCGCTGAATGAACCGAACACAGTACGAACGGTGATGGGCTCGGCCTCCCCGCTCGCTCAAGGCGCGTAACCCGCTTCTGCAAGGCCCGGACTGCGCGTTTGTGGTTATCCGATACCGGGGATGGCAGTCAGCGTCGGTGCAGCCGCATCTGCCGCCAGAACACCAGCTTGTCCTCTGCAATCGCACGTTCTGGAAAAAATTAGGCAGTCGTTTCCCTATATCCTGCTTCGCGCTGGTGGCGGAACGCCAATACATAGACCGCATCATCAACAGGTTCGTGCCGGTAGAGTGCGACATACCCGCCGGCGCCGAAGCTGATAGGCAATTCACGCAAGGTTGGTTCCATGTCGAATGGGCGGCCCATGTCAGGCGTCGTTTCAAGCGCCAGCAATCTGGCCAGAATCATTTTACCAGCGCGCTCCGCTGCCTGTGGACTCTTCTCAGCCAGAAACACCCGGCAGCGCTCAAGCCCCAGCGCTGCGCCTTCGGTAACGATCAGTCGTGGCATTCAGGCCGCCCGGTCTCCTCCGGGGTACCCCAGCTGGCCAGCCACGTCGCCGTTTCCGCTCCGGTAAGGTGGCGGCCCGTATCGCGATAGGCTTCCCATGAGGCGAGCGCCTCATCCTTGAAGCTCTCGCGGGCTTCCTCACGTTCAACATATTGCCGGATCGCCTCGCGCATGATCCAGTGCGCCGACCTGTCCCGGATCGCGGCGAGGTGCTGCACACGAGTTTTCAATACGTCATCAAGCTTGAGCGAAGTTGCCATTATTGCACCTTTATCGAAAGGTAATACCTATTGATACCGCAAGGAACAATCATTGGCAATGGGTTCACAGACTGCATGCGCTGCGGGCTGTGGCCCACTTCGCTTTCTGCCCGCTCTAATCGAGGCGCCGCTTCGTAGTCAGCCCGCTGGTCTGGTCCCAATCTGCGGGCGTCATCCTGTGTACGGTGACGCCGAAAGTCCAGATGTGACCCTCTAAATCCTTGGCGCGATAGGTGCGGTCACCGTAGAATTGGGTCTGCGGCTCCTGCAGGATGACGGCGCCTGCATTGCGTGCATGGGCGCAATGGGCGTCGATATCTTCGCCCTCGGCAAGCTGAACATGGACGGTCTGCGTCACCTTACCCCCGATCGACTTGGGGCTCTTGGTGTCTTCACTCCATTCATTGCCCACCATGAGCACCGAATCTCCATAGGCCATTTCAGCATGGGCCAGATCGCCCTCAGGGGTGAGAATGACGAACAGCGGCTCAAACCCGAATGCCTGTTCGAGCCAGCGAAAGGCGGCCTTGGCATCCTGGTAGGAAACGGCGCTGGAAAGACCTTTGGGTCGGTAAAAATCCTGCATCGAAGATCTCCTGCATGCTGGACGGATGTTGCACGGCGTCGAGTTGATTAAGCGCCGACGTTCAGAATGGCCGCCAATCGCCGACGATCACGAACGGCGCCCAGGCCGACGGGAAGGCCAGGCTGGGATCGTCCTTGTCCTCGCGGATTTTTCGGACCGCGCTTTGCAGCGCCTCGGCCAGCGAGAGCCCGGGATTGGCGCGGCGGGCCGCGATCACTTCGACCGTGATCCGCGGCGCGACATCGTCATAGACCGGCCAGTGCGAGACCAGCAGCACCCGGGCGCCGGCATAGAAGAACGAGCGGGCGAGGCCGCTGAGCGGCGGGGCGTTTTCGCCATCTCCGGACCCGCTGTTGCACGCCGACAGAATGACGAGATCGGCATCGAGCTTCAGCTGAGTGATATCCGAGGTGCTGAGAAAGCCATCGTCATCGGCGCTGGGCGTGGCGGGCGGGGTGAACACCAGCCCCGGTTCGTCCACGCCGCGCAGCTCGCCCGGCAGCAGGCCGTGCGTGGCAAAAGCGAGAATGCGGGCTTGCGACAAATCCATCGACTGGACGGCGGACTTGGTATCGGCATCCGCCAGATGCACGGTCGCAGCGGGCGCATCCAGCGCACTGGCCATATGGCGCAATTCATCCGCCGTACCCGGCAGGCTGACCAGTTCGGCAACGCTCGCCACACCCTTTTGACCATCCGCGCCGCGCGTGCTGGCACTCCCGCCCAATTTGGGATCGCCGAACCCCTGGAATCCCGCGAAGGGCCCGATCTGTCCGCGATGCAGGGCGCGAAGGAACTGCAGCGTCTGTAACGACGGCAATTGGATCAGCGCATGGGCATCGCCGAACCACTGCGTCGCGCGCATCGCCGTCGCATCGTCGTCGGAGCCGGCGGGCGCGCTGGTCACCAGCACGTCGAACGGCAGCGATGCCAAAGCGCCATCGGCGGCAATGAACAACTGCTTCTTGCCGACCAAAGCCGGTTCGAGCGGCGCCACCAACTCCTGGTAAAGCTGGTAAGCCTGTTTCCGGTCGAACGAGCGGGCGCTCCGCGCCAGCGCATCCGGGTCGAGTTCGCTGCGCAAATCGCGCACGATCTTGATCATGGCGGCGCGATTGAGGCTCGACCTATGCCAAGCTAGGCCCTCGTGCGTCAGCGCCATGACGTGAGTCCCCTGGAACGAGGGGACGACGAGCAGCACCGCCTCATCGGGGCCGAGCAGCGCCTGCGCGGTGGCCAGCGGCACCGCTGCGGGACGGGTCAGCGCGAAATAGCCCGGCGACTTGCTTTGCAATTGCGCGTCGATGGCGTTTATCCGATGCGCGAGATTGACGATTTCCGCCGTGGAATTGGGACCAGGGCTCGCCCGAACGGCTGGCGACGCGCCCGCATCGCTGATCGTTTCGATCTCATGGTCGGCCATGGCGCGCCATTGATCGGCGAGTTGCTGGCGCTCGTCGGCCAGTGCGCCAATGTCCGCGCCCGCCGCGCGAGCCGAAGCGCGGGCTGCGGCCAGCGCGAAGGACTGCGTCACCGTCCCGGCCATCGCATCCTGAAGCGCCAGAAACGCCTCCTCACGCAATGCCGGCAATTGCTCGGGGTACGCTTGCGCCGCGGCCCAATCGGCCTCGGCCAGCAATCGGTAAGTGCCGGCCTGCGACAGCGTCTCGCGGCTCAATTCGATATCCGCGCGCGGGGAGTAACTGGCATTGGCGCGGCGGTCACGTAACCCGGCCACCGCCTCACGCAGCGGATCGAGCGCGAGCGCGGCCCGATCGGGCTCGGCAAGCCGCACGAAGCCCAGCTGCACCAGGGCGGCGTTGAGGCCGGCCCGGCCTCCATTACCCTCCCGTCGATGCCCGGCGATCACCTGCGTCAGCAATTGTTCGGCTTCGCTGCGGCGACCCTGGGCGGCGATATCCATGGCCAGCGCCGCCGTGGTGGTCAAAGTCGTGGCGTTGTCCGGCCCCAGTTGGCGTGTGCGCAAAGCGAGGACGTGGCGCATCACCGCCTCGGCGGCACCCGGCTGACCTTTCGCGCGCAGCACGAAGGCCAGCGTGTTCA
Organism: Sphingomonas palustris; assembly: GCA_026225215.1. Taxonomy (GTDB): domain Bacteria; phylum Pseudomonadota; class Alphaproteobacteria; order Sphingomonadales; family Sphingomonadaceae; genus Novosphingobium; species Novosphingobium palustris. The sequence continues at coordinate 13,104 of JAMFSI010000107.1, read as the reverse complement.
TGCTCGCCAGCGTATTGGGATGGGTTTCGCCCAGAACTTCGGCTTGCGTCGCCAGCGCCTGACGAATCAGCGGCTCGGCCTCGTCGGCGCGCCCAATCGTCGCCAGATCGCGCGCCAGCATGTCCATCGCCAGCAGCGTCTCGGGGTGACGCTCGCCCAGCAGTTCGCTGCGGTTTTTGAGGTTAATCCGGTAGAGCGGCTCGGCTTCCGCGCCGCGATGCTCGGCGACCAGCACATCGGCCAGTTCGCCGATAGCGGTCAGCGTTAAAGCGTTGCGATCGCCCAGCATGGTCCGTCGCGCTTCCACCACGGCGCGCACAATGGCTTCAGCCGGCCCCCGGTCGCCTTCCTCGCGCAAGGCGCGGCCAAGCTGGAGCTTCGCCGCCAGCACCACCGGATCTTGCGGCCCCGATGCCTTGACGCGAAGCGCCACGATATGGCGCAGCAGCACTTCGGCTTCGTGATAGCGGCTCTGCGCGATAAGATTCGTCGCCAGATTGGTTTGGCACGTCAGTGTCGCAGGCGCCTGCGGGTCGGCACGCATCTTCAATGTTTCACAGGCTTGACGCAACAGCGGCTCCGCCTCGGAGGCTCGACCGCTCCGGGTGACGATGGCGCCAAGCTGGCTCTGAATGACCATCGCCTGGATATTGTCCGCCCCGCGAATGCCACTGACGATCGCCAGCGCCTGACGGACCTGCGCTTCGGCATCGCCGAACTTGCCCAGCGCCATGAGGCTGCGAGCGTGATCCCGCAGCGCAAAGGCATAGGGCAGCGATGTCTCGCCGCTTTGTTGGCGAGCCGCCGCCAATCGCGCTGAGGAGGCCCGCTCCGCTTGCGCCGGATCGGCTCCTGCCCCCGATGCGTCGGCAGCGTCGTCCGACGAAGCCGCGCCTGGTGCGGCAGCCGCAGCCTGACCGTAAGCCGTAGCGCCATCGAGCAGCGCAAGAGCGCCCGCGAACAGGGCCGCGCGGGCCAAGACCGGCAGGCCCAGAATATTGCGCAATCCCACCGATCTTCCCTCCCGCACCGGGTCCAAACGACAACTACAGGTCTGCTCCGAGGAGTACCATCGATTTGGCGCTCGCTGCGTCGCCCTCCTCATTGCCACCAGCCCTCTCATTGCCACCAGATTGTCACAGAACTTTCGTATTCGCGTGAAGTTGGTTGGATTTGCGAGGAAGCTGGCCTGTGTCTTCGAACAATACGCCGTATGATATCGATCGGATCAAGGAAGAGATCTCCGACAGCTTCGACGAGGAGCTTGAACTGGAGTTCGAGGATAGCCGGCTCGACGATCTTGCTGAGGTTGAACGGCAGCATAAGCACAACGCGCTCGATCGGCGCGCCTATTTCCGCGAGCTGTTCCGCCTCCAGCACGAGCTGGTCCGCCTGCAGGACTGGGTAGTGGCCAAGGGGTTGCGGGTCGTGGTGCTGTTCGAGGGACGCGACGCCGCCGGCAAGGGCGGCGTGATCAAGCGCATCGCACAGCGGCTCAACCCCCGCGTCTGCCGGATCGCAGCACTGCCCGCGCCTTCCGAACGCGAGCGCAGCCAGTGGTATTTCCAGCGCTATGTCGCGCATCTGCCATCGGCGGGTGAAATCGTGTTGTTCGATCGCAGCTGGTACAACCGCTCCGGGGTGGAGCGGGTGATGGGCTTTTGCACCGAAGACGATGTCGAGGAATTCTTTCGCTCGGTGCCGGAGTTTGAGCGGATGCTGGTGCGCTCGGGCATCATCCTGCTGAAATACTGGTTCTCGATCACCGATGACGAACAGCAGTTCCGCTTCGCGCTGCGCATCCATGATCCGCTCAAGCAGTGGAAACTGTCACCGATGGACGTCGAATCGCGGCGCCGCTGGGAAGACTACACCCGCGCCAAGGAAGACATGCTGCACCACACCCATATTCCCGAGGCGCCGTGGTGGGTGGTCGAGGCTGTGGACAAGAAACGGGCGCGGCTCAACTGCATCTCGCATTTCTTGGACCAAATTCCCTACGACACCCTCGAAAAGCCAGCGGTTACGCTACCGGCTCGGGTCCATAACGCCGATTATATCCGCCATCCCGTGCCGGCCGAAATGTATGTGCCCAACCACTTCCCGCTCGAGCCAGCGCCGAAGGACTGATCGAGGTTTGAGTGCCTGACGCGAAAATTCGCTGCGCTAATTTCGGAGGCTGTGCCGTCCCGCTCCCCCTGCCCAACCACCCACAGGGTACCTTAATCGAGTGGTTGGGCCGGGGGAGCGGGACGGCACAGACTATCCGAAACGAAGTTTCGGATCAGACACTCAGAAACTCCCGAAACCGGAGTGTCTGAGCAGATAGATCAAGCACTGTAACCTACGTGACATATTTCCACTCTAATTTCGTTGAGCTTCGGGGCCGCTAGGGACATCTGCCAGCGCCCATCCGGACGCATGGCTGGGGTCAAACACTGCCGGCTCCCGATATGGGGCACTCAAGTTTCGGAGAACGATTGTGGTCGAGAAAACGGTTGAGACTAACGATAACGCAAGTGCCGCCGGGGCTTCTCGGCCGGATGCAGTGGCCACGGCTGCCGCGGTCGGCGTCGTCGTCCTGGGCGCGGTCGTCGTCGAGGCGGCGCTGGTTCCCGCGATCCTGATCGGTGCAGCCGCCGCGCTTGCGCCCAAATTCCTGCCCAACCTGGGCGATCGACTGAAGCCGCTGGCCAATTCGACCGTCCGGGGGGCGGTCAAGCTGGGGCGAAAGGCGCGCTCGGCAGTCGCCGAGGCCGGTGAGCGGATCGGCGATATTTCGGCCGAGGTTCACGCAGAGGAAGCTGCCGCTGCGGCTGGTTGATACCCTGCTGATCGTGGAAAGCGTGGTCGGCGTCGGGCTGACCGTGCTCCACGTCATTTATGATTGATCTGGTCAATGCTGGCCGCGCCTGAGCGAGGGCGCGGCAGCGGCTGACGCATGACGAGTGGGATCACCCGAAGGACTGGTATGGCTGAGAAGACAACAGGCCCGGCGGAATCGCCAAAAGCGCGCGCGTCAGCCGCAAACGGCACGGCGAGCACCCCCCGGGCGGTGGACACAGCCGATGCCGCCGAGCAGCTGCCCGTCGCCGTCGAACTCACCGAAAGTCCCGCCCCTGCTACGCCGGCCCCTGCTACGAGTGCGGGAGCGCATGGTCGCGCCCATAGCACTCCCCATAGCACTCAGAGCCACGGCACCGATGCCGCCGGCCACAAAAAGAAGAAAAAGCACAAAGCCCGGATCGAGCATAATATTCCCGGCCGCATCCGGATGAAGATCCCGACCGCCAAGACCGATCCTGGCGTCCTCGATGCCTATATCAGCGCATTTTCGGCGCTGCCTGGTGTCGCCAAGGTGGTTGCCAAGCCCGAGACCGGCAGCATCACCCTGCATTACGACCACAAGGCTGAGGCGGAGTTCGCCGATCATCTCCACAATTGCTGCCATCACAACGAGCTGCACGTCGAAAGCGGGCCGCCGGAAGACGAGGTCAACCGCCTCGCCAGCCGGATCGCGCAGGAAGCCGATTTCCTGGCCGACCATTCGCCGCTGGCGAAAGGCGCAGTCGATTTCTTCAAGGCCTTCGACCGCGAACTCAAGCTGGTCAGCAACAATACCATCGATATGAAAATCTTCCTCGCCGGCGGTCTCGCGGCTTTCACCTTCCTCGAAATCGGCGCGGCAGCGGCCACGCCGATGTGGGTGACGCTGGGTCTGTTCGGCGTGAATCATTTTGTCGAGCTGCAGGCAACCCCCGCGACGCGGCCCGTGGCTCAGCCGGATCAGGAGTCGGCGACCCAACGGTAGCCGCCAGCACATGCGTTTCACGATTTCCCATTCCATGCCGGGCCGCGTGCGGCTTCACGTGCCGATGCTGCTCGCGCCGGTGCCCGAGGCCGAAGCCCTGCTCGCCATGATCCTGCGCCAGAGCTGGGTGCGCGGGGTGCGCGCCAATTATGCCGCCAACAGCCTGGTCATCGAATATGATCCAAGCCACGAATTTTCGCTGCAGATGGCGCTGGCGATGTTTGCACGAGCGAGTCTGGAAGACCTCGCCGCGCAAGCAGCGACCGATGTCACCGCCTCGCCTGCGGAAAAACCCGCCCCGATAGCGAAGGCACCGGCAAAATACCCGCTGATGTGGCCAACGATCACGCTGGGCCTCGCGTTCGGGGGGCCGGTGGTGCAGGCGATCAACACCCCGATCCTGCTCGCCACCGCCTGGCCGATTTTCCGCCGGGCCTGGCATGTGCTGACGACCGAGAAACGGCTCAATGTCGATTTCCTCGATACGCTGGCAATCAATGCCGCACTGCTGCAGAACCAGATGGTAGCCGGCGCGGTAATCACCTGGCTGATCCGGCTGGGTGACTGGATTCGCGATCTTACCGCGGCGGGCTCGAAGCGGGCGGTCGATGAACTGCTCGAATACCGCGCCAAATCGGCGTGGCTGGTACGCGACGGCACGATCGTCTCGGTGCCGGCAAGCGAGTTGGTGGTGGACGATGTCATCGTCGTTTATCCCGGCGAGATGATCCCGGTCGATGGCGAGGTCACTCAAGGCCACGCCCTGATCGACCAAAAGACCATCACTGGCGAAGGCCTGCCGGTGAATCGCGAAGCGGGCGAGCGGGTGTTTGCCGCCACCATCCTGCGCGAAGGCCAGATCCGGGTCCGCGCCGATCGCGTCGGCACCGACACCACCGCCGGCCAGATCGCACGGCTGATCGACGGTGCGCCGATCGGCGACACCCGCATGCAGAACCACGCCGAGCGCTTCGCCGACCGGTTGGTGCTGCCGACGCTGGGACTGGCGGTCGGCACCTGGCTGTTCAGCCGCGATTTCGACCGTTTTCTCAATCTCGTCATCGTCGATTTCGGCACCGGCATCCGCGTCGCCGCGCCGACCGCAGTGCTGTCGTCGATCACTTATGCCGCCCGTAATGGCATCATCATCAAGAGCGGCGGCCACATGGAAAAGCTCGCCGAGGTCGACACGGTGGTGTTCGATAAGACCGGCACGCTCAGCCACGGCACCCCGCATGTCGTCGAGATGCGCAGTTTCCTGCCCGAATGGCCGGGCGAGCGCGTGCTGGCGGTGGCGACCGCGGCCGAAACCCATCTGCAACACCCGGTCGCCGAAGCTTTGCGCGAGCGTGTGCGCGAACTCGGCCTGACGGTCCCCGAATGCGAGGAGACTCAATACCGCATCGGCCTCGGCGTCGAAGGCTGGGTTGGCGAGGTCTATGTCCATGTCGGCTCGGAGCGTTTCCTGCGCCAGAGCGGGATCGAGATCGGGCATGTCGCCGAGGATCGCGAAGCGATCGACCGGATGGGTTGCTCGTCATTGTATGTCGCGGTCGATGGCGAACTGGCCGGGCTGGTCGCTTACGAGGATCGCATCCGCCCCGAGGCGCGCGCAGTCATCGCCCGCCTTCACGAACTGGGCATTACCGAGACGATCATGCTCACCGGCGACAACGAAACGGTGGCGCGCGCGGTCGGCGAGCGGCTTGGCCTGACGCGGCAGGTTGCCAATATGATGCCCGCCGACAAGGCGCGCGTCATTCAGGAACTGCAGGCCGAGGGCCGCCGTGTGGTGATGATCGGCGATGGCATCAATGATTCGCCCGCGCTCAGCTTCGCCGATGTCGGCATCGCCATGAAGCACGGCGCGGATATCACGCATGAATCGGCCGATGTCGTGCTGATGGAGGATTCGCTCGGCAAGCTGGTCCAGGCGATCGAAATCTCGCGCGATGCCGTCGGCCTGATCAAGCAGAACTACGGCATCGTCGCGGTGATGAACGGCGTGGCGCTGGCGCTGGCGTTGCCGGGTGGGTTGGTGAGCCCGGAGATGACCGCGCTGATCAGCAATGGTTCAGCGATCGTGGCCAGCATCAATGGGGTGCGTCCGCTGGCCCGGCGGTAAATGGGACGGCATGTCTGCTTAGGTGCGACGATACAAACCACCCCGTGCGTCCTGAGCTTGTCGAAGGACTGCCTTGTTCTTCAAGCGAACCATAAGTAAAGTGAAGGACAGTCCTTCGACAAGCTCAGGACGGACGGGAAAGAGGTGCCGACTCAATTCTGCCGAAATGCGTCGCTGCCTGTATCCAGCGTATAGACCCTGCCATCAGCGATCGAGAACCAGGCGCCGTGAAGCGTCAACGCGCCTTCCGCCTCACGCGCCGCGATCCAGGGGAAGCTACGCAAATTATCCAGACTCAGCCGCACCAGCGCCTGCTCCAGTTCCGTCGTCGCCTGATCACCATGCTGCGCGACCACGGCATCGCGAGTCTCGGCGACGAGGTGCAGCCAATGGTCGATATAACCGCCCTCACCCAGGCTGGCGTGATCGAATTTATGCGTCAGCGCCGCCGCTACACCGCCGCATTCATGGTGCCCCATGACGACGATATCCGTCACCGCAAGCTGCGTGACGGCATATTCCAGCGCCGCCGACACACCATTGAGGCGGTTGCTCTGATCGTCGGGTGGCACCAGATTGGCGACATTGCGCAGCACGAAGATCTCGCCGGGCACAGTGTTGAACACCGTCGCCGGTTCGACCCGGCTGTCCGAGCAGGCGATCACCATGATCTTGGGATGCTGCCCCTTGGCCAGTTCGTGCCAGCTATCACGATGCTGCTCCCAATCCTCTTTGCGGAATTCGTGATAGCCATCGAGCAATGTTGCAAAATTAGACATGCGCCAACTCCGCTGCAATTTCATCCGGCTGGCCGGTCGTCGCCCCCGGGCCGAACGTCGGGCCGCCTTCGGGCTCGCCGATCGGATCGAAGCTGTTCGCCTGAGCGCGACGCCACTCGTCACCGAGTTCGTCATGCATCTCGCCCCGCAGCAGCGCATCGCGCGCGACGCGGGGATAAAAAGCATCCCCCCGCATCAGCTCGCCGCTCTGGTGGCGGATATGCAAATGCCAGGGCCGCAATTCGCGCGGATGGCTGAGGCCGACCGAGCCCAGCAGTTCGGCGAGCGCATGCACCGTGTTACGGTGGAAATTGGCGACGCGCGGCGCCTTGTCTGCCACCACCAGCGCGCGCTGGCGCAAGGCATCCTGTGTGGCGACGCCGGTCGGGCAATGGTTGCTATGGCAAGTGCGCGACTGAATGCAGCCGACCGCAAACATGAAGCTCCTCGCGCATAGCGCATAATCGGCACCGATCGCGAAGACCCGGCAGAAGTCGAAGGCGGTGACCAGCTTGCCGCTGGCGCCGAGCTTGATCCGGTTGCGCAGCCCCGCACCGACCAGGGCATTATGGACGAAGCATAGTCCTTCGTTAAGCGGCAGGCCGACATGGTTGCTGAACTCGGCCGGCGCTGCCCCGGTACCGCCCTCGCCGCCGTCGATAACGATGAAATCGGGAGTGATGCCCGTCGCCAGCATCGCCTTGATGATGGCCAGAAATTCGTAACGATGGCCGACCGCCATCTTGAACCCGATCGGCTTGCCATCGGCCAGCTCGCGCAGGCGGGCCAGGAAGGTGACGAACTCGAGCGGATTCGTGAAAGCGCTGTGCGAGGCGGGTGACACGCAATCGCGATCCATCGGAATACCGCGCGTCTCGGCGATCTCGGGGGTGATCTTGGCTTGAGGCAACACCCCGCCATGGCCCGGCTTGGCGCCCTGGCTCAGCTTGATTTCGATCATCTTGACCTGGGGATCGAGCGCCTGGAGTCGAAATTTTTCGGGATCGAACTGTCCCTCGGCGGTGCGGCAGCCGAAATAGCCGGTGGCGATCTGCCAGATGACGTCGCCGCCATGTTGGCGATGGTGGCTGCTGATCGAGCCCTCGCCGGTATTATGCGCGAAACCGCCCATTTTGGCGCCGAGATTGAGCGCCATGATGGCATTGGCGCTCAGCGCGCCGAAACTCGTCCCCGAAATGTTCAGCACCGAGGATGAATAGGGCTGCTTGCAGTCCGGTCCGCCGATCACCACTCGAAAATCGGAGTCGGTCACGGTTTTGGGCCGCAGCGAATGGGAAACCCAGCCGTAGCCCACGGCATTGACGTCCTTCACCGTGCCGAAGGGTTGAGCATCGTGGACATTCTTGGCGCGGCGATAGACCAGCGCGCGATGCTCGCGGCTGAAGGGAACCGGGTCGCGCTCATCCTCGATCATATACTGTCGCAATTCGGGACGAATCGATTCGAGGATGAAGCGCATATGTCCGATAATGGGATAATTGCGCAGGATAGCATGCGATGGCTGGATCAGATCGTTGATCCCGACCAGGATCAGCGGAACCAGCACGACGAGCGGCAACGCCCACCACGGATCTTCCATCACCGCTAAAACAGCGCTCACAACCGCGAGAGCAACGACAAGCTGGAGGATAAAATACCGCGAAAACAAACCGGACATCGTCACCCCCACCATGCAACTTCACTCTCCTGCGGTCGGAGAGCGGTGGGCCGATATACGATGGGCTTGTGACACTTGAACGACGGTCGCCAATGACCGGAGATCGGCGAGAGGTGCCCCCGATTGGAGTCGCAAAACTGTCATAGAACTAAGCGAAAGAGGAGGCTCAAGAGAGTTGGGGGTTAAATCCATGAACGCTACCGCTGCCTCACCGGCACTACATAGACCTGATCTCGATAACGGCTTAGGCGACGTCGGCCTTTATGGCTTCGTCGCCGTGATGATCGCCGCGCTCGGCTACGTCGGCTGGAACATCTATTCGGATGCTGTCGCCTCGGGCGTACAGAGCATGGCTTTCCTGCCGTTTCTGCTGCTGTTTGTCGCCCTGCTGATCGCACTGGGCTTCGAATTCGTAAACGGCTTCCACGACACCGCCAACGCGGTGGCCACGGTGATCTACACCAACTCGCTGCCCGCGCATGTCGCGGTGGTGTGGTCGGGCTTCTGGAACTTTGCCGGGGTGCTGACATCGACCGGCGCAGTCGCGTTCGGTATCGTGTCGCTGCTGCCGGTGGAGCTGATCCTGCAAGTTGGCTCGAACTCGGGCTTTGCCATGGTCTTCGCGCTGCTGATCGCGGCGATCATCTGGAACCTTGGCACCTGGTATCTCGGCATCCCTTCGTCGTCGTCGCACACGTTGATTGGCTCGATCATCGGCGTTGGCGTCACTAACGCGATCATGCACGGCAAGTCGGGCACCGCCGGCGTGGACTGGGGCAAGGCCACCGAAATCGGCCAGGCGCTGCTGTTCTCGCCGCTGATCGGCTTTGGTGCTGCGCTGCTGCTGTTCCTCGCCATGAAGGCCCTGGTCCGCATCCCCGCGCTTTACCAGGAACCGAGCGCCGACACGCCGCCGCCCTTGTGGATCCGCGGCCTGCTGGTGCTGACCTGCACCGGGGTAAGCTTCGCTCACGGTTCGAACGACGGTCAGAAGGGCATGGGCCTGATCATGCTGATCCTGATCGGTATCGTCCCCACCGCCTATGCTCTTAACCGCGCCGTGCCCGCTCACTACGAGCAGCAGTTCCATGTGTCCTCGACCCAGGCCGGGGCCGTGTTCGCCGCTCACACTGCACCGACGACCACGCCTGCTCCCGTCATCACTTCCGACAATTCGGCTCCGGTCGATGATGCGCGCAAGGAAGTGACCCGCTATATCGCCGACAAGAAGTTCGCTCCGGCGACCATCGGCGCCCTGGGTCTGCTCGATACCTTCGTTGACAAGGAAGTTGCAGCTTACGGCACCCTCGACAAGGTGCCCGCCGCACAGACCCGCAACATCCGTAACGACATGTACCTTGAATCGGCTGCCCTCAAGCGCCTGGCCAAGGATAAGGGCGTTACCCTCAGCGCTGCTGAAACCAAGACGCTCGACGGCTACAAGAAGAACCTCGACAAGGCGACCCAGTTCATCCCGACCTGGGTGAAGGTGGCCGTGGCGATCGCGCTCGGCCTCGGCACGATGATCGGCTGGAAGCGGATCGTCGTCACCGTCGGCGAAAAGATCGGCAAGCAGCATCTGACTTATGCGCAGGGTGCGGTGGCCGAACTGGTGACGATGGCCACGATCAGCGCTGCCGATAACTTCGGCCTGCCGGTCTCGACCACGCATGTGCTCTCGTCGGGTGTGGCCGGAGCGATGGCTGGCAACGGCTCGGGGCTGCAAATGTCGACGCTGCGCAGTCTCGCGATTGCCTGGGTGTTGACGCTGCCGGTCTCGATCCTGCTCTCGGGTGGGCTCTACGCGCTGCTCTCGGCGATCATCCACTAAGGGTATCGCGCCAGAACGAACAATGTTTTGGCAGCAAAATACGGTAACAGAATGCTGGAGCGGGTAGGGTGATAGAGATATCACGCTGCCCGCTCCAAGCTTATTAGAGCATCGCGCCAAAAATGCCTGCCCCGTTGAAGAACGGGGTGGGCACCGGTTTTTGGCATTAAGCGATGCGACAACAAAAGCTTAGAACGGGCACGAGGTTCCCCCATGGCAGTTGATAATGCATCGATCCGTTACGCTCAGGCCCACGCGCTGCTGAGCGATCCGCTGAGCAACAAGGGCACCGCTTTCACCCTGGAAGAGCGCGATCACTTCGGCCTGCATGGTCTGTTGCCGCCGCAGGTCTTCACGCTGGACGAGCAGATCAGCCGTCGCCGCCAGGTGCTCGATGGCATGGATAGCGATTTCCACCGCTATGCGTTCCTGCGCGAATTACAGGATACCAATGAGGTGCTGTTCCACGCCGTGGTCCAGAGCGACCTGCCGACAATGCTGCCGCTGGTCTATACGCCGACGGTCGGCGAAGGCTGCGAGAAGTTCAGCCAGATCTTCCGGCGCCCGCGCGGGCTGTTTCTCAGCTGGCCGAACCGCCATCGCATCCGCGAAATCCTCGGCGACCCTGCGCTCGACCGGGTGAAGGTGATCGTCGTCTCCGATGGCGAGCGCATTCTCGGCCTCGGCGATCAGGGTGCGGGCGGGATGGGCATTCCGATCGGCAAGCTGGCGCTTTACACCGCCTGCGCCGGCTTCCATCCGGCCGAAGTGCTGCCGATCCTGCTTGATGTCGGCACCGATAATCTCGCACGGCGCGAGGATCCGCTTTACCTCGGCTGGCATGAGCCCCGGGTGCGCGGCGCCGATTACGCCGCCTTTGTCGAGGACTTCATTGCCGCCATCGATGAACGCTTTCCGAATGTGCTGTTGCAGTGGGAGGACTTCGCCGGGCAGAACGCTTATGAACTGCTCGGCCGCTATCGCCATCGCCTGCTGACGTTCAACGACGATATCCAGGGCACTGCGGCAACCGCCGTCGGTACACTGTTGGCAGCGGTACGGACCACCGGCGTAGCCTTGTCGGCGCAGCGTTTCGTGCTTTACGGGGCGGGCGCGGCGGGTGGCGGCATTGCCGAAATGCTGGTGCGAGCGATCATGGCCGAGGGGCTGGACGAAGCTGCGGCACGGCGCTGCATCTGGGCGGTCGATCGCGACGGATTGATTCTCGCCGACATGCCGAATTTGCCGCCACAGCAAGTCCGACTGGCGCGCGATCCCGGCGATGTCGCCGGCTGGCCGCGCACCGGCGATGGCCATCTTGGGCTTGAGGAGACGATCGCCGAGGTGCGCCCGACCGTGCTGATCGGTGTGTCCGGCCAGAAGAATGCGTTCAACGAGGGTGCGGTACGGCTGATGGCCTCACTGGTCGAGCATCCCATCATCTTCCCGCTGTCGAACCCGATTTCCCGCGCCGAGGGCGATCCCGCCGATTTGCTCGAATGGAGCGGCCATCGCGCCATCGTCGGCACCGGCAGCCCGTTCGACACGCCGGGCGTGACCCAAGTGAACAACGTCTATATCTTCCCCGGCGTCGGTCTCGGCGCGCTGGTAGCCGGGGCCAGCGAAGTGACCGAGGGCATGTTCATGGCTGCGGCGCAACGGCTCGGTGCGCTGGGCGGCGAACCCGATGGCCGGGGTCCAGGCCTGCTGCCGCCGATCCCTGTGCTCCGCTGGGTGGCTTTGCAGGTGGCGGTGGCCGTGGCTGAGCAGGCAGTGCGTGACGGGGTTTCCCAGGCTTCGGCTGAGCAGATCAGCGAAGCCGCGATTGCCAGCCAGATGTGGGCGCCCAGCTACGACTAGAGCAAGTTTAGCATGACGAATTTGAGCGAAACCTCAATCAAAACCCGTAAACCAGCGTAAACCGACCAGCAAAGGCCAATTTATCATTCAACCTTCGATTGCTGACCCGGCGCGGCGGCCGCGCTGGCGAAACCACGCCCGCTAGTCAGCGCGATGGTCATAGCCCGCTCGCGGTCTTGGGGAGACATATCCAGGCGCACGAATACCAGCGGTTGCCGAGCCTCGTCCACGCCGCCGGCTAGCGCCAGATCGAGGTGAAGCTTAGCCAGCGCCAGATCGCGGGGCAGATCCTCGCCCCGCATACGCGCTATGCCCAGGGCAAAATGCGCCCGGGCACTGCCCGCGCTGGCCGCCCGTTCGAGATAGGGATATGATTCCGCCCGGCGATCGGGAAGCGCATAAAGCGCCAGGCCCAGCTGCTCGAGCGCCAGTGGATGACCGAGCGCCAGCGCCTTCTTGTAAGCGCCGATCGCCACCGGGAGATTGGCCTCCACCCCCCTGCCCAGCCGATAGGCCTGAGCGATATCATACCATGCATCGGCGTTGCCGGCGTGAGCCAGCATGGCCCAGATGCGCAGGGCGTCGGGATAGTCACTCTGCTGCCAATCCTGAGCGGCAGCGGCGGTCAGCGCCTTGACGTCCGCTGGCGGAGCCACGCTGCGGGCTGGAGCTGGAGTTGGCGCCACCGGCACGGCAAACGCAGCGCAAGGAGCGAGGATCAACAGGGCCGCTTCGATCCAGAAGGCATAAGCCATCGTCAGAAATCCACGCCGAAGGCGACCGCCGCGGTCGTCGCCGATCGATCCGTCGCCACGCGGGCGTTGATCGTCGCCTGGTCATTGCTGGTGCGATAGGAAAGGCCCCAGGCCCCACCCGACTCACCCCCGCGTTCGCCGACCGCCATCGACAGATTGAATTTGCCCGGCTTGGTCGACTGCGGCAGCGCGGCCAATGCGGCGGTGCTGGCCAGGCCGCCGTTCATATCCCGGCGCAGCGTCTGGACGGCGGCGGACAGCTGGT
>JAMFSI010000015.1 GCA_026225215.1 Sphingomonas palustris | reverse complement strand
TCGATGTCTCTCCACTGCGTCATTTCAATGCCTCATAGGTCGCATCAAAAATATCGGGCTTGCAGGGATAAGCCACGGATGGTACCGATACGCCATGCTTTCTTGGTCTAAAACCAGTCCTAAGCCGTTCACATGCACGCATTGTGGAAGCGCATTTCAAGCCAAAAGAGCGGCGAAGTTCTGCTCTGATACCTGTCGCGAGAGAGCGCGTCCGAAGAGGGTTTTTACTCCTCAGCAGGTCAAAGTTTGGCGCGAACGTAGACTCGAAGGGCCGGGATACCGTGAGCGCATCAATCGGCAAGCTAACGACCGAGCGTCTCGCATTCGCGACTGGCTGGATGCTTTCAAGCTTGAGCATGGCTGCATTGATTGTGGGTTTAGAGGCCATGCCGCCGCATTGGAATTTGATCACATCGGCACGATCAAAACGATTAATGTTTCGAGCGCCAAAAGTATTGCTCAGGCTAAGGCAGAAATCGATCTTTGCGAGGTAGTCTGTGCAAACTGTCATCGCATCCGCACTGTAACCCGTTTGGGCGTTAGGCATCGGACACCTCCTCATAAGTCATAGCGAAAATATCAGCGCGGCACGGGTAAAGCTCTCCTTTCACGCCGGTAATGATCCAATCACCGGGGCAAACTATGTGGCCGCCTTCAAGCGTCTCGATCCAGCCGTGTTTGTGCATGACCTCGGCGCAGTGCTTACATGCGTTCTGTCCATTGCAGTCCGGTGTCCGATAGTACCGGACAACTTGTCCCTCCCATTTTTGAGAGGCGCAGTACGCAGCCGAGAAGGTAACAAGTCGACCTTCTGCAAAGCCCTCTTGATTTTTTGCGTAATCGAGAGGGTGGTCGCCATTTTTATGCCACTGTGTTGCATCAATCACGACAGGCTTTTTGCGGAATTTAGTCATTTCAATGCCTCCCAGTTGGCGAGGGCTATGTTTGCAGCCCAGAATTGCTTCACCTTGAAGCCGTCCAGGGTCTCGCCGTCTGCCGGGTGAGATGGATGCAAATGCGAGGATGCCTCGGCGAACGGGCCCAGCGCCGCAGCCATCGCCTCAGCGGCTTCGAGGGCGTTGGCGGCCTGATCGCATTCGTACAGGCCTTCTTCCTCGCCGATCTCCCGAAGCCTCTCGATCAACTCACGCACGGCTGTTGTCCTTGACGAGGGCTTCTGCCTCGCGAGCAATACGCCGGTATTCTTTTCCAGGAAGTCCGTACCATCCGATCCGTCCGAGCGCCTCCACAGCAACCCGCAGGCGGGCGATGGTGCGGGCGTGGGCGAGATCGCGCCGATTTACAAGCATACCATTACGCACAGCTTTGACGAACCATGCTTTGTCCGCATCCGTAGTCAACTGCAGAACTTCCAGGATATCCTCATCAGTCGGTTCAATCGGCATCTTTCTGCTCCATAAGATAGGCGCGGACTGCGAGGCCGAGGGGTGTTAAGCGAACGCGCTCGTGACCTGTTCTTAAAGGGGCTGTGGTTTCCAACAATTGCGGGTCAAGCCAAACCATCCTATCCGGCAATACACGAGACGCCCAAATTCCCGAAAGTATTAACACGCCACGCTTCTGCGCCTTCGTCAGACCGGCGGCGATCTCTGCGGGTGTGGGGTCACTCATCGCCAGCCTCCACGATCTTGAGGCCCCGTGCCGATAGAGCCTTGCGCAAGGCTTCCGCGTAGGGCCCATAGTCCCATTCATCATCACGTTCGGGATCGGCTTCGCGGAACACTGTGGCCAGAACGTCAACCTGCTTCGGCAGGATGAGTGGATCGAGGTGGCGAAAGTAGCAACCCCTGATCGCTTCCTCCGCGATTTCGCTCGTGCGCGCGACGTATTTGCGGAAAGCTTTGCCAGCGGACGCCATGCTATCGTCGAAATCTGAGGCCTTCCATTTACCATCAGACTCCGGCTCCGCATTACACAGGTCCGCGCAACGCTGGGCTGCGGCTTGTTCGGTGGGTGTCATACGCTGGTTTCCTGCCTGAGGCGCCCGCATTTGGCGCAACTGTATATGACGTAAGCTCCCTCTCGATAGCCTCCGAAGTCGTCTTTGCGTGTGTACGGACCTCGCCTATGTTCTGCCCATTCGTGCCAGCATCCGGTCCAGAGGAAGTTCAGCAGCTTGAGCATCACCCCTTCCTCCTGATCTCATAGCCCATGGCGTCGAGGGCGGCGGCTTGGCGGCTAAAGTCTCGCGGGAAGGGACGAGGATCATCCTCAAAATCAGCTTCAGCCTCGTATGCCTCCCGCAGCACCTCGGCAGGCGTCGGCTCGTCGGGTGGGAGGATGAGGGCACGAAGCGGCGTAAAGTCGCCAGCCCCGCCGTTCAGTTGCCTTTCGTATCGGGCAATCACCTCGCTGATCCGGTCGAGTTCGAGGGCGACAAGATCACGTCCTCGCAAGTCAATCCGCGATGGGTTTTGGACGATGGTATCCACTCGTTCCTGCGCGGCCTTTGATGGGGTGTTGGGGGTCATAGCATCGCTCCCTTGATTGCTTCGCGCTTCGCCTCGGGCATCGTGTGGACATCTCCAGGAGTCCAGCCATCGTAAGCATAGCCGCCATCGAAATCCTTCACGATGATGTAAAACCGGCCGTCAGACTCCCGATCGATGTTGATCTCATGGCCCTTGTGCGTGCCGTGGAAATGCTTCCGTGATTTGCTGATGATCCGCATCACCACCACTCCTCAAGCCCAAGGTCTGCGGGGATGGCGGGGCGTGGGCCGTAGAACTGCGCATTCGGCCAGTCAGCGATCAAGCGGTCCGGCGCCCACCTGTCCCCAACATCTGCCCCATGGTGCTGACGCATCGCAAATTGGAACAGACGCCATTCTTTCCAGCCCGTGAGGCCATGCGTGCAGCACTTGCACTGCCCTGCGCCCTCTGTCTGTTCGGCCATGGTGGAGTGGACATCTACACCCATGCGGCCGAAGCGGCCGATGGTCTCAGCACCGCGATGAACCCAGACCGTTCGGCCATCGGATTCGATCACGAAATCGTTTGCCTCGGTGCTCCTCACTGCACCCTCCCCATCTCTCGCGTGTATTCCCGCCGATCCATGCTGTGGTGAACGACGATGTCCGACCGATCATCCTCGGGCGTCGGCTTGCACCAGCACCCGTCACCCAGGACATGCGGCTTGAGGTCATCCATCGGCAGGACGTGCATCGCGCCGGCTTGGTCTTCGTAGGCGGCCCAGGCGCTCATGATGCCTCTCCCGTGCACCAGGTGCCGCATTCGGCGTCCGCATTGTCGTCAGGCAAGAGCTGCGGCTCGCTGGCTGCCATCCCGAGAATATCGACCATGCTGAATGTGCGGCCAAAGCTGAACACCTTTGCCTTCTCGTGCTCTGCCCACCACAATGTGCCGGCCGGGTCGAAGCGTGCGCGCGCAATCCGGTTCTTGCTGCCGACGAAGGGGCAGTGATCGCAATTGCCGTAGCCGCGAGGCAAGAGAAGATCGAAGGGCTGCGCCTTCCAAAATGCAAGCACATCCGCCTTTCGAACGCCGGCACTGATCAGCGGGAGCGCAATGTCGCTCGCGACATTGCGCTCGCTTTCCTGGAGGCGCTTGGCGCGATCGGCCTCATCTGCACGGATGCCGATGACTTCGGTGTATTGCCCAAGCTCGAAACCCTGCGTCGCCATGAAATCGTGTAGGGCCCTCACCTTGAGGAAATCGGTGCACCAACGTCCAGTGACCGTCGATGGGATCGACTTCTTGCGCTCAATCAGCCGATCGAACGGCTCACCGTTTCGTGAGGCGCTGTTTAATCCCACCTCCTCGAAGCGACCTGCTGCGCCAACGCTACGAAGGTCGGTAACGAACTCCAGCCAATGCACCTGGATGCCCCACCGCGTCGCGCACTCGTGCACGAACCGCAGCGTCTCCTCGCGCTCCTTGCCGGTGTTGGCGAAGCAGACGTGGACGTCGTCGGGCAGCGTGCCGCCGTGCGCAGCAAGGATCTGCTTGAGCATGTAGGCTGATGTGCGACCGCCTGAGAACGATATTAACGCCGGGCCAGTGATAAGGTAGGGATTGCTCACTCCCCTTCTCCCGAGAACGAGATTGGCGATGGGGTCTGCAAGCACAGGCCGCCCTCAAATTCTTCCGCAGTTTTGGTGTAAGTCATTGATTCCATCCTGTGCAAAACTCACGCGTTCCGCAGTGAATGGCGCTATCCGGCTGAATTCAGCCCGGTTTTTGGTACCGGCATCCGCAGGTTCGAATCCTGCCGCCCCAGCCAGTGTTTAGCGCACTTATCCACAATCCGTTCCGCAGGTCATTCCGCAGCGTTTGCGCCATCTGCATCTTTCAAGCGCTTGCGGCAGCGGTCATAAATACGGCGGTAATCGTCGTTCATCTCGGCAACCTTGGCGCGAGCCTCATCCATCTTCGCGACGGTTCTAGCCTCAGCCTTGGTCAAAAAATCTCGCCATTCCATTCCACAAATTCTATGGAATAACGTCTTGTTCGTCAAGCGGGTTTTGCGGTCATCGCCTCCAGCTTCGTGACGGCCGAATCACTCTGGAAAGCCGTCATCGCCTGATAGCGGTCCAGCATCTCGTTCACGGTCTTGACTGTCCATCCGAGGACAGATGCGATTTCCGATGGCGTGCATTGCGCGTTCGCCAGCATTGTGCAGGTGGTGCCGCGAAGGTCGTGGAAGTGCAGACCGTCAAGGCCAGCTGCCACGGTTGCCTTGCGCCATTCATGCATGAAGTAGGTCGGCCGAGGATCGGTAGCCCATGGCTGTCCT
This sequence comes from Sphingomonas palustris, assembly GCA_026225215.1. GTDB lineage: Bacteria > Pseudomonadota > Alphaproteobacteria > Sphingomonadales > Sphingomonadaceae > Novosphingobium > Novosphingobium palustris. The sequence continues at coordinate 58,033 of JAMFSI010000015.1, read as the reverse complement.
TTCGCCGTCGTGAGGATCGTTTTCGCCGGACGCGGGATTGCATCGAGGATCGCGCGCAGTGTCTCTGGCGCGCGCAGGTCCACCTTGCGCTTGCGCTTCCCCTGCCGAAATTGCAGGCGCCCCTCCTTGTAGATGCTCCATTCGAGTTTGAGCAGATCCGATTGCCGCTGGCCGGTCCATAGAGCTAATTCCAGCGCCAGGCGCATCTCGGGCGGCGCGACGGCACGAAAGGCATCCAGATGTTCCGGGAGCCACAGCTTCTCTGATCTGTCCGCCTTGTAGACCTTCTTCGGCCGAGTGGCATTGTTGTTCGCGATCATGCCCCTATCGCGGGCCCATTCGAGGATGATGCGCAAGACGCCCAGTGTCGCATCGGCTTGGCGCGGCGAGGATTTCGCAAGGCTATCGCGCCACCTGAGCAGATGCTGTCGGATCGACGGGTCATTGATCGCATCAAGCGGGTATGTCGCAAGCTTGCCAGCTTTTGCGATCGGTTCGGCGCTTTCAATGCGAGAGATATGGCCAAGGTAATCGCTCTTGGTCCTGACCGCGAGCTTCGTGAACTCAGTGCTTTTCTGATAGGCGTAGATCACCGACTGCAGCGTTCCGGCTAGGCGAGCCTTCTTGGGCGCATCTACGGCGACGGAAATAGCCCGCATGAAGGCGTGCGATCCGGGATAGAATGGCTCGCCCTCATCCTCTGGCCCCGGCCTCAGGGCGCCAAAGCCGCGCATGAAATAGTAGGTCTTGAGCGATCCGTCTGAAAGGGTCTTGTGGTTGGCGTAAACCCCCTTGACCTTAAGCCGCATGACTCTGGACCCATTCCTCCAGCGGCGACATCTTCTTGCCCTCGACGCGCGAGTCAAGCCCGCTCGCCTTATCCAGGGCAGCATCATGGGCCCGGATGTCATAGCGGCTCGTCCCGCGCAAGGGTCCCGGCACGATGCCCTTGGCGTGCCAGCTATCGTAGGTCGATGGGCTGATGTCGCCGAGATAGGCGCAGATGCCCTCTTTCGAGACGAGACGTGCGCTCACCCCACCCTCCCCTTAATCGGCGCTAAATCCCCAACCGAAGCCCAGCCCACCACCCGCTCGCTCAACTCGAACGCGCCAGCCTCGGTGATCTCCGGGCGGTGGAGACGGTGCGCGGGTACGGTGGGAATACTATCCACGCTCCACCCCCTTCTCCGCAGCCGCAGGGGTTGCGTCGAGCTTGGCTAACTTATGGCTTCCTGCTGCTAGGCCCTCGCGCTCGGGCATGATGACCCATTCGTGATAGTGATCGAACACACGGTAGAAGCCGACGCCAGATAGCTTGCCATGCTCTTGCAGCGTATATTGCATGCCGGCATGTGCGTCAGCATATCCATCCCGCAGGCGTGCGTTTGCCACCCGCAACTCGGCTATCACGGCATCGCGCGGATCGGGCTGGGGTGTGGCGCCAGGTGCTGCATCAAACTCCTGCCCCATGCGCTGGAGAGCATTCATTGGGTTTTCGGGGGCGGCAGGAAGCGGTTGCCAATGGGTAGGGCGCACGACGATCCTATCATACGTGTTGATGATGCAGCACTCCCCGTTGGTCGCGATAACTACCGCTTCAACATGTGGGGCGACATATGCGAGGAAAACCGTCCCATCCTTCGGCGCAGTCTTGATAGGCATCCACGCCTCCCTCACCGCTTCCGGCAGAGCAGCGGCGCAGCGGTGGGCGGCGAAGGCTTGGCCCAATATCGGGCGCTCAACCTCAGTAAGGAAGCCAAGGGCTTCGTCCATCGCATCTACTGCGGCCCGATCCATGTCGGTGACCCCCTCGCTCGCGTAATAGGCGCGGACGGCGTCAATTAAGACCCTTGCGTCTTCTGACGAGAGACCGCCATTCACCTCTTTAAGCGCCTCCACCAGACCGGCGGGGTGGTCTTGATCAGTCATGACTTTGGTCCTCTCGTGCTGTGCAGGCCCAGGACGTGCTTGTGTAGACACGCATGTCGAAGGTCTTTGCGCAGGCCTCGCACTCGTATTCCGTCTGGCTTTCATCATAGAAAGCCCCGTCATCATGCCGGTGAACATGGCCGCAATATGGGCATTCGGGCGCTTTCGTGGAGAAGGTCTCTCGCTTACCCATGGTCCACCCTCCTCCACTTCCCTTGCGCAAACTCAATGCGTCGGGCCTTGCGTTCTTGCTGGATGAGGCGGTTGGCGATGGCATGGGCTTCATAACGGAATATGCGTTTTTCCCATATCGCGTTGCGCACGTCCGCAAACGTAAACTCCCCCACCATCGCCGCCTTACCCACAGCGATTTGTTCCGGCGTTATGGCGATGCCGTGGACGCGCATTAGAACGTCAGCTTTTCAAGCTTGGCGATCTGCTTTTTCAGGCTTGCGATCTTCTTCTGCCGGCGGACCTCTGCATCTGCTTTGGCATCGGCCTCGTTGGAAAATGCATCGCGTCCGATCTTGAGTATCGAATAACTCCCATATGAAACCCACTTTTTGCCGTCGTATTCATTGACGTTGCCAGAACCCTGCTTCTGGATGCCATCGGACAGCGCATATTTGGTAATCCAAAACGGGCCGTTCATCTCAATTCTCCTTAACCTGGTGGCGCATTAGGCGGCCAATTCATCGAGGGAGAACACGATGCCGGAGCTGTAAAGCTCGCCATCCTCCATGACCTTGAACACGGCATGTGGAATGGTGGTGCGGAACTCGAACATGCCGAATGCTTCGCCGCCATCGTGCACCTCAACCTTGGCAGCCTTCTCCGCCAGCGCCTCGAAATACGGGCAGGCATCGTGCTCACACTCGTTCTTGAGGTGCTTGCCATCCATAAACAGCAGGTCGTCGGTGCCGAACTCATCATCGTATAAGCCGCGCATCTCAACGCCATCATCACTGTAGCCGAATAGGCAGATAAGCCCGTCCCGGCGCATCTGCGCGAACAGTTCGGGCGATCCCTCGCTGCCATATTCGCAACCGTTCAGTGCGGCGGCAGCTTCTTCTTTCGTCATCTCAATTCTCCCTCAAAAGCTTCAAAACCTCATGCCGCACAGCCCAGCCTAAATCCTGCGACCCCACCGCAAACTCATCGGCCAGATTCCCGTCGCCCCGAGCCCGCGCCCGTTCGGCACAGGTTGCTCGGGCCTCGTCCAGCACCTCGGGCGAGGCTTCCAGTGGGGGCAGCGGCTTGATGGGGCTGCGGTGGGTCATGTGGGGGTTTCGGCCTTCTGCAGGTCCTTGCGCTTGGCGGTCAGCAGGCCGTTAAGCTCGCGCTGAATATCCTCGGGCAGCGCGCCGGCATGGCGGATAAACGCTGCGTTGGCCTCGTCGAACGTCGGCCTATCTACCGCGCAGACGATCAGGTCGCGAATCTCGGCGACGGCGTTATCCCAGACATTGCCGTCGAATTGATCGCCATGCTGCTCGTCGGTGCGGCCTTCGGGTTCGGACTGAATGATCTCGCCGGTTTCGGGTTCGATGATCTCCGATATGCCGCGCGCCTGCTCGATCAGCATGGTTGCCGTCAGGGGCTGGGCTTCCATGACCTCGCCGCCTTGCGTGCTGTTGTAGTCCCTCACCTCCTCGGCGATATGCAGTCCCTTGAGAACATCCGCAAAGCCGTCGCGCAGCGCAAATGCGCGAGCGCGCATCTGGCGCATCCTTGCAGGGTACTGCGACCAGGGGCCGGTCTTACCCGATAGGGCGGCCTTCTTGGCGTCCTCCATACTGAAACGGCGAATGATCGGCGTCTCCCGGCCCTTGCGGTTGAGACGGCATGTGGCGGCGTTGCCATCGTCGGTCTCCTCCATATCGTCGAGCAGACCCGATGCCTGCACCAGCGCCAGCGCGCCATCACCCCATAGCGAGGGATTGTTGCCGATGACCGCAATAGACTGGAGCGCGGCGAAAGGCGTGAGGCCGACCTCGGCGCCAGCCATGATGCCGACCATGATCTTGTTCTGGTCGTTGCCATATGCCTTCGGGGTCATGCCCGAGGCTGCCAGCGCACCAGATAGGCGCCATGCCTCTTCCATCGTCTGCGGCACGAAAGCGGCAAGTTTCCCGCCAGTGGCGACTTGCACCTTCGCCGGGGTCTTGTTTTCAGTCTGGGCAAGCTGCGTCGCCATCGTAAATTCCTTCAAGCGGCGGCCGAAAAGGCCATTTCTTCGGGGGTGAAATTGTCGAGCCGGCTGCGCGCCCAATGCGGCAAGCCAACTGGCTTTGGCTCATCGGCATAGCCGGGCCATTTGTCCTTCGAGAGGCAATCGGCGAACAGGTTGATCGCTCGGCGGTTCAGAGCGCGGCCGCGCTCAATATCCTCACCAGGAAGCTCGTAGAGCGCCACACAGTGTGGAGCCTCGCGCTCGACCACCACGTGCACCCAATGCGTCGGATAGTGGCGGTAGACCGCCTTGATGCCGTCCATGTAGAACGCAGCCGACTGGTGATAGCCAAAGTTATTGATCGCGCGCTCGAAGCCCTCGGGGCTGGCATTGCTCTCGGCCACGAACTTAAGGTCTGGCACGACCATGACCTTGCTCTTCGTCAGGATGCTGTTCGGCCGGAAGTCAGGCCGGGCACGCAGCCAAACCCCGGTTTCAGGGTCCTGCCAAGCAAGCGTTTCCTCGCATACGCCATTGGACAGCGTGGCGACGGCAAGCTCATTGCCCTTAAGCGCGGCCGCCACGGCCTTTACGGTCTCAGCCTGGTCGAAGGTCAGAACCGTCATACCGCTTTCGGCGGCTGCATCAGCCTCAGCAATCTCCAGCGCGAATTTCTTCGTCGCAGCCCGTGTGAATCCTTCCGGCAGCACATGGTAAGCCTGTGGCCAGCGATCGTGCAGCAGGATCATATCGTGCGCCGCGCGGCCGATGCTGAAATGCGGCTTGTCCTGCTCGACGCGGTTCGGGTTCAGCGGGCTCGCATGCCAGAAGTGAAACGGGCTCTTTGATAAGAGCAGCTTGGCGCCGGAGGACGAAAGCGATGGGCCGGGCAGAAGGTTGGCGTTTCCGTGATAGTCCTCGGCGGGAATATCGGGATAGGCGCCGGGTGCGGTGATGAGCGCGTTCACAGCCCCGACCTTTCCGCCGCCCCGACCTCGCTCCGGGTGGCGTGTTGAGATACCTCTGGCGTACCGGGCGAGGGGGTGGTGGCTCTGCTGGACAGAGCAATGCGGACCTTCTCAGGTGCGCTAAGATGCCCAGCGCGCTGGTTGCAGTCTGCATGGGAAAGAAACAGGTTGCTGATGTGGTTAGGTCCGCCATGAGCAACTGCAACCAGATGCTCAACGGTCACATCGCCATCGAGGCGGGCCCCACAGAAAAAGCAGTCATCGCCATCCCGCAGCATCAGCGCGGAAACAGTTGCGGTATTACGCCGCCGCCCTTTGATTTTCACGGGTGCCAGAGAACCTCGATTGGCATCCAGATGGTCACGCGCCGCCAAAGCCTCGGCATTCCAAGTCTCTCCCCTGCGTCCAGTATAGATGATGCCAACACCCTTACTCGTGCGAAAGCGCATGATCTCGTAAGGGTTCGTCGGCCCCAGGATTTCCGCACCAGCGGCCTTTAGGCGAGCGCAGAAATTATCGAGCGCCTCGGGCTTATGCATCATGCATGCCCCCCCAAAATCCTGCGCCACCAAGGCCGACGATCACGGTGCTTCCATTGGTGCATCGAAGGCTGGCGGCCCAAGGGAGGGTGCGCCGTTCCTTCGCGCGAGGAGCTGGTGGTGGTGGCGATCATGGCTGGGCCTCCACCAGCTTGCCGGCGACGCAGCGATACCACGCCCCCGCAACGATCCCATCTCGCCCGACAATGCCGGCGGCTACAGACAGAATCTCGTAACTGTCGTTTCGCTCGACGGCGAAGAGGGCATTACCATCGGCGCCCATGACTTTCCCGGCGTAACCAGATGCCATCGCCGCGCCCCAGTCGCCCGTGCTGCTCGCCGCGCCCCAGTCGCCCGTGCTGCTCGCCGCGCCCTGGATGCCCGTGCTGCTCGCCGCGCCCCAGTCGCCCGTGCTGCTCGCCGCGCCCCAGTCGCCCGTGCTGCTCGCCGCGCCCCGGATGCCCGTGCTGCTCGCCGCGCCCTGGGTGATGGTCACATGCGCTTCATCGCTTTTAACCGCATGCGACCAGACCCAATCCCACGCGCGCTGCACCAGCTCGCCGATTGTGATCTCAACACCGATCGTGATCTTCGCGGATGCCAGCTTATCGCCGTTGCGATCCGATGCACCGCTTTGCTCGACAAGATGGAAGACCGAGGATCCCGGCGCGTAATAGTCGAACACCGAGAATGGATGCCCTTCGGTGGGGCAAGCGTGGAAGCCATTGCCGCAAGCCTCGACACGGCCGGAAACTTCAAACGTCTTGCCAACTTCGAATTGAAAGCTCCGGCACGTCAGGTCGCGGTTGAATCCCTTGATCGAATGAATGATTACGGGTGCGGTTTCAGGCGATGCTTCTGCCACGTCGGCAGCTTTCTTTTTAGGCATGATATTCCCCTTGGAAATTTGGTTAGAAGCGGGCAGCCCAGCCCAGCAGGCCAAGCGCAAAAACGATAACCGGCAGGCAAACCGCGACCGCGATGCCCTCGGCGATCTGGCGGGGCGACTGGGTGCGGAACAGGTGGAGGGCTTCGCGCATCAGCACGCGCCCGAAGCATCGAAGTGGCTATTCCGCGCCTTCTCGAACAGCAGAAGGGCGATAAGAAGCAGAGCCAGTGGTCCTGCCGTATCGATGTCGTTATGAACTGCGGCATCGACGCTGACGCCAAGAAGAACGCCTTCGATGAAGGTAATCATCGCTCAGCCCTCCGCTTCTCCCGAGCATGCCGCTCGATCCACTGTTGATCTTTGATGCGCCGGATCGCCTGATCCTCGCGAAGGCCGTAGCGCTCCATGACGCGGGCGACGGCGGGGGAGGTGGGGGTCATATTATCCGACTCATGCGTCCATCAGACCGATAGACCTCTCCACCGTCAGTTATAGAAAGGGGAACATCGTGGTGTATTCCAAGGGCTCTCCGGACTGCCTTTTCAGCACCTTGTCGGACTGCACCAGTGCGATCGCGTTCTTCCTCCAAGCGCTGTTGCCACTCGCGCTCTATGGCTATTACCCTGTCTCCAGAGCATGGGCGATATATGGCGAGACTTTCATTTTCCGCTGAGGTAGCAATAGATTCACCGACTTCACGGCGCTGTTCATCTGTCATTTTGATGACGAGCGGCCAGCAACCAGCTGCATCCATCGCGATTTCGAAAGCTTCTTGGTAATAAGCTGCAGCGCTCATCTCAGAACCCTCCCATCAGCGCATCACGCCGGCTCTGGGCACGCCATTCAGCGGCATCCGCCTGCTCGCATGCAATGTCGTCGGAAGCCCGCTCTTCGCAGGCCTGAATAAGTGCGCGCTCCTCGGCATCGCTCAAAGCGAACTCGAAGCCGCCCAGTTTGACGCTGATGATCTCGATCTCGCCACCCTCGGCAGGCTGCGGATAGTCGCCATAAAGCTGTGCCGGCACGAACGGGCTGACATCGTAGATGACCGAGAGTTCGATTTCATCGTCATCGCGCTCGATAATATGGGTAAAAGGAAACCTCATCCCACCCACTCCCGCTCAAGCTCAGCCTGGCGTTCCGGCGACATGGCAGCGAGGTGGGACGCGGCATCGGCAACATTGCGTTCGGCGCGGCGTTCGGCCTCGTCTTCCTGCATCTCGAACCATTCGTCGATGGCCTCAACGCATGCTTCGAATGTGGGGGCATTGACCTGCGGGCCGCCAACCCAGCGTCCGTCGATCATCTCGGCATCGAAGTCAGGACCTTGGGCAACGTAGCCGCTCCAGTCGCAGGGCCAGATGGTCCAGCTACGGTGCTGATCGGGCTTGTGGAGGGCGCTCATGCTGCACCTGCCTTGGCGAACATACGCCGCACCTCAGCCTCAGCTGCTTCCAGCGCGGCATCATAGCCTCGTGACCAATCCGCGTTTTCCGTGGGATCGGGTGCGCCGCCGCAGCTGTCTATAGCGCGCAGCACATCCGCCTCGGTGTCGTTGCGCGCGGTTTCTAAAGCCGTAGCGAGAGCGCGCAGACTTTCAGCGTCGTCGGCGGCACACTCGCCGTTGCTGCTCAGGTGGCAACCGCTGAGGCCGAAGCCGCCGAATGCGTGCTCACAATAGCTTCCGCAATCTCGGTCATCCGCGATGCTGCGGATGAGGTCGACGTCAGCACCTCGGTAGGTCAGCGAGTGCAGTGCATCCATGCTCTTGCGTAGTTCGGTAAGGCGACGATCGAACTCTGCCTTAAGCTGTGGCGAGACCATTTGTGCCAGAACCCAAGCCTCATGATGGCGCAGACTGGTCGTGGTTTTTACCCCGCCGCTCTCAACGTGCAGGATAATCCAGTTTTCGTCAGTTCCCTGCTGCTCCTGCACGCCGATCCGACCACCGGAGAAATTGCGTTCCCATGGCTGGTATGGGCGATCAGGCTTGGCCGCAGCACAGATCGGATCGCGCGGGTTAACTGCGCCGCATACCTTGCACCGAAGACTATGGAGTTCGCCATTCGGCGCTTTGTCCTCTTTCGGGCATGACGGATCGCCGGCACCGAAAAAATTGTGCGTCAGGATCGCGCTCATGCTACTTCTCCCGTCAGCCCGGCGAGCTCATTGCGAAGAGCCTCGATACGGGCGACCTTGATCTCGTCCGCGCGATTTTCTTCATCAGCGCGATGAGCCAGCGCGACCTCAATCTTGCCCGCAAAGGTGGGGTCATCGCAGGCCCAAAGGCTGCCATGCTGGACTTTGCTGGGGGTGAAATATGTGACGGAAAAATTATTCCAACCAGCGTGAAAGCTCATCATCAGGCTCTCATGTTTGCGGTCAAACAGGCGCTTGATGATCTCTTCGGCAGCGTTCAGCGTCTCGCGCTCCTGAGGGGTCAGCCCGCTCATGCCGCCACCGCCGGCACATAGCTCTCGGCCGCGCGGGCTTCGGGCTGGTCCTCGAACGCCGTCGAGCATTCCTGAATCGCAAACAGCGACCAGTCGCCAGCCATCCGCTGCGAGGCAGCCTCGGCCTCGGCGCGGGTGCGATAGATCCTGCTGTGGTGGAAAGCGTAACCCTCAGGCCGAGAGATGCTCGGGCGATGGGCGACTACGACGAAACCTGTGGTGAAAGGCATTGGAACCTCCAACGAGCCGGTGGGCTGTTGGAGGGATAATGCATAATGCGTTACGACATGTCAAACGACTTTAGCGCATTATGCATTATTTTTGCTCTGCGCCGCACCGCACACGAAAACCCCGACGCCATTGCTGGGCCGGGGTGGAGATCGTTCGGTTGAAAGCGAAATCTATATGCATGCACCAAGGAATTATAATGCTTGCGTGAAAAATCAGCCCGTGGGAAAGTGCAGGCATGGCACTTAAAGGATGCTTGCAATGACAGATGAGATTAAAGGCCGCGCCTTGGGCGGCATCGCGAGGGCCGCAAAACTCAGCGCAGTAGCTAAATCGGAGATCGCTAAAGCTGCAGCAGCAGCGCGATGGGGTAAGCTTCCGATGGCCACCCATGGCGGAAATTTTAAAGATAAATTTGGAATCGACGTTGAGTGCTACGTTCTGGGTGATCTACAGAAGACAGCGGCTATCAGTCAGACCGGAATGGCCAGAACGCTTGGGCTTTCCCCGCGCGGGAATGCGCTACCTAGATTCACAAACTCGAAGCAAATGGAAACCTTCGTCAGCGCCGAAATGCGCGAAAAGCTAGAAAATCCTATTAAATTTCAATGGGGGACCGGCGGCGCCGGAATGCCGCCTGCAACGATCCATGGATTTTCCGCCGATCTGCTGATTGACCTTTGCCAGGCTATTTCGAATGCCGCAGTTGCCAAAAAACTCACTGGCATACGATACGAAAACATCATCAAACAAGCTAATGTCATATTGGGCGCATCGGCAAAATCGGGCATAACAAATGTTGTTTACGCTCTTGCAGGATACAGCCCATCAACTGCGGAAGTTATAGCCGCTTTCAAATTATACGTTTTGGAAGAAGCTAAGAAATACGAGCCAGAATTTCCCCCAGAATTATATATGCACTGGCACAGGCTATATAATATACCCATCCCGGAACGTGGGCGGCCTTGGCATTTTAAGCATTTGACCGTCAGCCATATTTACCATCCCCTCGCTAAAAGCAGCGGAAAAATTCTTACGCTGCTTCGTGCGGTAAAGGCAGCAGATGGAAGCAGGCAGAAGAAACTCTTTCAGTTTTTGAATGAGGTCGGTGCCCGCGCATTGCGTATGCACTTAGGCCGCATTCTGGAAATGGCGGAGTCTTCATCCGGCAGGGACGAATATGAGCGAAAGGTCGCTACGAGATTTGGTGATCAACGAGAACTACAACTGGTATTCCCTCCTGCCGACTCGGCAGAGAGTTGACGGCGATTACGTAGCTTCAGATACGCAATCGCCCGGCACATGCGTCGATGGAGCGCACCCACTACGCACCCCCACCCCAACTTGTTCACCGAACCGCACAATCCGAAAGCTGGACCGAGCCGACGATCTGCAAGAGAAACTCGATGCCGCTCACTCCCAGATTGACGACCTAAAGGCAAAAGCCGCCAACTTGCAGGATGCCAGCGATAATCTGAAGCAGCAGATGGATCGGTTCGAAACCGAAAATTGGCGCGATGTCGTTGGAGATGCTCAGAGCGCCGCCAGTGACGTAGATGATGCTCAGGGCGATCTGAAGGAATCTGCGGACGATGCGGATGGATCAGAAAGCGGGGATGACGCAAAATGACTGGCCTGTTTGCGCCAAACATTAGTTAACCTATCGGTACATTCGAGCCCTTATGGCTATCAAAGGGCACCCGTCGGTCAGCCCATTGGTTGATCGCGCAGATTATTGGCAATGGGTAAACGCTTGATTGCCATTATAGCTAGTGGCGCAGTTCATGCCTTGGTTAGCGCGGGCATTGCTAGCGGCGGCATTCAACTGCACCTGCTCGTTATTTAGGATAGCCTGCTGCCGCGCCGCGTAGGCATTTTGATTCGCCTGCATATTGGCAAAAAAAGCCTGCCGCTGCTCGGGCGTCATGTTGTTGAGATTAGCGCACCCCGCTAGGGCAAGAGTCCCAATGATCGCGATAGCAGCTATTTTCATGGACGCTCTCCCCTAAGTCCCCGTTTCGTCAAGGCCCGCAAGACGCCTTGCCACATCTCGCACGGCCTTGCGACTCGGGTCGGTCATGCGCCGCATAAACTCGGCGGTTTCGATTATCTCGGCCTCCTCGGAAATAGTGGCTGCGCCCTTTCCGTAAAGAAGCCACTCTTCTGTGACTTTGAATTTCCTGGCGTATGATGGTGCGCGGCTTGCCGGAAAGCCTCTGAGTCCGTTCTCATGGCCGGCATAGGTTGACTGAGGCATGCCGAGCGCCGCAGCGGCGTCAACCGTGGTGGCGTACCCAGCATTCTGGCGGGCGATCTTCAAGCGTTCATTTGGTGTCATAGCGCCTACGCGGTATCGCGATTCGTGACGCAAAAGGCGCTTGCTATCTAATAACGCATAATGCATTATTCCTCGCATGAGGACACATTCCGACATTGTGCGCGCATCTGGAGATGCGGCGACCGTGGCAGAACGCCATGCGGTCTCCATCCATACGATCCGATCGTGGATCGCGCGGGATAGCATCCCAGCGGAGTATTGGGCGGCGTTCGCTGATGGCGGCCCTGCCACGTTGGACGAGTTAGCAGGGTACGCTGCTCTACGGCGCAGCGCAGCCTAATGCCCCGCTTACCCTCGCTTGAACGGCACCACCGTTGCAATCTCGGCGCGGTCAGCCTCGTCCAGCATGCGCCGGCTTCGCTCGATGAAGATCCGAAACGTATGCCTGGACATTCGCGATACGCAGCTTTCCTGCCCGCTCGCAGCGGTGACCTTAACGCCATCCCCGTCGACCTCGACCTGAGGGACAAGATCCACCCATCGCACCGTAGTCGGCATCGTTCATCCCCTTTGCGTCGAGCCCGCATTTTTTGCGTGACCCCGCAGAGTGAGTGCGGCGAACCGAGTCGACCTTGTACGAACGCGGCAAATTCCATTTCGAACGCAATTTTTATGGGTGTGGCTTGCCCCACCACGGAGGCAGCGGCATGAACTGGCAATCCCTCGATCTCGCATTGGTCGCCATTGCATGGGTGATAAGCGCTATCAGCGCCATCGCGTGCTGGCACCTGAAGCGCGGGTATCAGGCCGATCTCTCGGCGCGCGACAAGCGGATCGCCTACTGGAAATCGCAGGCCAAGGCTGCCCAGGCCGAGCGGGATGCGCTCAAGGCCACCGAGCAGAGGCGCATCGACCAGTACAAGGCGAATTTCGCCAAGCGCAAGGCGGCCTGAGCCATGTGGGAGGCGATCTTCGTTTGGCTCGGCATCCAGATCCCGCTTGGCATCGTGCTGGGCAAGGTGATCCGCGCCGGGTCGCGCCCTATCGCTCTTCCGCCCACCGCAGTCATCGCAGCAAGCCAAGCCCGCAAGCCCGGGCGCTACTGCATCGCCGATCATCGCCGGCCCGTCGCCGTGCCCCAGGCGATTTAGCCCATGCTCGGGGGCATCCTTTCCACGCAGGGCGCCAAGCCCTCGGGTCGCGGGAGCCGGGACGTCGATCATGGCGCCCGGCTCCGTTTCAGCTTTTCGTCCGCCGCTACTCAGGCGGGTTTGCATCTCCTTCATGAGGGCCCTGATGCCTAGTTCGCACACACAAAAATACCTGTTTAGCGCCCCGACTTCCGCAGAAATCCAGAAGGTTGCTCGGCAGATCATCCTTGCCGTGAAGGCCGGCGAAGGCGCGACGAACATGCAACTCGCGGCGCTGATCGGTGCCGACGATGCGGGCACGATCCAGCGTCTCGAGGAAATGCGCACTGCCAAGGTGCCAGCCAGCCTCTTCACCGCGATCGGGGCCCAGTACGGAGACACGTACATCCAGCCTTACATGGGACTGATGGGACTCAAGGCGGTCCCGCAGACCTGCACCGATGCGATCAATGCATTGCCGGCCGTGACCGCGCTCGCTGCTAAGCTGGCGCTGGCCGCGAACGGCAAGACCGGGCCCGATCATGTTGCCCTCGGCGGAATGCTGCAGGAGCTGCGCGATGTCGACGCCGTGATCTCGCATTTGCGGGCGCGTGCTGCCGATATGGGAATGAGCGCATGAGCTCGCCTTACCACTTCGCCCACTCCGCGATGGCCGGCATCAATGAGGTCGATATTCGCAGCGGCCCCACGCGCTTCGCCAGCCAACTTGCCAAGTATATTCGATGCCCCTCTACGATCCGGGTGCGCACACTGGAGCAGTACGGGCGCGCACCGAGCATAACCGACATTCAGCGGCTTCAGGTGAAGGCCCAGGCCGAGCGCGAGCAGTTCCGCACCATGTGTGCCACCATCAAACCGCGCGAAGGCCATATTCCACCATATAGGGTGCCGGGCCTCATATCGACACCTGAACCGCAAGTACCCTTCGATGCGCCCAAGCTGATCGCGCCGCACGATTTTCAGCCAATGATGACGACGCAGGATTACGCTGCGGCGATCGCCAAGGATTTCGAAGTCTCGCCGACCGACATCCTGGGCAAAAGCCGGGTGCGCACGGTAATGCTGGCGCGCCGGACATTGATTCACGTTATCTATAAACGGCGGGAGAGCCCTTTCGCTGACAGCATGGCTGCCATCGGGATGCGGCTCAATCTGGACCATTCTACCGTCTCCCACGCCCTCAAGCGCTTCGATGAGAGCGCATCGCCCTTCATGCGCGCGGTGGCGGCGAAGTATCTGGGGGCGCGCCCGTGATCGAGTTGCGCCCCTACCAGACCGACCTTATCGCCGATATCCGGCAGGCTTACCGCGAGGGCCATCGCGCCGTCGCTGCCGTGGCGCCGACGGGGTCCGGCAAGACCGTCATGGGCACGTACATGGCTCAAAGCGCATCGGCCAAACGCAACGTCGTCTGGTGGCTGACACATCGGCGCGAACTCGCTGCCCAGGCTTCGCAGTCCTTCCATCGCATGGGCCTTCCGCACTCGATGATCGCCGGCGGCCATGTCGCGAACCCGCATGCGACGGTCCAGATCGCTTCGATCCCGACGATCGCCCGGCGCCTCGGTAAACTGCCGCCCCCGAACTTCATCGTTTTCGACGAGACGCATCACATCGGCGCGAGCCAGTGGGATGAGATTTTCCATGCCTATCCCGGCGCCAAGATCCTCGGCCTGACGGCGACGCCATGGCGGCTTGATGGGCAAGGGCTAGGTCGCTGGTACACTCACATGGCGCTCGGCCCCGCACCGGCTGACCTGATCGAGGCCGGCGCGCTTTCCCCCTATCGCCTGTTCGCGCCGTCCAAGCCCGATCTTAAGGGCATCGGCGTGACAGGCGGCGACTATGCCAAGGGCGCCCTCGCCGATGCGATGAACAAGCCGCAGATCGTCGGCGATGCCATCCAGCATTATCGCGAGCTTTGCCCCGGAAAGCGCGCCGTCGTGTTCGCGGCAGGTATCGAGAACAGCCACAAGATCGCCCAGCAGTTCCGCGACGCAGGCATTCCGGCCGAGCATGTCGACGGGACGATGCCGACCGAGGAGCGTGACGCGAAGGTGCGCCAGTTCGAAGCTGGGCAGACCCTGATCCTGACGAATGACAGCCTGTTCGGCGAGGGCTTCGACGTCCCGGCGATCGAGGCGGTGATCCTGCTCCGGCCCACGAAATCCCTCTCCCTCTATCTCCAGATGGTTGGACGCGCGCTGCGTCCTTCGCCCGGCAAGGATCATGCGATCATTCTGGACCATGCCGGAAATTCGTCGCTGCGCGCTGATGGCGGTCAAGGCCACGGCCTTCCCGATGATCCGCGCGAATGGTCGCTGGATGATCGCGAAAAGCGCAAGGCTTCCGAGAAGGCCGAGGTCGCGGTGAAGCAGTGCCGGGAATGCTTCCATGTGTTCCGCCCGGCGCCGAAATGCCCCGCGTGTGGCCATGTGCCGCCGGTTCAGGTGCGCGAGATCGAGGTCGTCGAGGGCAAGCTCGAGGAAGTCACCAATATCCCGCGAGCGAAGTTTCAGGAGCAGGGCCAAGCGCAGACGCTTGATGATCTGATCCAGCTTGGCCGGATGCGCGGTTATAAGAACCCCACGTTCTGGGCACAAAAGGTCTGGTCTTCTCGACAAGGGAGGCGCGCTGCGTGAAGGGCGTTTATCTCATCCGCAACCTTGTCAACGGCAAGATTTACGTCGGTAGTTCCTTTGATATTCAGCGGCGTTGGCGCGAACATAAAAATAGGCTGCTGCGCGGTCAGCATCACTCGGCAAATCTTCAAGCTGCTTGGCTAAAATACGGAGCCTTGGCTTTCGAGTTCGAGGTCCTGGAAGAGTGCGCTAGCGCCGACATTGTGATCGTCTGCGAGCAGCGGTGGCTCGACGCCTTGATGCCATATGACAAGGTCATAGGATACAATCGCCGCAAGGTTGCCGAAAGCTGCCTTGGGATCAAGCGTAGCGGCCCGCGCGAGGAAGCTCGTCTCGCCGCCGTCGCAGCCGCCATGAAAGAACCCGCCGTCCGGGCTAAGATCAGGGCTGCGAAGTCGGTTATCTCCCCGGAGACAAGGCGCAAGATCGGGGATGCACGTCGCGGGAAAAAGATGTCACGTGAGGCCGTCGAACAGATGAAGGCGCGTGTCCGCAACCCTTCGCCCGAGACGCTTGCAAAGATGAGCCTCGCCAGTGCGTCGCGCAGTGCGGAAGCAAAGCGAAAGATTGCGGAAAGCCTGAAGGGCAGAATGCCATCTGACCTTGCTCGCAAAAGGGCGAGCGAAGTCAATAAGGGCCGTGTTCTTTCCGAGGAAACCAAAGAAAAAATGGCAGCATCGAAGCGGGGTAAGCCTCGCGACGAAGCGACCAAAGCAAAGTTGCGTGAATCGGCTTTGCGATACTATGCTGAAAGGCGTGCCGCATGACCTGGTCCCCGCAACAGGACCGCGCCATCTCCGATGTCCGCGCTTGGCTCGCAGATCCTAACGGCAAGCAGGTATTTCGCATGTTCGGCTACGCCGGCACCGGCAAGACCACGCTCGCGAAGGAGTTGGCCCAGTCGGTCGCGGGCCATGTGATCTTTGCAGCCTTCACCGGCAAGGCCGCGCTCCAACTCCGCCGAAAAGGTTGCGAGGGCGCGTCGACCATTCACTCGCTGATCTACAAGCCGGATGTGAATGACCGCACTGGACACGTGGAATTCAAGCTGAGCAAGGAGTCATCGCTTTCCGACGCAGGCCTGCTGATCGTCGACGAGGTATCGATGGTTGACGACGAGCTCGCGCGCGACCTGTTGTCGTTCAAAAAGCGCGTTCTCGTTCTTGGCGATCCTGGTCAGCTTCCGCCAGTTAAGGGCGAAGGCTTCTTCATCAATGCCGCGCCCGACGTGATGCTGACCGAGGTGCACCGCCAGGCGCTCGATAATCCGATCGTCCGCATGAGCATGATCGTCCGCGAGGGTAACCGCCTTCAGCGCGGCGATTATGGCGACAGCCGCGTCATTAGCCGGGATGACGTGACACAGGATCGGATGCGCGAGCTAGTGCTGGGCGCCGATCAGCTGCTTTGTGGGCTGAACCGCACGCGCACGACCTTCAATCGCCGTGTCCGGGCGCTCAAGGGCCTCTCCGGTGAGGCGCAACCTTTCCATCCTGCCCCGGGCGATCGCCTCATCTGCTTGCGCAACAACAAGGATCTACACCTCTTCAATGGCGGCCTTTGGAGCATCGACCGCATCGAGGACAAAATGGGGCGTGTCGACATGGAGGTTCAGTCGCTGGACGAGGATCGCGCGCCCGTCAGCGTCAAGGTTCTGGAAGAGTTCTTCAATGGCACTGAGGGTTCGCTGGATTGGCGTGAGCGCCGCGGTTTTCAGGATTTCACCTTCGGGTGGGCAATCACCTGTCACAAGTCTCAAGGCTCGGAGTGGGACGACGTGGTCGTATTCGATGAGAGCGGCGCGTTTCGCGAGGCCAGGACGAACTGGATTTATACGGCGATCACACGCGCCGCCAGGTCTGTGACGGTAGTGCAATGAGCGTCCCCCACGATGACCTCGTCCGCTCGATCCGGCTCTTCATCTCGGAGATCGGAGGCATCTCGATATCGACGCCGACCCCCGGCTTGCTATTCGATAAAATCGGCCGGCCGGTGAAAGTCGGGACAAAGGGCGTGCTCGACCTGCATGCCTGCATCAAGGGCCGCTTCGTCACGATTGATGCCAAGATCGGCAAGGACCGGCTCAAGCCCGACCAGGTCAAGTATGCCACCGCCGTCGAGCAAAAAGGCGGTCTCGCCTTTGCGGCATGGTCCGTCGACGACGTGCGGGACCGCCTGACCCTGGAGGGCCTGATATGACCCTGCGCATGACGCCCGAGCAGATCGAGGAGGCGAACCTGGCCGCACAATGGCGCCGTCTTGTCCTCTATGCCGGTCCTGAGGTCGAATGGGCGGCAGCCGATCATCACGCCGCGATCTTCCGCGCTCTCCAGATCGATCCACGAGATCCGGTATCCCTTTACGCCACGCTGATGTGCCGCCTGATGCGGATCGATGGCAAACCGGTCATCGTCGTCGCATACCCATGCCCGAGGACTTTCGTTGAGACCGAGACCTTCGAGGAATCTTTCCCCTGGATGGTGATCAAGGATCTGATCATCTGGGACCCGACCTCGAACCAGGCTCGACCTTTCGAAACTTTCAACCCCGGTCTCAAGGGCGCGTTCCCCGAAGGCGACGTCGGAAAAGTCTACGGCGACCCGAAGGCATGGTTGCAGGACTGGGCTCGATCCCGCGCGCAATGGCTCATCCACCGCAATGCCATCGCGGCTCAGCAATGGACGAAGCCCCCTGAAGAGCCCGACCATTGCCCGGGAGTCCTGATGCTTGGCGATCCTGACAAAATCCACTGGCCGGCCTTCGAGATGCCTCGCAATATCGAGGTCATCGGCGCGCCAGCTGCCCAAATCAACAAGGCGATCATGCGCAGCGCCCAGCTGCCCCGCGTGCGCCAAACCCATAGAGCGGCAGCATGATGGCGGAAGTGTTCGAACTGGAAAGTTGGAAGGGCCAGCTTCAGTCCTCCAAGCAGGGCTACAAGAAGAACATGACGAACCTCATGCTCTGCCTCGCGAACGTGCGCGAGCTGGGCTCGACGATCCGCTGGAATGAACTCGCTCAGCGAGCCGAATGGAACGGAAAGCCGCTCGAGGATCACCACCTCATTGACGTCAGGCTCATCCTCGAACAGCGGCAACTCGAGCCAGCCGTGAGTGATATCCTGCCTGCCGTAATGCGCCATGCCAGGATCAATGCCTTTCATCCCGTGCGCGACTATCTGCTCGGCCTGAAATGGGATGGCACGCCCAGGCTCGACCATTGGATGCGCCTGGCGCTTGGCGCCCCCGACGTTCCGTTTGTCAAGGCTGTGGGACGCAAGACCCTGATCGCCGCTGTAGCGCGCGCGTTCAAGCCCGGGTGCAAGGTCGACACGGTTCTGGTGCTCGAGGGCCCGCAAGGCATTCGCAAATCGACGGCGATCGCCACCCTTTTCGGGCCGGCCTTCACAGCGGAATCGGTCAATCTGTTCGACCAGCACAACAAGATGGTGATGTCGATGATGGGCGCATGGTGCGTCGAACTCGCCGAGTTCATCGCGATCGCCCGCCGCGATCAGAATACGGTCAAGGGCATGCTCTCGATGCGCTCGGACCGCGTCGTACTTCCTTATGCCAAGATGGCCTCGGATCATCCTCGGCAGTGCATCTTCTTCGGAACGATCAATCCCGGCGAGAGCGGGTATCTCACCGACGCCACTGGCAACCGACGGTATTGGCCTGTCGCGGTGACGAAGGCCGATGTCGAGTTGATCGAGGATCGGCGGGACCAGATCTGGGCCGAGGCCTATCGCGCCTTCATCGCCAGCGGCCAATGGTGGCTTACCCCCGAAGAGGAGGCACTCGCCGCTACGCAGGTCGCCGAGCGCGAGGAATATGATGTCTGGCAGGACATTCTTGCCGACAAGCTATTCGGCTTTTCCAAGATCACGCCCGGCGCAGCAATGGAAATCCTGGGCATCCCGAACGAGCGGAAAGACCGGAAAGTCGAACTCCGCCTTGCCTCTGCGATGAAGAAGATCGGCTTCGAGATGGCATTTCCGAAGGATGAGAACCGCCGGTCCTATCGCGAGTGGAGGAGAAATTCCGAATGAATGCAGGAAGATGCGCCCCGTCCACACAAAATTCCACGGAGATGTCCACGCTTCTTGGAATGTCCACGCTTGTCATTTTTCGGCGTTCATACCCAGCCCAGTTCCGCATTAATAAAACGTCCACGCAGTCGCCTTGTCCACGCGGATTAATGCCATGTGCGTGGACACAAGTGTGGACGAAAAAATCGTTTTGTTTCAGTGGGGTTAGCTCTTTGTCCACTCTTTCTACTCTTCTAAAGAGAGAAAAAAGAAAGAGAGAGAAAAATGAGGGCTGGCTAAGGTATACGCGCGCGCGAGTGGACTGTGGACACGAATTTGCGGGCGTCTCGTCATGACCGACCTCTTCGCCGGCATTCCGTCTGCAGCGCCCAAACCCGCCCGCCCCCTCACCACCTACCTGATCGACCTGTCCGTCCTGCGCCTCACCCGCGCCGATCTCGCGACGAACTGGAGGGCTGGGAAGTACGAGGGGGTCAGGGCCGAGCATGCCAGGGGTTACGCTGAGATGGAGGGGTTGAGGTGATGCCCCGCTACCCCGCACCCCTCGCCAAATACGCACCGGCCATGCGTGAGCCTGACCATGAAACCTTATAACCACGCTGCCTCAAGGCCAAAAAACGCAAGCATGTTGCCCAGCGTTATGATAATATAACAACCGATGCTCCATTTTCGCAATTTTCGGAGAATTTCCAATGGCTGACATGAACGAACACAAGCGCATGGCTGGCGCCGACCGCAGCGACAATTTCGGCGTAGATCCGCTGCCTGGCCGCGATGGCAAGCATCCCGATGTCGGCATGAAGCAGGACGCGATGGGCGACGATGCCCGCAGCCCGCAGGTCAAGAGCGGTGCCCGTATCCAGCAGGGCGCGCCGGATCATGGCTCGATGGGCAAGGATCATTTCAACCGCGACGGCAAAGCCTGACGCGAATTCGGCAGAGGCAAGGCTATGAAGCTTCTCAAGCCTGCGAAGGGCGCTAAGAAATGGGAGGGCAGCGCCGCTGACGACAAGCGCGATGCGACCATGGCCAAGCGCAAAGGCGTGACCCTGAAGGCCTGGGAACGGTCCGCTGCCGACAAGCAGGCGGACAATGCCGCACAGCGCAAGCTGAACGCCAAGGCCAAGCGAAGTGTGAAGCATTGAGGTTTGGCGCGCCGTCGTTCCTTGAAGATCGTCGAGATCAAGCCTGCCATTGGCGATCGGGATATGGTGGCCACGCTCGTGTTTCTTTTGGAGCATGCGCGGAAGGGTAAAATCTCGGCGATGAGCATCTGCCTGATCGGTGAGCGCGAGGATGGCTCGGAGTTCTCGATCGAAAGCGCAACCGCGAATGACAACAGCCGCAGCGAGTTGCAATTGCTCGGGCTTATGCGCGGAGCCGAGCAGGGGCTATGGAAGCGCCGTGAAGACCGATTGGAGGGAAATGATGGCTAAGCTGACCACCGCCAAGCGCAAGTCGCTCCCGAAGGCGGATTTTGCCGGTCCCGATAAGTCCTACCCTGTGCCCGATGCACGGCATGCCGCCAATGCGAAGGCCCGTGCAACGCAGGCCATGAAAGCTGGTCGCATGTCCTCGTCCGAGAAGGCGAAGATCGACGCCAAGGCCAACAAGGTGCTCGATAAGAGCAGGCGCAAGGCAAAGTGAGAACCATCCCGCCCGACGTCCAGATCGATCCGGCCCCGGAGGACTTCAGCGTTCCGATCGCGACCAATGGCAGTGTCGTATCGTGGCGGGGCTCTGTCGAGGGATTGAAATACGAGTTGGGCTTTCGCCCCAGCCCGATGGACCCGAACGACATCGCTGCCGCCAAGGAAAACCTTCGCCAGGGCGCATGGCAGATCAAGGAATTCGTCAGGATTGGGCGCCTCGATCTCGCGACTTACGCGCTCCAGTCAAGGCACACGTCACGAGGCAAATAGCCGTGAGGAAACATGACCAAGAACGTAAGATCTCCGACAGCCGGTAAGCGCGGTCCCGATGACGCCGCGAAGGCGGAGGCCTGGGCGCGATATTACATCGGCGAAGCCATGGGCAATCAGACCAAGGCCGCGATCATGGCCGGCTATGCCAAATGCAGCGCGCGGACGGTGGGGCATTTCATGCGGCGCCATCCGGTGGCGATCAAGATCATCGACGAGCATCGCGCCTGGGTATCCGAGCATCTCAAGATGACGCCCGAACGCATCGCCGAGCGATTGGCCGCAATCGCGACCACGACGATTGCGGATGTCGGCGAGGTGTTGGAGGACGGCAACTACCGGATCGACATGACGCTGGCGCAACCGCACAACCTGGCGGCCGTGTCCGAGATCGGCAGCAAGGAGACGTCGGGCCCTGATGGCTCTGTCATTCGTGAGACCAAGCTCAAGCTCTACAATGCCCGCGATGCCCTGCGCGATCTCGGCGTGATCCACGGCATGTTCCGGGACGGACCGGCGGATATTCAGGAGGTGCGCTTGGTCATCGTGCGGCCCGACAAGGAGACAAAACGTGGCAAGTGAATCTATCGTCGCCGGCATTATCATTCCCGCGCTCAGCCCGAGTTGCGGGAATTGCCTCTATCACGAGCCAACGCCGGATCTCCAGACCATCGCCTGCAAGGGCGTGCCGCCGACGCCGATCATGATGGGCGCCCAGCAGACGGCGATGGGCATGCAACTGGATATCCGCTGCTTCTGGCCGCAGGTGCCGCGTGACACGAAAGGATGCGCGCTATGGAAGGCGAAGAAGTTGAACTGAGGGCTGAGCTGGGCACCTATAAAAAAAGGCGCCTAACTTCGGAAGATGCTGAGCGATTACTCGCTGAGCTCGATGAAGCGCAGGTTCGCGGTGAACGCCTCGCTCAGAAGTTTGCCGAATTCGAGGAAAATGCACGAATTGATGATTCGCCCCGCATGATTTTCGGCACTATCGATAATGCAAATGACGTATACCAACGTTCTTATGGGGACACCATCTGGGGGATCATTCATAAAAATGGTGGACATATACTTGCACCACGGAATATGCATGCAACAAGTTCTACAGATAATGTAGTACAATTCCAAAATACTCTCGCTTGGTTGCGGAAGGATGTCCTTGGCTTCAAGGATATGGAGCCGCCCGATGTCTGACCTTGACGCCGAGATAGCCCGCATCGCCGCGCTACGAGGCGAGAGAGGCCGCACGGCGGAACTGGTCGCGCGTGCCCATATCGCCCCTCAGTTGCCTCCTATCAGGCCGCAGACCGTTCTGGCGATGGCGTATATGCAGGATGATCCCAAGGGCGACATGCGGGCTTTCGATATCCTGCCACCCGTCGTCAGGTGCGCTGTGAGACAGGCGCGGGTTCCGCTGAACGCGGCCATGATCGCCGGGTTGGTTGTTGCCCATGGCAGCAGGAATGTCGCCCGCGCGATTGAGGAAAGATTCGGGCGATGAACATCACCTTCGATTATGACGATGCGCCGACGCTCCTCGACTTCGCTCAGTCCGATGCGCGCATCCGAGGTATACGAGGACCGCTCGGTTCCGGGAAATCCTCAGCCTGCACCATCGAGATCGCCCAGCGCGGCATGGCGATGCCTCGGATGCAGGACGGTGTTCGTCGGAGCAGATACGCCGTTATACGCAATACATTCACCGAACTTCGCGACACGACGATCCGCACGGTCCACCAGTGGATGCCGCCTCAGTATTTTGGCAAGTTCGTCGAGTCCAAGCATAGCTACATGATCAAGGGGCTGGCGCCCGCTACCGAGATCGAAGTGCTTTATCTGGCGCTCGATCGCCCCGAGGACATCTCCAAGCTGCTTTCGCTGGAGTTGACGGGCGCATGGATCAACGAGGCCCGCGAAGTTCCATGGGCCATCGTGGAGGCGCTGCAAGGCCGCATTGGCCGCTTTCCGCCGGTCTCGAACTCAGGGCCCTACTGGCACGGCATCTGGATGGACACCAACCCGCCGGACAGCGACAGCGCGTGGTATCGCTTTTTCGAGAAGCAGGCTTGGCTACCGTCTTTCCAGCAGGCCCAGCGCGAGGGCAAGATGGGCCCATCAATGCGGCCTGAGGAATATGCCGCCCAGTTCGTGCAGCCGAGCGGCGCATCAGATGAGGCCGAGAACCTGCGCAACCTCAAGCAGGGCTATTACAACGAGCTGGCGATCGGCAAGGCCAAGGAATGGGTGAAGATCTATATCGAGGGCGATTACGGGTTCATTGCCGAGGGCAAACTCGTCTACCCGGAATATAGCGACCGTATCCACTGTCAGGCGGTCGATCCTGTTGCGGGTTCGCCGATCATACGTTCGTATGACTGGGGGCTAACGCCGGCATGTGCCCTTTCTCAGATGCTGCCTGATGGCAGGTGGCTGGTGTTCGACGAGATCGTCAGCGAGAACATGAGCGCCGACGAGTTTATCCAGAACGTCAACGAGCACTGCAACAAGGCCTTCAACGGACAAGTGACTTTCGAGGATTACGGCGATCCTGCTGGCTCTCAGCGCGCCCAGACCGATAAGCGGACATGCTTCGACATCGCCGAGGCGCAAGGCATCAAGATCGAGCCATCCATTCAGGACCCGAAGTTGCGCCAAGAAGCGGTGCGAAAGACGCTGCGAACCTTGGTCAATGGCGAGCCGCAGTTCATCCTGCACCCGCGCTGCCAGGTTTTGCGCAAGGGCTTTCTCGGCGGGTACAAGCGTCGGCGCCTACAAGTTCCGGGTGTCGAGCGTTACTCGGAGCAGCCGGATAAGACGATACACTCTCACGTGCACGACGCCCTTCAATATGGAATGGTTCAGTATTTCGCGCCAGCCCTGACGAACGCTCCGCGCGAGGACGATTATCCCGATTTTGGCAGCGGCTACGATTATGCGGCCGAGGCATCGCGTAGCGAATATACGGGGTACTGATTGATGGCCGACGTCATTCCCCTCCGTGATGGCCAGCCCGTTGGTGACGGGGTTGAACTCGATCCCGAGCGCGTTCTCGCCAATGCCGCCGGTGCCTTCCGACAGGTTCTCGTCTGCGGCTTCGACCAAGATGGGCAGATCGACATTCGATGCAGTCACGGTTCCCGCGATGCGCTGTGGATTTTGCAACGCGCAATCTTGCACTTAATGCTGGAGACGGAGTGATGACGCCCATCAAATCCTCGATGGCCACCCATGCCGACTATGACATGAAAACAGGCGCGCTTACCGTGAAGTTCAAAAACGGCAGCACCCATCTCTACCGTGACGTTCCAGCGCATGTCGGCGAAAGCCTGATGGGGGCGCAATCTTTCGGTAGTTCCTTCAACAAAAATGTCGCTGGGCATTACATCGGCGAAAAAATATGATATGAGAGCGCAACTTTCTTTCAATGAAGGTCGCCATGGGGATCGAAAGAGTCAGTGCATCGCCCCTCTCAGGCGCCGAAAGCGGTCCCGAGAGTGTCGCGGATATGTTCGATCCGCTTAATGCGAACGACGATGACGGCCCGGCCGAAGAGGAACTGCGCGAACCGCAGGCCCGTCCTGAAGCCGAAACACTTCTCGCCAGCCTCATCGCGCAAATCGACGATATCAATCTCGCCCGCTATGTCGACAACACCGACCTCGACCAGATCGGGGCGCAGGTCATCCGCGAGTATGAGATCGACAAGAACAGTCGCGCGGAATGGGAAGAAGAGGCCGAAAAGGCCCTGAGGTTCGCCAAGCAGAAGACGACGCCTAAGACGTACCCGTGGCCCGGCGCGTCCAGCATGATCTTCCCGCTCATCACGCAGGCGACGATCGAGTTCGGCGCCAGGACAATGCCCGCGATCATTCAGGGTAAGAATGTCGTCAAGGGTGTCGTCTGGGGTAGCGACAAGGGCACGCCTGTCGAGCGCAATGGTCAGCCGATGACGCAGCCCGGCCCCAATGGGCAGCCACAGCCTGTTTGGCTGATCCCGCCCGGCGGCAAGCGAGAACTGGCCGACAAGATCGGCGAGCACATGAGCTGGCAGCTTCTTTCCGACATGAAGGAATGGAAGAGCCAGACCGATGCGATGATCCACCAGATGCCGATCGTGGGTGGCGCTGCCCGCAAGACCTTCTTCGACGTCATGGAGGACAAGTCTCGTTCGCTGTTCGTCAGCATCCTCAACCTGGTGTGGAACCGCTACGCACCGTCATTTGATACGGCACCGAGGCACAGCGAAAAGGTGCTGCTCTATCCGTTCGAGATCATCCAGCGTGAGCGGGCCGGGATCGACGAGAGCAGTGAGAATGGCGAGGGCATGTTCCTGCCGCTGGTCTACGCCGCCGCCGGTACCGATAGTTCGGAGAAATTCGACGGCCGCGAACTGGGCTCCGATGGCTGGGATGAGGATGCGCCGCACCTGTTCATCGAGCAGCATCGCCGGCTCGATCTCGATGGCGACGGCTACCCCGAGCCCTATATCATCACCGTCCACCATCGGTCGTGCAAGGTGGTGCGGATCGTTGCCAATTATTGCGAGAAAGGCATCAAGGCCTCGAAAGACGGCGATACGATCTTCGCCATCGAGAAGGACGCGCAGTACACGCTATATCCGTTCCTGCCGCCTTTCGATGGCGGTTCCTACCCGAACGGCTTTGGCCATCTGCTGCTGCCGCTGAACGACGCCATCAACACGACGCTCAACCAGTCTTTCGATGCCGGCCATCTGCAGAACGCGGGCGGCGGCTTCGTCAGCAATGAACTCGGGCTGCCGTCTGGTCAGACGCTGTTCCAGGTAGGCAAGTTCACCCGGGTAACGACCAAGGGCGCGGCGATCCGTGATTCCGTGTTCCCGCTGCCGTTCAACGGCCCGTCACCCGTGCTGTTCCAGATTCTGGGCTTCATCGTCACGGCGGCCAAGGAAATCGGCGCGGTCGGCAACATCCTGAGCGGCGATGCCGCTATCGCCAATGCCCCGCCGACAACGGTTCTGGCGCTGATCGAACAGGGCATGAAGGTCTACACCTCCATTTACGAGCGGGTGTTCACGTCGCTGGAGGCCGAACTCAACAAACTCCACAACCTGAACAAGCGGCACATCAAGGACACCGTGAAGTACGATATCGGTGACGAAAGCCGGGAGATATCGGCCGCCGATTATGCGCGATCGGGTGCTGTACAGCCGGTCGCCGATCCGAAGATGACGACGGACATGCAGAAGCTCGTCCGCTCGCAGATCCTCCAGACGACCTCGCAGAACAACCCGCTCATCAACCAGAAAGAGGTGCTGACGCGGGTTTATGAGGCGGCGAACATCGAGCGCATCGAAGACCTGTTCGTGCCCGAAGATCCGAATGCGCAGGCGTTCGCCATGGCAATGCAGCAGGCGACCCTTGGCAAACTCCGCGCCGAGGAGTTGGAAAAGCAGACCCATGCATTCCTCAACATGTCGCTCGCTCGCAAGAATTCCAGCGCTGCGGAAGAGGCGGCCATCGAACAGCAACTGACCTTCATGCGCCAGAAGATCGAGGCGCTGAACACGCAGGCCAAATTCGCCGCAATCGATAGCAAACAGGCGATGCAGGCGCGGGAGCATGCCCATCAGTTGGGTATGGCGCTTGGCGACCGTCACCACGAGATGGTCTCCGATGCCGTACAGCATGCCCGAGATTTGGCGATGCAGGGCGCGCAAGACGCTCAGGCGACAGCACAACAACCATTGCCGGTTCAACCCACGCCAGCGCCTGCAGGCGCACTCCCGATGGCGCCGGATGCACCTGCTGGCCCCGACGTCACCACGCCATCATCGCCGGGGACGGGTAATACCGATGTTCCTGGCGATCTTGCGGGAGCGATGTGATGGAACCCGACTTTGCCGAAATGACCAAGCGGCTACAGGCGCAGGCCAATGACTGTGGCTCGGATCATTGCTACGTTGGGATGTCGAAAATGGGCATTGACGGCATGATCGCATCCGCTGTTCTGGAAGGCGATGATGCAGCAAGGTCGGCCCGCATTGGCCATCTTGAATGTGCATCGATTCAGGCGATCCGCGCATGGCGTGCAAATGGCGGCATAGGGTCGGCATTTGTAAAGGCTTCGGCTGGCGATTCCCCCGATCTCATCGAACATCACATCAAGATCTGCAAGCATCCCAACGAGGCGCTTGCCTTGGCTAGGGAAGGCTATCTCGTATGATCGCCATCAACCCCGAGCATGCCGAGACAGTCGGCGATCTCAACGTCCAGACCTTCAATGGCTGGAAGCACCACCCCGTGACCGCCGCATTCCTGCACGGCCTCGACGTGATGATCGAGCGTTATCGCGAACTGGGCGCCGATCTCATCGAGGCCGGAACCATGCGCGAGGACAATAGCGGCCTACGCAACCCCGATGTGATCCGAGGGCAGATTCTGGTCCTGCGCGATCTCAAGGATATGGACCTGCCCACCCTTCAAGGCATCTTTGGAATGGAGAAGGAAGACGATGGATATCTCTGAACTCCCGCCGGTGAACCCCAAGACCGGCAAGCGCATCACCGAGCAGGAATCCCGGGAAGCGACCGCCCTGCCGCCGTTCCTGATCCAGGGCTTTGATGCGCAGTATGTGCAGGCGGAATTCTCTGGCGCGAACACATCGGGGCTCGTCCCGTTCGGCCCCAATGTCCTCGTCAAGATGGACCAGGCGTCGAATATCTCGGCGGGCGGCATCATCATGGTCGACCAGCGCGTCGATCGGATGAACGAGGCAGCTGTTACCGGCATCGTGTTCGAGGTCGGCGATCAGGCTTTTCAGCATCTGAGCGCGCCCCTCAAGCCGGGCGACCGGGTCTACATCGAGAAGTACGGCGGCGTGAAAGCGATCGGCATGGACGGCGCCATGTATCGCCTTGTCGACGAACGGCAGATCGCCTGCCGCATCACCGAGGATTTCAAGGCGCTGATCGAAATGGAGAAGGCGGCATGAGCATCGTGAGGCAGAACGAGCCCTTGCAGGAGGACGGGGTTGATCCGGCGCTCCTCGGCGCAGAAGGCGACCTTGAGGCCCTCAGCGACGGCACCTTCGAAGAGGAGCTGACCATCGAGCAGCGCGCCCGGCTGACTGGCTGGAAGCCGCCCGAGGAGTTCAAGGGCGACCCGCGCCGGCACGCCACGGCCGAAGAGTGGGTTACTCGCAGCGAATCCGAAATCCCGGTCATGAAGACCGACATGAAGCGGCTCAGCCAGACCGTGCGGCGCATGGAGCGAGACCATGCTCTGCTGCGCGAGGAGAACGCGACGCTTCGGGCCCAGCATGCGGAAGCCATCGAACTGGCGCGGACTGCTGGTCAGGCGGCCTATGCCAGAGCCGTCACCGATCTCAAAAAGCAGCGCGATGAGGCTGTGAGCAGCGGCGACGTCGAGACCTTCCGGCAGGTGGATGGCGACATCGCCGCCATGGAGACCGAGCGCGCCAAGTTCACAACGCCGCCCGTTGTCCCGCCGAAGCCTGCGCCGGAGATCTGGCCCGAGACGCAAGACTTCCTCGACGACAACCCATGGTTTCGGGCCGATCCCGTCCTCGGCAAGGCAATGATCGCCGAGCATGGCGCTGTCATCACCAGTCGCCCGGCATTGGGCCGCGCCGAGCAATACGAACTGGCCAAGAAGCGCGTCATGGAGGCGTTTCCGGACAAGTTCCCCGCTCAAGCCGCGCCGCCGCCGGCAGCCAATGCGGATCCGACCGGCCAGCCACCGGCTGTTCGACCACGCCTTCGCCCCGTGCTCGACCCACAGCCTGGCCCTGGAGGGCGCCGTGGGCCGGATCCGTTCACGCTCATCACCGATGCGACCGAACGCGCTGAAGCCCGGACGCAGTTCGATCGACAGTCGCGGACGAACGACAAGCTCGACGCCGATGAATGGGTCGCGACCTATCTCGATCCCGGCATCGACATCATTTCCTACAAACAACGCAGGCAGAGGAGCAACTGATGCCCCGTGGAATCCCAAACGCCCGTCTCGACAAGTCTAACCTGCCCGGCGGCCCCGTTCCCGAAAGTGCGGCTTCGATCAAAGGGCGCCCGCTTTACGATCCCGACGGTTCAGCCGACAGTGGCGCGGGTAATGAGTTCGCGAGCTTTGCCGGCACTGTTCGCGATAGCGCGATCCCGCTTGAATACGGCGGCAGTGTCGACCGTGAAGTGGCTGAGGCGGCCGCATTCGAAAGCCACTCGGAGCCGCACGATCTACAGGCCGACATCGAGCGCATTCGTGCGTTTCGCAAGCCAATCGGATCGTTCTTCCAGAAACTTGCACTGCCTCCTGTTCCGGGCTATAAGCAGCACTGGTTTAACGATGTGGCAGGGCGCATCGCGGAAGCCACGGCAAATGGCTGGGCCCATGTAACGGGCACCGACGGGAAGCCACTCTGCCGGGCAGTTGGCACAGGGAAAGACAATGGCGCCCTGTATGCCTATGCGATGAAACTCCCTCTCGTGTTCTGGCAGGAAGACATGGATCTCCGCCACGCACAGGCCGCAGAAAAAATCGAGGGCTTGAAGAACTCTCCCTTCCGCGCACCGCAGGGATCGGCACAAGCAGCCGACAAGGGCAAGTTCTACGATCCTACGGACTCGGCGTCTGGGCCGATCTCAATCCAGAAGCACTGACGCCGCACCGAGGTAATTAGCCGGCGCTTTCTTGAAGTCAGTTGCAGTCAGCGGCCAATGGGTCGCCTTCCGCCGCAACTCTCTTTCAAGGAGGCGCCGTCATGGCGAACGCCAATATTGCAACTGGGCTGACGCCCATCATGGACAACGGCATGACCTTCGATGGTCAGGGCCAGCTTGTCTGCTTCGCAGCATCCTACGCACAAAACGTCTTCCTCGGCGATCCGCTGGTCTACATCGGCGGCGGCGACGCCAACGGCGTGCCTTACGTTCAGCTTGCCACGGCAGGCGCCACGAACGTGGTCGCCGGCAGCTTCGGCGGCATCTCGAACGGCCCCGCCGGTCAGGCAGGCAACGCACTCACCACGGTGACGCGCGATATGCCGATCTATCACCCGGCAAGCACCCTGCAGTACGGCCTGCTGTTCAACGATCCCAACCAGCTTTTCGCCATCCAGGAAGATTCCGTCGGGGGCGCCATCGCCGCCGGCACGGGTCCTGCGGCGAACGGCAATCTCGTGGCTGGCGCCGGCAACGTCATCACTGGGCGCTCGGGTTGGCAGCTTCAGTCGTCGTCGGTCTCGGCAACGGCGAATGCGACCTATCAGCTCCGTATTCTTGGCATCCTGCGCGGCCCCGACAACGGGATCGGCGTCAACGCCAAGTGGATCGTTCGCATGAACCTCCCGCAGCTCTGGGGCACCGCGGGCGTCTGATCCGCCGCCAGCTAACGAAAGGAATTCGAAATGGCAGCAATTGGTGGCGTCATCAATACCGGCGCACATCCCAAAGCACTCTGGCCCGGCATCAAGGCCTTCTGGGGGCGTCAGTACACCGAGCACGAGCAGGAATATCCTGACTGGTACGACGTGGAGACCTCGGACAAGGCCTATGAGGAGTTCGTCGAGATCAGCGCGTTCGGCGTCCTTCGCGAGAAGGATCAGGGCTCGGCGCTGAACTACGATACCGAGGTGCAGGGCGCGGTAACCCGCTTCACGCACGTCGCCTATGCCGGCGGCTACATCGTCACGTACGAAGAGCTTCGCGACGACCTCTATGAGGTGGTTTCCAAGCGTCGTGCTGCGATGCTCGCTTTCGCCGGACGCCAGACCGAAGAGATCGTCGGCGCGAACGTCTTTAACCAGGCGTTCAATGCCAGCTATCCGATTGGCGATGGTCAGGCGATGATCTGCAACACGCATCCGACCATGACGGGCAATCAGTCCAACATCCTCGGGACGTCGGCCGATCTTTCGGAAACGGCGATCGAAGACATGGCCGTGCAGATCATGCAGGCAACCGACTATCGGGGCAACAAGATCAGCCTTATCCCGCAGTCGCTTCATATCCCGCCGACCGTCTGGTTCGATGCCCAGCGCATCCTCAAGTCGGTCCTCCAGAACGACACCGCGAACAACGCCGTGAACGTCATCAAGCAGTCGGGCATGTTCCCCAAGGGCCTGAAGACGAACCACTACCTGACCTCGGCGACCTCGTGGTTCATGCGCACGAATGCGCCTTATGGCGCCTACTTCCTGTGGCGCGACAAGCCGGCGTTCGACACGGACAACGAGTTCGACACCAAGAACGCCAAGGCCGCGCAGTACATGCGGTTCAGCGCTGGTGTGGTCGATTGGA
This sequence comes from Sphingomonas palustris, assembly GCA_026225215.1. Taxonomy (GTDB): domain Bacteria; phylum Pseudomonadota; class Alphaproteobacteria; order Sphingomonadales; family Sphingomonadaceae; genus Novosphingobium; species Novosphingobium palustris. The sequence goes on along the minus strand of JAMFSI010000015.1, from coordinate 26,516 downwards.
GGCAGTATTTCGGTACGCCGGGGGTCTGAGGTCAATCAATCTAGAGGCCTCCGGTTGACGCTGGAGGCCTTTATCGCCCGCGAGGGCAGGCGCCACACCTCTGAACCGGACTTATGCGAGCCCATTAACCACCTTCGCGCGTTCTACATGCGGGGAGAACGGAGACATGCCATGCTTACCGTCCTCATCATTCTCATTGTGCTCGCAGTTGTCATTCCGATGTTGGGCATTCCACTCGACCCGATGATTATGCGCATCGTTGGCGTGATTGTCCTCATCATGCTGCTGTTCTGGCTGTTTTCAGCCTTGGGTTCGCCGCTAGCCTTCAGGTGATCTTGCGGTCTTGAGAGTATCGCGCTATACGCTTCTCAGGCTTACGACCCCACCCCCGAAGCCTTCGCACAACCCGGCCCTGTAGCGGGCCTTGTCGAAGGAATATATGATGGGCTCGACCGCTCTTTTCGCACCTGCGCATATCGTCAATCAGCGCCGTGCGCCCGGTAATACCGGCTTCCCGCTCAGCGCCGCGCCGTCGATGGTTTTCCTGGGCAACGGCATTCAGGATCATCGCCTCGCCTACAACAAGCGCGGCTTTTCGGCGGTGCAGCCCCAGGTCTTGGGTTGGTATGGTACCGGCACCCCGATGGTGGCCAGCATCGTCCCTGCCGCCATCTCTGCCGCAAACATTGCCGCTGCTGCAAACGTAGTCAGCGGAACGGGCATGGCGCTCGTATCGGCGAGTGGTTCGGGCATCATCGCCCTCTCCGCAACCGCACCCGCACAGTTCTTCACTAACCCTGGGGTGATCACAGCCGGCGTGGCTATCGACGCGCTGCCGACGATTGATCTATTCGGCAGTTCGGCGCTGCGCACTCCCACGACCGGCTTTTACGACCGCGCCACCTGTGTTGGCCGCGCCATTTCGATCACCGGAGTTGCAGGCGGCACCGGCGGCAATTTCCTCGTTTCCGGCTATGATATCTATGGCTTCCCGACCACGCAGATGATCGCGGTTGCGGCCGGCGCCAATACGGTCAACTCGCTCAAAACCTTCAAGGTGGTCACCTCGGTGGTGCCGCAGTTTACCGATGCCCATAATTACTCGGTGGGGACGGCGGATATCTTCGGTTTCGGCATCCTCGCCACCTATTTCGGCGATACACGCATCATCTGGAACAACACGCAGGTGACGGCATCGACTGGCTTCGTGACGGCCGATACGACGAGCCCGGCGACGTCGGCTACCGGCGATCCGCGCGGAACCTATGCCCTGCAATCGGCATCCAACGGCGCGGCGCGGCTTCAGATCTATGTCTCGCCGACCCTGACCGCGCTGCTAGCCGGCCCGACGACCGGCCTTTTTGGCCAGGCCCCGGCTTGATCCCCGCATCCGCATAGGAGGCGGCCATGAGCACGAATACCCTTCAGACGATCTTCAACGGGCCGAAGCACGCCGTGGTTCTCGCCACGTGTGTTTCGGATGGGACAAATAACGAGACGAATATCGTCTTTGACCCCACGCCAACGATGGGCCAGGGCGTCAATTACAGCGTGGTAATCGCCGGCCAGGTCTATTGGCCGGGCGCTTTCGTGCGCCTGCGTAAGCTCAGCTATGATGTGCAAAACATGATCATAGCGATGCAATGGGTTGCGACGACCAGTGCCAACATCCTCCCGCTTGGCGCGGCGCCTGAAGACTTCGATTTCACCATGTGGGGCGGCATCAAGGTCCCGACCGGTTTGGCCGGCGCGACAGGACAAGTCCAGATCGTCAATCAGAGCCCGGCAGTTGGCGCCTCCTACTCGGTGATGATGGAATTCTCCAAAGGCGTTCCACAGTCGTAGGAGGGGTGCCTTGGGTCGCAAACTTCAGTACAGGCCTGGGAGCTTCTACCGCACCGATGATATTTCGGGCCTTGTCGTGCGTGCCGAGGACTCGCGCAAGCAGTGGAACGGCATCTACCGCGCTCAGAAATATTGGGAGCCGCGACAGCCGCAGGATCTGGTGCGCGGCGTCAAGGATAACCAGACGGTTCCCGACGCCCGTCCGTCTCCCCCTCCCATCTGGGATGGCCCACTCTATCTGACGCTTGCGGAAACCTATTTTCCGGGTCTGGGTTATTTTGTGCCGTCCACCCTTTCTAACCTGAGGATCGGCGATGCGGTGGGAATCATCGGCGACAATGGCGAGGTGTTCTATACCGGCATAACAGGCTTCGGATACACCGGTATCATTGGCGCGCTCGGAACCGACGACAATAAATATATCATTACTAATGAAGGTGATTATATCGCAGTAAACGGGACTATTGCCGATGCAATCACGACATATGGCACAATGAATGTGAGTGCTTGCAGTGGCAACGCATTTATCGCCTATCGCATTCCCTATATCGTCCAACCAGAAGATGTGCTTGGCGCCGAGGATGGGCTTGTTCTCGTTGCTGAAAATGGTGTGGAGTTGGGTTTATGAAGCGCTTTTTTGTTCTATCTGCGCTTTTTCTGGCCCCATCTGCGGAAGCACAACAGGTCACGCCAATCTCGCGGCTTCCGGCTGCTGCCGCTTTGAATGGCTCGGAATTGGTGCCCTGCGTGCAGAACGGGGTGACCGTCAAATGCACCGCTTCCCAAGTCGCTAACACGGTAACGATAATACCGTCCGGAAGCGCACTCGGCACACCGGCCAGCATCAATCTCACGAATGCCACCAATTATCCGGCGGCGCAGATTGTCGGCACCATCGCTGCTAATCAGATCGCGCAAATTTCTCTTGCTACAGGCGTGCTAGGGACACTGCCGATCGCCCAGGTCTCGAACATCGTCTCCGCGAACACGGCGATGACCATGTGCGCCTCGGGTTGTGGGTTCAGTTCGATCCTCGATTTTGCCATCTGGGTGAATACCGTCACGTTCACGGGCAACTATCTTGTAACCCTGAACATCTCGGCGGGCACTTACCCAGCGACGGGAAGTTACCCGACCTATGTCGATATGCAGGGGGCTAACTGGTCGCATGTCCAGATCCTTGGGGCGACGGCGAGTTCGACAATTCTGAATTTCAATAACCTGAACAATGCGAACAACCCGGCCTTTTTTGCTCGAAATGGCGCCGCACTCTATTTTATCAACCACGTCACGCTGAACGGCATAGGCGGCAGGACCGGCACGCACGTCTGGGCCGCCAACTCTGCGGGCGCGGCATTCTCGGTGCAGGGGCAAGCCTCGGTCCACGCCGGTGGCGATGTGGTCCTCAACGACTTCTATTACGATGTGCTGGCTGACGTTGGCGGGTATTTCCTTGGCGATGCGGGGGTCACCGGGAACCGGGCTGGGGATGTCAATTTTCTCGCACGGCATACAGGCGTCATTCATTGCGAGGGGTGCTTCGCTAATGATGCGGGGGATGCGCCTAATAATCTGGGCTTCAACTTCCTTGCCGAGAATGACGGCGTCGTATGGGCTGATGGCTCTACTGCGACTGCGGGCCTCGAAGGCGGCTTTAGCGCCTCGGCCGGCGGCGCGGCGTGGTATCACAATGTCACCGTCTCCGGGAGCGGAGGGCCCGGCCTGTTCGCATTTCTGGGCGGCATCATGTTCGTGGACGGTGCGCACAGCACCTCGAACGCGATCGGCATGGCGGCAGTCACCAGCGGGCGTATCTCCGGCTCGACGTTGACGATCAGCGGGAACACGGGCGATGGCGTCAGGATCGACCACGGATGGTACGAGGGTACAGCTATCACATCCAAGACGAACGGCGGCTACGGCTTCGATGTTTTTGATGGAAGCTGGGGGCGGTTTTTCTCCTCAGCCTCGGCCAGCACCGGCAACACCAGCGGGCTGTCCTACGTGGATATCGGCAACGCCTGCACCAGCACGAGCCAGACGAATTGCGACGTCGGATCATCGATCGTCGTGAATTGAACGCTGATCATTACCGAACCATCACGCCCGCCTCGCACGGGCTTTTTGTGAGTAAGCCATGAAATGACTGCCAGCGGCCTCTCGACCTATAATCCGGCTGTCACGGATATCATCGCCAAGGCCCTCAAAGCCCTCGGTGTGATCGCCGATGGCGAAGTGCCGACCGGCGACATGTTCCAGGACGCGCTGTCGGAACTTAATGGGATCGTTGCGGCGGCCCAGGCCACGGGCGCCCATGTGTGGACTGAACAGGAGGCGATCCTGTTCGTCCAGCCAGGCCAGGTCAAATATCAGATCGGCGCGCCGAGTCTCAATGCCAATACCTCGGACGCCGATAGCTGGATACGGCTGACCCTCGCGAACTCCGTGCAGGAAGGCGCGACCGCGATCGTCATTCAGGACCCCGACGATATCCCGGTAGCAGGCATCGTCGGGGCCAATATCGGCATCATCCTCAACGACAATTCGACATTCTGGACGACGGTTGCGAGCGTCGTGGGCTCGACCATCAATCTCGGGACCGCCATCCCCGAGCAAGGCGCGACATCCGGCGCCTTCGCCCTCGTTTACGAGACAGCCATCGTGCGCCCGCTCAAGGTTCCACGGGCATCGCTCATCTACCTCAACGGCATGAACGAAACGCCGATGACGGTGATGAGCCGGCAGGGTTACATGGACCAGCCCAACAAGTTTTCCCCCGGTGTCCCGACGCAATTTTTCTACACACCGCAGCTTGATCGCGGCTGGCTTTACCTCTGGCCTGCTCCGCAGAACAGCCTCTATGGCATTCGCTTCACATGGTATCGCCCGCTTCAGGACTTCTTCAATCCCGGCGATACGATGGATTTCCCGCAGGAGTGGATCGCGCCGCTGCGCTGGATTCTGGCCCGCGATCTCATGGGCTCATACGATACGCCGCCGCCGCGCTCGCAGTACATCATGCAGCAGGCGGCGCAATATAGCGATCTTGCGCTGTCATATGACCGGGAGAGCGAGCCTATCGAGTTCGGAATGGACTGGACGTTCACGCAGGGGGCCTGACATTGGAGATTCTCCTTGCCATCGAAAGCGCAGTCAGCCGCTCACCTCAGTTGTCGAATGAGCGGCTGCTGAACTTTTTCAGCGAGCGCCAGCCTCAGGAAGCCAAAGGACAGGCGCCCTTGTTCTCGGCGCCCGGTATCGGGTCCACGATCACGGTCGGGGAAGGCCCTCACAGGGGTAGCTGGCTGTTCAACGGCCTGTCCTATTATGTCTCGGGCACCGGACTCTACAGCGTCGATACGTTCGGAAACGTCGTCCTTTGCGGCATGGGCATCCTCGGGAAGAACCCCGTGGGAATGAGCGACAACGGCAAGCAATTGTGCATCGTCAACGGCGTCAACGGATGGATATATACCGCCACGAACGGCCTTGTGCAGATCACCAGCTATGCGTTCTACCCCGCCTATACCGTGACGTTCATGGACGGCTATTTCATTTTCGACCGGGCCGGAACCAACGAATGGTTCCTCTCGGCGCTTTACGATGGCACGACCTATAACGGCCTCGATTTCGCTTCGGCGGAGGGTAGGCCCGGCTTTCTCATCGGCACCGCGCAGAACCTGCAATTGCTGTTCCTGTTTTGCAGCCAGCATATCGAAATCTGGTATGATGCCGGCGCCGAGGCATTTCCTTTTCAGCGCTATGCCGGCGGTATCCTGAACTACGGCTGCGTCTCCCCCTATACGATTTGCGAGCAGGATGGCGCACTGTTCTTCCTCGGGGCAGACAAGGTGTTTTACCGGCTTCAGGCCAACGTCCCCATCCGGGTCTCGACGCATCCTATCGAGACGATCATCGAGCAAGACGGCAGCATCGAGACGGCATTTTGTCTCGCGTGGACATGGGAGGGTCACAAGATGGTCGCCCTGACGTTCCCGAACAGCGGCAAGACCGTCTGCTACGATATTTCGACGGGGCGCTGGCACGACCGCAATTCGGTGGATGCCAATTTCAACGACCTCGGCACATGGCGTCCGGGATCGGTGCTTTCGGCCTATGATCAGGTGTATTTCGGTGATCGCCTGAGCGGGAACCTGGGAATTCTCGATTGGGGCACCTACACCGAATATGGCAACCCGATGGTTGGCGAGATACTATCCATTCATATCCATAAGGAGCGGCTGCGGACATTCGTGGGGCGGCTTGAACTCGATGTCGAGGCTGGCGTTGGCGCGGTGACCGGACAAGGCAGCGACCCGCAGATCATGCTTAGCCGCTCGCTCGATGGCGGCAGGACATGGACGCAGCCGACAGAGAACCGCTCGATGGGTAAGATAGGCGAGTACACGAAGCGCATGCGCTGGATGAACCAAGGCCAAGGGCGACAGATGCAGTTCAAGCTGCGCGTGACCGACCCCGTGCCGCGCACGATCATCGCGGCGGCAGGCGACATCAGTTTCGGCATGCCATGAGCAATACCGGCGCCACGACGCAGGCGACATTCCCCGTAACGCCGCCTGCTTTCAACCTGCCATGGGGAACCGTGCAGGGTGGTCAGGTCATGCTGACGCCGGCAGCCATGCAATTCCTTCAGGAAATATGGGCGGCGATCCAGGGAACTGGCGGTCTCGCCGATCAAACCACTTCTGGCCTTCCCGAGCCTGCCGATGGGGTCGCGGCAGCATTTGGGCTTGCTGCGCCCGCACCGGATCTTCTGGCGATTGCGGGGTCCCCTATAGGCGAAATCCAGGCGATGATCGGCGAGGCCCTGTTGCTTGCCGATGCCCCGCTGACCCCATTCGCGCAACAGGTTCTTGGGCAGCTTGGATTCACGCAAGGGTCCATCGTCTATTGCGGTGCGGATGGCTGGTTCGCATTGCCTCCGGGTATAGCGGGTCAGGTTCTCCAAACGGGCGGCGCTGGAGCGAATCCGCAGTGGGCAATGGCCGCGAGCGCGCCTCCGACGACTGTCGCTGGGCTGCCGGCATTGCCCGCCGATGGAACGCGGGCCTTCGTGACTGACAGTTCGGTCGTCGCCGCCGGGAACTTCGGGGCTATCGTCGCGGGTTCGGGGTCAAGCCATGCGCCGGTCTATTACGATGGCGGTTCATCGCAATGGCGTATCGGTTGATGCCTGAATAACCATGTGCTAAGGTGGCTCCAGACAGTGAGGTAACTTGCCGCTCGTCGCTTCAAGGAAAGCGCAGTGGCAGCCTCAATCGCACCCCTTATCGAACCGACTATCGTGGCCAGTACCGTGGCGAACCTGTTCACGGCTACGGTGGCGACGCGCATCGGCGCGTTCTCGCTGATGAACCCGAGCGCATCGACCGAGACGGTTACGGTCTACTGGGTTCCAGAAGGCGGATCGCCTGCAACTGGCAATATTGTTACAAAAAAGACGCTTATTGCAGGTGAAATATATCCCATTTACGCAATGATCGGTCAAACGCTTGCGCCCGGTGATATGCTTCAGGCATTTGGCGCCACGGGCGGGCTCGTCAATATCTTCGCGTCCGGGACGCTCAACAGTTGACGCCGTTTCTCATCCTAGCGCTCCCTCGGTCGCGGACGGCATGGCTTTCGCGATTCCTGTCTTATGGCGATTGGGCGTGTGGGCATGAGGAGCTACGGCATTGCCGTAGTCTAGACGACATCAAGGCGTGGTTCAGTCAACCTTTCACCGGCACCATCGAAACGGCGGCGACGCCATTTTGGCGCCTGCTCGACACTCTAGCCCCGGGCGTCCGGATCATCACGATCAGACGCCCTGTAAAGGAGGTGATCTCTAGTCTCAAGAATACGGGTCTCGGGTTCGATGACAGAATCGGCAAGGTGATCCACTATCTTGATAGCAAACTGGATCAGATCGAAGCGCGCGTGCAGGGTGTAAAGTCAGTCAGATTTTCGGAACTCGACGACGAAGCATCCTGTGCCGCGCTGTTCGAGCACGCCCTCGGCATTGCCCATAACCATGAGCACTGGCGCCGACTTGCCGGCCAGAACATCCAGATCGATTTGCGGGCTATGTGCCGATATGCCGAAGCCTATCGCCCTGCGCTGGAAAAGTTGACGGCCACCGCACGGCATCGCAGCCTCTCCAATCTCAGCGTGCAGACACCGATTGTAGCCGATGGCGTCACGCTTCAGGTTGAAGATTTCGACACATGGCTGCGAGATGCGGTTGGGCTTTTCCGCGAACATCTGGTTGAAGTCGGAGAATCTCCTGATAACTGGAAAGGCAAGAATATTCCGCTTATGCGCAATATTTGGAAAGCTGGCGCCCTTCAGATCATGACGGCTCGCTGCAATGGCCGGATGCTCGGCTATCTTATGACCATCATCGCGCCATCACTCGAAAGCGCGGCGCTGGTCTCTGCCGCGAACACCACATTTTTCGTATCGACAGATGCTCCCGGTCTTGGCGTTAAATTGCAGCGTGCCGCGCTCGCAGAACTCAAGGCAAGAGGGGTTGGCGAGGTTCATATGCAGGCCGGCGTCCGAGGTTCCGGCCAGCGCTTGGGCACGATTTTCCGCAGACTCGGGGCTCAGGAAGCCGGTCAAGTCTTTCGCCTGTCGTTGGAGGCCGCATAATGGGCTTGGGAGCAGTCGCAGGCGTAGGCCTTGTGGGAAGCCTTGCATCCACAGCCATCGGCGCCTCCGCAGCCGGTGACGCCGCGAATGCCCAGACGGCTGCCGCGAATGAAGCGGCGCAGACGCAACTTTCGATGTACAATCAGACGCGCTCCGATCTCATGCCTTACAATCAATATGGCCAGAGCGCGATGTCTCAACTGGCGTCACTTTTCGGCATAGGGGGCTCTAGTTCCAGCACGCCGAACACCGCTGCCATGACGACGGCGCTTGAGAATACCCCTGGCTATCAGTTCACGCTCGGGCAGGGAACGCAGGCGCTCGACCGCAGCGCTTCGGCACAGGGCCTTGATCTTTCCGGCGCGCAGCTGAAGGATGAGCAGTCCTATGGTCAAGGCCTTGCGGAATCGAATGCGTGGGCGCCGTATGTTTCTCAACTGGATAGCATTTCCTCGCTTGGAGAGAATGCAGCGGCCCAGACGGGCAGCGCTGGGTCCGCAGCTGCATCCGGTGTTGCATCCGATCAATTGGCGGCGGGCCAATCCACGGCAGCCGGAGCGACTAGCACAGCCAATATTCTGGGCAGCGGCGTAAACCAGATTTCCAACCTGATCAGCAGCTACGGCAACTCATTGGCCGGTTCCGGTTCGGGGGCAGGCTCGGGTTCGGTTCTGACGGGTGCAGCCGATGCTTCACCGCTCATCTATTAGGAGGTCGCATGAACAAGGTCGTTAAGCCCAAAATGGCAAAGCCCAAGACCGGATCGAAGATGGAGAAGCCGCATCTGCGAACGCGCAAGATGAGCTCCTCGCCAGCGAGCGCCTTCCCCGCTGCGCCGATCGCGTTCCCGGATGGCGGTCCCGGCTCGATGCCCGGCGCACAGATGGACACCGCCGTCCAGCAGCCGGCCGAGAATATGCCACAGGGCGCAGGCCCCGGCGATATGTCGGAGTGATTCATGGCTGGGGGCTATTCCGGGCAACTTGTCGCACTTGACGTCGATACACCGTCTGAACTCGAAGATCAGGCGGCAACGGCAGCGCTTGCGAACACGCAATCGCAACTGGCGCAGCAGACGATGCCATCCACGGTCTCGATGGCGCGCAGTCAAGCGCAGGCCGCCCAAATGGCCAATCAGAGCAACAAGATCGACCTGGATGAGAAACTCCAGTTCAACATGGCCAAGCAGCGCTACCTTGCGAACATGCTTGGGCAGAATTCGGGTCAAGCCTCTCAGGGCGGCGGGGTTTCTTCTCCCTCCTCGTCGCAACTGAGCGTCGCCGGGGACGGGGGGGTGGCCACGTCCCCGGCGGCATCCTATTTTTCGCCGGCCGTCGATGCGGCGGTCAAGAACTACAATCCGTCCGATCCTGATGCAGCCGCGAAATGGCATGATGCCATGTTCAGCGCCTACGAGGATGGTGACGAGACCGCCAAGCAGTTCATCGGCAATGTTCCGGGCGCCGACCAGCTGAAGAACTGGCAGTCGGCGATCGGTGCGCAGACGACCAAGAGCAATCTGGAGCAGTTCGCACAGCCCCAGCAGGCGCCACAGTCGCAACTCGCCCAAGGCGCCGCGCAGCCGGGCCAGCCCGATCCCGCCATCGCGGTCAACCCGAACACGGGCAATGTCGATCCCGATATGCTGACTATGAGCGTCATCAATCCGGCCGGGGCTGCGCAAATCCAGTCGATGCGAGCACAAATGCTGTATCAGCAGACGGGTGATAGCTCGATTCTACGGCGGTATGCGCCCGAAGTGTACGAGAAGCTGACCGAAGCCGACAAGAACACGACCGACACGCAGAAAGAGGCGCTGGCGACGCGCTTTTCGGCGATGGGCCAGACCGCGAATGCCATCATGATCGAGGCCGATCAGGTCAAGTCCAAGGGCGGCAATCCGGACAGCGATCCCGCAATTCGCGGCATGTATAATCAGGCCATTACCGAGTTTGCGCAGCGTGGATGGCTCGATCCCAACATCGCCAAGCAGGAGCTTGCGGCACCGAACATCGACTTTGCCAAGTTGGAGCAATTCCGAAATCAGTCGATGACGGTTGGCGACTGGTTCAAGGCGAGCGGCACGGAAGCGGCGAACGAGGCAGCGGCAAAGCAGGCCTATCCGGCTTATGACTGGAAAACGGTCCATAACGTGGACGGGACGGATAGCCTCGTCCGAGTCGGCGGCCCTAACACCAGTGTGGCACCATCGGCGTCCAGCGTTCCGGCTTCGCTCCAGAGCTTCGCGCAGCAGGTGAACGGCTTCGAGAACGGCGGTAATGCGACCGGGAGTAATCCGAACTCGTCGGCGAGCGGCGGTGGTCAGTTCCTCAACAAGACATGGCTGGGCCTGATGAAGTCGACGCGGCCCGACCTCACCGCCGGCAAAAGCGATGCCGATATCCTGGCGATGCGGAACGATCCTGCGATCTCCAGCGCCATGACGATCACCTATGCCCAGCAGAACGGCCAGCAGTTGCAGGCCATGGGCGTGCCGGTAACGGGCGCAACGCTTGGGGCCGCCCATAATGTCGGGATGCAAAATCTCACGAAGATCCTGCATTCTTCGCCAAACGAGCCGCTGGCAGACATCCTTAGCCCACAGGTCATAGCCGCCAATCCGCAGTTCAAGAACCAGACCGCAGGCGGTTATATCGCGCATATGACCAGCGTGTATGGGAACAATCCGATCGCGCTCACCAATGCCGGGCAAACCCAAGGGGGGGCAACAGTCGTCGCAACAGGCCAAGGCGATAATGCCGGGGTCGAATCGCAGGCGCAGGCGATTGCCAACGGGACCGCAGCACCCTTAACCGGGCGTGCAGGATCCGCAGGCCTTGGCTCGGAAATTATGGCGCGGGTCTATCAGATCAACCCGAAATATGACGCCAGTGTCTACGAGCCCCGCGTGAAGACCTTGGAGTCCTTCACGTCTGGCAAAGATTCTGCGACCGTTCAGTCCTTGAACAACGCCACGCAGCACCTCGCGCAGCTTGGCGGCATGGTGGATGCGCTCAACAATGGCGATAACCACACGCTCAACCGGATCGGCAATTTGTGGGCTCAGGAATTCGGTGGAACCGCTCCAACCGATTTCTCGGCTGTCAAACAGATGGTGGCCGGCGAGTTGACCAAGGTGATTGCCGGGGGCGCTGGCGGTGAAGGAGACCGCCAGCAGGCAGCGGCATGGCTGGATTCGGCAAACTCTCCCGTGCAACTCAAGAGCGCTATCGAGAAGGTCAAGGGGCTTCTGGGCTCGCAGTTCCATACCCTGCAGAACAAGTATCAAGTCGGCACGGGCCGCAATGATTTCGAGAAGCTCGTGTTACCGGATGTCCGCAATGCGTGGGGATCGGGTGCGCAGCAGATGGGAGGCCAAAGGCCCCAGGCGCAACTTGCCGGGCCCACGGCGACAGGCCCTAACGGCCAGAAAGTGCAATGGAACGGCCGCCAGTGGGCGCCTATGGGGGGTGGCTGATGGCTTCCGCACCCCCGCCGCCTTCCGGCTTCACGCTCGATAGTCCCCCTCCTCCGCCGCCGGGATTTTCGGTCGATGGTTCGCCGCCGCCGAGCGCACTTTCCGAACTCGGTGCCGGATTCGTCAAGGGCGTAACCGGCCTGTCCGATGCTGCCGAAGCGATCGACCCGGTCAATTGGGCCCTCAAAGGCGTCGATGCGTTGGCGGGCACGCATCTGGCCCATCAGCCGACACAGGCCGCACTTGACCGCGATATCGGCAAGGCCACGGGCTATAATCCGGACAATACGCCGGAAACCACGACGCGGGATCGCATCCTGCAAGGGATCGGTGGTGGCGCATCCGGGGCATTGATCCCCGGCGGTGATGAAATGACCGTGGCGAATATGCTGCGCAATGGCCTTGTGGGTGCTGGTGCTGGCGCGGGGGCCACCGTGGCACAGGAATATGCGCCCGCGCCCTTGAAGCCTCTCGCTGGGCTCGCGGGCGGCATTGTAGCGGGCATGGCCACGCATGGCGCGATGGTTGGCGCCGGCACGGTTGCGGACTCGCTTGGTTCCGCCGCCAAATCTCTTGCCGATCCGATCGCCGCCGGTTTTTCTCAGGCAACGGCTGAACGGGTTGCAGCGAACCGCATCGCCTCATCGGCAACGGACCTTCCGACCGTGCTGGACCAGTTGAAGCAGGGCGCGCCGGAACTGGTCCCAGGTTCGAACCCCACGCTCTATCAGGCTACGGGAGACACGGGCATTGGTTCGCTGGAGCGCCAGACGGCGACTGCCAATCCCGCGCCATTCATAGACCGAGAAACCGCGCAGAACACGGCCCGCATCGATGCGCTCGGCGACATCCAGTCAAATGGCGATCCCATGGCAGTGGCAGGAACGCTCAGGGATGGATTGGATGCGCTCGACCATGAAACGAGTGCGGATGTCGCCAGGGCTACGATGGCGGCTCAGGACAGGGCAGAGGCGGTTCTTGCGCAGTCCAAACAAGCGATCGGTGGCGCGACCACCAATGCGCAAGAGGCTGCCGAGGCAACTATGGCGCAATCGAAGCAGGCGATAGAGGGCGCGACAACGAATGCGCAGAACTTGGCTGGCGCCATTCCAGACGTCGAGCCTGGCGCGGTCGGGCAGAGCATTCGCGATGCTGTGGAGCAGGCCGAACAGCAGGCGAGCGCGCGGGCGCGGGGCCTTTACAATGCCATTGACCCCAAGGGCGACCTTACGGCCAATGTTCAAGCCACATCGAAGGCCGCGCAGGATATCATGGCAAACGAGCCCGCAACCGCCAAGCCCATGGGCGGTGAAGAAGCGGCGATCTTCGATTCCGCCGCGAACATGCAGCCGCTATCGCCCGCCCGCGATATCGTCGCCCTCAATCAACGGGTGAATGCCGCCATGCGCTCGGAATTGATGGCGAGCGGCAGGACGCCAACTTACGCTAGGCTTTCCCAGCTAAAGAGTGCTATTCAGGACAACCTGGCGAACACCATTTCGCAACAGGTCGTTCATGATAATGCCCTCGTCCAGCAGGGCGTTATCGCTCCTGAAAATGCCCTAGCGGCTCGAATCGGACAGTGGCGTGACGAATACCAAGCTGCCAAGCAAAACGGTACTTTCGGTCAGCAAGGTGTTGGGGGACCTGCCGGTGTCCAAACAGTTGCCGATGCTGGCGTTGATGGAGCGGGACTTTCGCCATCGGGGCGATCTGGAGGTCCTGCGGGCGATCAAGGAGTATCGGGAGTATCTGACGGCCTGACGCCGACTTTCGATGATGAGGCGCGCGGCCGCCTGGCGCTCGCCAATGCCACCTATCGCGAGAAGATGGGCGCGTATGGCAGAGGTCCGGTCTCGGACATCATCCGCAAGGCCGGCATGTCGGATGTCTACCGCATCGCGCCCGAAGCTGTTCCCGCGAAAGTATGGTCGAAGGGCCCGATCGGCGCTCCGAACGTTCAGGCGCTCATCAAGGCTGTCGGCGCCGAGAGCGCTACCAGCATGCTGTCGGACGTGGCGGCAATGTCGCTGCGCCGCGCTGCGATGCGTGACGATGGCACGTTGAACCCTACCGCTTATTCCCGGTGGCGTAATGATTATGCGGATGCCCTGGGCGCGCTTCCCGCCGATGTGCGCGCCAGGTTCGGTGCGGCCGCGCAAGCATCGAGCAAGGTCGCGCAAACAGTTGCGGAGCGCGCCGCGATCGACAAAAGCGCGGCGAAGACAGCCGCCCAGACTATACGCGACGCGACGGCTGAACGAGCTGCAATCGACAAGGAGGCGGCGCGCACAGCCGCGCAGACGATCCGCGAAGCCGAAAGTGCCCGCGTCACTCAGATGCAGCAGGCCCAGCGCGGCGCCATTGGCCAGATCATGGGGGCAACCGATCCCTCGGAAGTCTCCAAGATGGTCGGCGGCATGCTGAACCGCGCAACCGGCGTCACCGAAATGCGCAATTTGGTCGGCAAGCTTAAGAGCGATCCCGTCGCGCTGGATGGCTTGCGGCAGTCGATCGCCGATCATATCGACCAGAAATTTATTTCGGCGACAAATGGTGAGGCGCTGAAGGCCGCGCAATTCCAGACCTTCCTGAAGGACAAACGCCCTGCCCTGTCTCAGGCGTTCAGCCCCGAACAAATCGACGGCATGGGGAAGATCGCTGAAGATCTGAAGCGAAGCCAGTTGTCACAGACCGGGGCAAAATTGAAGAACGGTTCGTCTGCTACGGCTCAGGATAGCCTAGCCGCCCGTGCGCTGGGCAGTACGAAGCTGCGCAGTACGCTTCTTGAGTTGGCGCTCGCTGGCGGTGCTGGCGAGGAGACATTCGGCCACCTTGGGGGCATTGCATCGGCGCTTGGCGTTGTCGCAGTCGAAGCCCTGCGCTCAGCGGGCTTGCGAAATATCAATGATCTGGTGACGCGGGCTATGCTCGATCCAGATTTCGCCAAGACACTGCTGGAAAAACTGCCGGCCACGCCAACTGAAAAGTCGTCTCTGGACTTCGCCCGTGCCGCGAAACGCTCTGCCATCGCTGCTGGATTGTCGCTCCAAACCGCGCATTGAGGTGTGTTCCCAAGGCTTATTATCTGTGTTATAGCCGTTTCAAGCGAACAAGACCGCTCTCCAGATTCAGGGGATTGCAGTGGTCGCTTCGCGGTTCAACCCACCTTATCAATATGCGTCGGGCAGCACCGGGGAGCCTATCCCTGGGGCTCTGCTATTCTTTTATCTGAACGGTTCGACCACCCCGGCAGAGACCTATGCCGATGCCGGCTTGACGGTCCCGAACAGCAATCCGGTTGTCGCCAATGCCAATGGCATTTTCCCCGACATCTTTCTTGCGGCTGACATCATTTATACGGCTGTGCTGGCATATCCTCCCGTGAGCTCAATGTCGCCGGTCATCATCTGGACGGCTAATAACGTCACCGCCGGACTGAACGAAACTGCTGCCGTAGCGGCCTCCAATGTCACGGCCACGGATAATGCGGGCGGCACTCTGTGGCAGAATGTGCAGGGCTTCATCAATTATCTCGAAAATTCGGTCTCGTCGGCCGCGCTTTCGTTCACGCAGAACACAGCGCTGTCGGCAAGCCAGCTTGGCGGCTGGGGGATATTCACCAATCAAAGCGTTCAGGTCACACTGCCACTGCTCAGCACGACGAATGCCAAACAGCCCTTCATGTTCCTCGGGGGTGCCAATGGCGGCACGATCGTCCCTGCGGGAAACGACACGATAACCGCAGGCAACGGCAGTCTGGTGACCTCTTTGACCATCGGCGCTGGCGAGATCGTCGTTCTCACATCGGGCGGATCGGGCACATCGTGGTATGTCACCAGCGACAGCATCGCTGGCTCATCGGCGCCCGCAAGCGGGTCGTCCGGTGTGAAGGTCCTGGCATCTGGTGTGTCGAACTACACCGTTGCAGTCACTGCCAATTCGATCATCCTGAGCAATGCGGCTTTTGCGGCATTCGCGGCAAGGTCGGTCAACGTCTCGGCGGCTCTCAATACGAGCGGCGCGAACGGCCTCGATACCGGGTCACCGGCCGCTTCGACATGGTACAACGTGTTCGTTATTTACGACCCTACTTCGGCGAGCACGGCAGCGCTCCTGTCGCTTTCGGCGACTGCCCCGGCGCTCCCTTCGGGCTACACGTTCTTTGCCCGGGTCGGGGCGGTGCGTACCGATTCCAGCACGAGCTATTTTCTGCTCCCGTCCTCTCAATTCGGCCGTAGTGCTCAGTGGATGGTGACATCTGGCGGCAATCTTCCTGAGTTGCCCATTATCGCTTCCGGCGCCTCGGGAAGCCCTACGGCACCAACCTGGACGGCATTTCCGGTAGCGGCATATACTCCCCCCACAGCCTCGGCCATCAAGCTTGTGCTTGGCGGAGCCGGAACGAATTCAGGCGCCATGGCGGCTCCGAACAATGCCTACGGGGCCTATACATCGACGACGAATCCCCCGCCGCTTGTTTGGTCGAATGATGCGAATGGGCAGAACGCCTGCATTCCTGGGGTATTCAACCTTGAGAGTGCCAATATCTATTATGCGAGTGGTGGTGGCTATGTCCTTGCCTGTCTCGGATGGGAGGATAATCTGTGACGCAGCTTCCTCATCGCCGAGCGCTGCGGCTGCTCGCTATCCCCATGGCTTTGATCGTTTTTGGCGGGGTAGCCTTCGCAGCCACTGCACCCGCGCAAGACAACGGATTTCGCTTGACCGGCAATTGGGCAACGCTTTTCGCCACAATCGTAACCTGCATGATCGCGACACTCGGCGCGATATACAAGTTCCACCGCGACCGGAAGGCTGACGCGGCGGCGGCGGCCAACGCTGCGACGACCGCCAGTAGGGAAATCCACGAGGCTATTTGCGATGTCCGTGACGATCATAACGCGCGGCTGCTTGCGGTCGAGAAAAAGTCGATCGACTTCCTCGCACGCGACGAGATTGAAGCGCGCATCCTCCACCTCGCGAACAATCGTAAGGAAGTCGAGAGTGGGTTGCAAAATAAGATCGAAACCCATGACAGGGCGCTTGCGGAACTGCGTTCGAACGTCAGTCGAATAGAGCAGCATCAGGCCGATCAGGGCGATGGCATCAAGCGCATCGAAAGCGACCTCAAGTCGTTCATGAACTCGATTGACGGGCGGCTCAACCAGATCACCAACATTTTGCTGGCGACGCCGAGATGACCGCGATCCTTACCCCCGAGGTCGTCAACTACGCTCTGTCCGAGGAGGCGATCGGGCTGTCTGCCTACCTTGACGGCGACATTCCGCCTGTCTGGACTTGGGCCGGCGGAATCGCGGCTACCAGCGGCGCTAATGTCGAGCAGTACAAGGATAATCCGCAACCGATTGAAGTGTGCCTCAATGCGACGATCCAGATGATGCATGAGGTGTTCCTGCCGCCGATCGAGCGTGATTTCGCGGGCATCGCCTTGGCGGACCACCAGCTTGCGGCAGTGATCTCCTTCAACTGGCGCAACGGCCCCAACACTACCCGACATGCGCAATGGGTTCAGGCATTCAAGGCCGGAAAACCAGCCACAGCCGCACAGCTTTGGATGGAGTGGACCAGCCACGGAACCGAGGTCCAGCGCGCCACGCGCGAACGCGATCTGTTCTTCAATTCCGCATGGCCGGTCTCGCAACTGGTCCGTGTCTTCACCGCGACCGGCCCGCGTTATCTCCCTGTCGGGGGCACAATGACCAACGTTCTGCCTATCCTGCAAACTCTCTTGGGAGGCCAGTGATGGCGCCTTTTCTTATCCGCCTTAAGCACGCCTGCGCCGCGCTGACAGGCCGTTTCTCCCATGCGCAGCTACTGGAGTTCGAAATCATGGCCGATGCCACCGATATTGCCAATGCCGCCGCCGCGCTGAGCGCCAAGGTCAACGCCTATGTCAGCCAGTCGCAGGCGAACTACACCGCGCTTCAGGCCGCGACCGTTGCCGCATCCGCCGCCGCCGATCAGGCCGTCGCCGCAATCAATGGCGCCGCCTCTGCGGTCCCTGACGTGACCACGATCGGCGGCACCGATCCGGCCCCGCTGGCCACCGGGGTCTGACATGGACACGATCTCCGTCAGCACCTCGTCTGTTCCAGACATGGGATGGGCGGGGCTTCGCCAGATCCTCACCGCAGTTGGCGGCGTGTTGATGGCGCACGGCTACGTCAGCCAGAGCAACTGGACGCTGATCGCCGGTCTCGTCACCGCCATCGCGCCGATCATCTGGGGGCAGATCGCCACTCACGTGCGCGCGCAACAACTCGCCGACCTCGCCAAGAACCCGGCCGTCACTCAGGTGCAGCCCAAGTAGGAAATCGACCATGACCAGCATCGTCACTACCATCAAGACCGACATCGGCAAGGCCGTCGCCTGGGTCGAGGCCGAATTCCAGGGCGTCAGCCAGGAAGCCCTCGTCATCCTGCGAACCCTTGCGGTGTCGGGCGGCTCTCAGCTGCTCACCTTGCTCAAGGAGTCGAGCGTCGGCACCGACATCGAGGATGCCATCACGGCCGTGAAGGGCGATAGCGGAGATCTGCTCGCCGCACTGCCCACCATCATCGGCGATGCCACGAAGGCTGTCGCCGCCATCAAGGCGCCGGATGGCAGCGTGATCGAAGGACTTGAGAGTTTCGCCGAAAACATCGCCACGTCGCTGGTCACCATGATGGTCGCCGATGCGAAGAACATCCCGAACGTCGCCGCGCTCATCACCGCAGTCAGCGCGCTGCTCTGATGCTTACCATCGCGTCGATCATCGCGGGAATCGGCACGATCCTTGGGCTGGGATGGAAGTTCTACTCCAGCCTGACGGGCAAGAAAGCCGATCCCACCGCGCAGGAACTTCAGGGCGATGACCAGAAGAATGCCGATGCGCTCGCCCAACAGGAGACCGCCAATGCGGTGGACACGAAATCCGATGCTGCTCGCATTGCTGCCGATGACGATGTTGTGCGCGTGCTCGCCTCGCCCGGTATCGTCAACCCCGTCGCCAATGCCGCTATCGCTAAGCAATTCCCCAGCGAGTTCGGCGGTGACTGAAAAGTATGTGCCTTGTTCAGCCTTACAGCACCCCAAGGCGCCCCTGCGCCAAGCTGATCGCACCGAGCTGCTCGCATGGCTAGCGCCGATGCTGTCGGTGATCGATGGTGCCTGCAGATTTTGAGGTGAACGCACATGTGAGTTTATCAATTAAGGACGCAAGATGTCTAATTTTCTGACACAAATCCGATCATTGCCTTTTGCATCTGCTATTTTACCGGCAGATGCATTCGTTGTTGATCAGGACAACATCACGAAACAGACATCTGGCGCAGAAATAATCGCTCTCACGCAAAATTCATTCCCTCAGTCGACATTTTCAGGAATCAGCAGCACCAAATTCGCCCCCAATATTTCAGTTATTACCACAACTGGCTTTTCCACGCTCGGCGATAGCGGCGGTGGCTCCTACGTCTCGGATGCGCTGGCGAATGCCGCCGTATCCTCGGCGTATCCCGCCTTCTGCACCCAGAGCGCCGATGGCCGCTATTGGCGGCTAGAAGGATTGGCCATCACCGTCGAACAGGGCGGCGCCACCGGCGTCGCGGGACACAACGATCAGCCTGCAACGCAACAAACGTTCGCCTACGCCGCAGCTGTGGGGATAGAGAAAGTTTGCTTTGGGCAGGTCGCCTACGAATTATGGATGACGCCGCGCACCACCGCCGCCTCAACCGTAGCGCCGGACGGCATGGCCATCGTCATAACGCAAGGCGTGGATATAGAGGGCTGCCCCACGGGGACAACGCTAACGCTTAAAAACTCGGTTGGCGGCCCATACGCTACGACCAATCAGGCGGTGAGCGGTGCACCGTGGTATGGCGGCGGTATTTTCGTCTGGCCGAACGGGACGGGAAGCGGCACTCTCAGCCGACTTACCATGCGGCGGATTACGGTCGCAGGGGCTATTCCTTACACGCTGAGCGGCACCGCGCCGGCCGGCAACACGGGGCCCGGGCAAACAGGCGTCAACGTCACCGGCAAGGGCTTCTGGGCGCAGAACGTGTCAATCGGCAGCATCCGTGTATACGATTGCGAGTTCTGGGGCTTTCCGGGCGAGGTGTTCTATATCGGGGGCGGCAGCACCTCGTACTTGTTTGTTGACGACTTGAGGGTGCACGATAGTCCCCAGAGCGCATGGAATGCGGGAAATGCGAAGAATTTTACGGTCAATGCGCTGAAAGCCGGCAACGCCTATCAGGCCGCTGAGCAACTGGGCGGCTATGGCTCGCGGTACAGCAATACCCGGTATTATGGGTCATACGGTTGCACGATCAACCCGACGCCGATCGGCGGCAACACCGCGCTGCCTTACAACTACCCCACGCGGCAATCCTCGACCAGCGCGCCGCCGTGGTGCGAGATGACCAACGTCGTGTTCGAGCAGATCACTCAGGTCTTGATCGGCTCCTACGTGCGCGGCAACGTCGAGACGACGGACGCGTCGCTGTATATCTATGCATACCCCTACAACTGCAACACCAGCGACGTATCGCTCAAAGTCGTGGCGTGGGTAGATTACAACACCGACGTGCCGGCAGTCGTTCTGGGCGGCCCGCCAACGCTGACTGCGCCGATAGCGGGCGGGTCTTATGGCAACTACTTGCCCGCTGCCAACATCAACTTGGACATCACATGCAAGCGGACCGACATCGCCGAGGCGAATGGCCGAGTGGGGGACGGTATCTACTATTCTGGGCAGATCGACGCCAACAGCGTACAAGTCAAGGTACAGGGCGAGGTGCGCTATGCGTGGTCGCTGTCGGGCTTCCCATCTGGCGCGCCGATCCCGCTGACCACGCTGGGGCCGATCAAGGCCATCTCGCAGCCCCTAGGCGGCTCTTTCGTGTCGCCCGTGCCCGCCACGCCCCTGGCGGTGAGCGTGGCTTATGGGGCCTATGTCGTCTACCCCACGGCGGTGGGCACGGGCAGCATCAACCTCGTCTCGTCCTCGACTTATCAGGACGGCCAACTCGTCACGTTTTATCACGGGGGCCCGGGAACGACGCGCTTGGTGTCATTCCTCGCGGATTCGGCGGGGCTCAATCTCGCGCGCACGTACACGCTCTATCAGCAGGGCGACTGGATCAGGCTGCGGTATGATGCCATCGCAGCGAAGTGGGGCGTCGACGGGTATTTTTCTGGCAATACTGCCACGGCGCCGTTAGGGGCAGCCGCAGCTTCTGATGTGCTGGCCGGCACATCTACCGCGCTTGCGATCACCCCGGCGGCAGAGGCTGGCGCGCAGGCCGAACAGACGTTGGTCTATGCCGCGACGGTGACGCCCGCGCTTACGACAGGGGTCAACTTCAACCTGACGCTTACTGGCAACGTGACGCTGGCGAACCCCACGGGCGCGCTGTCGGGCTCTTCTGGTGAACTCCGAATCATTCAGGACGCCACCGGCTCACGGGTCATCACCTACGGCACGAAATGGAAATTCCCCGGCGGTGCGGCAACCTCGGGTGTGCTTTCCACGGCCGCGAACGCGATTGACCGCCTGCAATATACCATAGGCGCGGACGGCAATTTCTACTGCCAGCTTCTCAAGGCGTTCAGCTAAATGCTCGGTACATGTCCTTTTGTCGCGCAGTACGGCCCTGCGTTCTTCGGCAGTATGATGGGAAATTCTAAGAAAAATTGCCTATTCCATAGAATGGATATTCCGATGAAAATGCTTTTTGTTCTTTCGCCGCTTCTTTCTCTCGCATTTCTTACGCCTGTGCATGCGCAAAATTCAAATGCGGTTGTCGTCGCCGCGTGCGGCACTCCTCCGCAAACTTACGCTGCTGGACAGAACCGGCAGATTACGCAGGATACCACAGGGTCTACCTGCGTTATTAGCAGCGGCGGCGGCTCCGGGGGCGCAGTCACCCAGGGCGCGGGCAACACCGCCAACCCCTGGGCGGTGCAGGGCGTAACGGCGGACGGCACGGCAGACACCAGCAATGGCATCAAGGTCGATTGCGTTTATTCCTCGACCCCGGTCTCGCCAACTTCGGGGACCAAAGTCCCGCTCTCCTGCGACGCCGCCTCGAATCTCCGGGTGGTGATGAGCGGCGTCAATTCCGCCGCCGCTGACGCACAGAGCAACACGCTGATCTACCCGCGCCCATACACCGCCAACAGCGGCCAGGGTGCACTGGCGATCTCCGGCTCGCTATTCAACGGGACCCTGTGGGATCGCTGGAGGTCAATCACCGGCGCGGACGGGACTGGACTTGGCGTTAGCGCCGTTGCCATTTCTCCGACCAGCGCTGCAACAGGCGCCATCATCCCGGTGGTAGGCGCGGGCGTCAGCAACCTTCAGGGGAAGCCCAGCGCCGGCAACCTCTACACCGCCTACATGACCAACAACAGCGGCGCGGTGGCTTACTTTTCCGTGGTCAATTCGGCGACGGCGCCATCGGCCGGTGCGCTCACGGCGGGCGCGGCAAGCGGCAACTACGAGGAGTGCATCACAGTGCCCAGTGCAGGCGTAGGCGCTATCAGCTATTCCCCGGGGCCGCCCGAGCGCTACAACGCGGGCATCTGGCTTATCGCATCATCGGCGGCTTGCGGGACATATACGGCCGTTTCCACAGGCATCGTTCTGCATGCGACAGTTCAATGAGGAGGCTCTTTCTCGCGTTCGCGCTTTTCGCACCGGCTATTGCCCATGCCCAAGTCAGCGTTTCTGGCGGCATCGTCCAGTCCGTTAACGGCATCGCACCTAATGCTGGCGGCAATGTCCTGGTTCCCACCACCCAATTCGTCACCGGCTTTACGCCCGGCTCCGGCGGCACGGTCGCAAGCCTGCTCTCAGGCACACCCTGCGTTTCGGCCATCGTCGGCTATTATGCTGATGTCGTCGATCTCTACAATAATGGCGTGGCGGGCGGCGGCATCGACGACGTGTTGCGTTGCCGGTACGACGCGACCAACGTGCTATACAAATAGACGCCCCAGCGCGAGGCCTACAATGCCTCTAGTGCCGCCACAGGCGGCGCCGTCACGATCACCCCGCTGGTTACGCCGCCCACGATCAGGCTTACAGGTACGCTGCTAAGCTCGATGACGCTGACACCGGTCGCAACCAACGCCTATGTCGGTCAACGGGTGCGGGTGCTCATGCAAGGCACGCTTGGGGTATTCGTGGCGACGATCACAGGCCTGATCGGGTCCAATCTGACATTGCTGGGCAATAGCTCGACAACTCTCGAATACGGCCCGACGGGCTGGTTTAGCGCAGGAGGCTAATATGCGTCGCATCGTATCGGTTATCGCGTGTCTCGGGCTGGCGGCTATGCCCATGGCGGCAAGTGCACAGACGTTCGAGCCGGACCAGATCATCAGCGTGACGTGCGACGACAATTTCGATCCGTTCGAGGTGGGCGGGAAGCTGGCCCCGGTTGGTGTTCCGCGCCTTGGGCGCACCCGGCTTCCTGGCATCGAGACCGGCCTGCACGCGGCTGAGCGCCGCGCTGATCTCCTCGAAGGCAAGATCAAGCTGGTCGGGATCGAGCTGCTCGGAGCGCGCGCCGAAACGATGCCGTTGAAGCGCGTCGATGATCGCGTTCAGACGCTCGATCTCGTGCCTGGCGTCGGTATCCGCGCTCTCGAGATCTGCAATACGCTGGTCCCGTTCGGCGACCCGCGTATCGGACGCGATCAGCATGGCGCGGAGCAACGCGGGATCGTTGGGAAGGTCCGCCTCGACCAGCATGGAAAGAGTGAATCAGTCCCAGAGCACCTCGTCAACCGGCGATCTGCGGAGCGACCGGACGACGCCCGGAATGGACCCTTCGCCAGTCCAGCCCCTCCAAAAGGGCGGCCGCCTGTGCTGCCGTCAGCCGCATCACGCCATCCTGGATGGCGGGCCACTGGAAGCGACCCTGCTCAAGCCGCTTCGCCATCATCCACAGCCCGGTGCCGTCCCACCAGACCAGCTTGACCCGGTCGGCGCGCTTGGCTCGAAAGACGTGCACGACACCCGAGAACGGGTTGGCGCCATACTCGGCCTTCACCAGCGCCGCGAGCGAGTCCGCGCCCTTGCGGAAATCTACCGGCCTCGTCGCTACCATGACACGAGCATCGCCGCCCGGGCCGATCATCGCGCCGTCTTCAGCGCGTCGATCACCGCCGCGATCACGCCCGCATCCGCGCCCCGTGCGATCTTCACCGACACCCCGTCGATCTCCAGCTCGACCGCCGTCGCCTCCGGTGTCCGTCTCGCTCGCCGCTTACGGACAGGAGGCGTCGGCTCGGGCAGAACGGACGTGGCCTGTGGATCGATCACCGCTGGTACGAAGAACGGTGCCGGCGCCGGCGCTGCTCCCATGCCGGCGGCTTGTGCCGCGCGCCGAAACTCGCGGCGCCACGTGAATAGCTGCGATGGCGCCAGAGCATGCCGCCGCGCCACGGCACTGACGCTCTCGACGCCGGAATAACTCTCCGCGATGATCGCCGCCCGCCTCTCGCTCCAATCGCGACGATGCCCCGCGCCCGTGAACACCTCGAACCGACGAACCGGCTTCGTGCCAGTATCGTCACATGACATCGTCATAGCCCCAGCCCTCGCGAAAGGGGTTGAACGTCGCTCACCACAACGCCGTCAGCAATGTGGGGTCAGAGCCCCGCTTACTTTACGGGGGCCAAGATTGTCGAATTTCCGTAACTTGACGATGATAGGTGATTATCCATAGCATATTCAATGACTCTGCCTTCGCTTATCGTTCGGTTTACTAATTTCCAAAATTCCAGCCTAGCCAGCAGCGCTTCGTCTTCGGGGGTCATTGTCTGGTTTCCTTCTGTGGCGCGCAGATGCGGGCCGTTTGCGAGAG
The DNA here is from genome assembly GCA_026225215.1 of Sphingomonas palustris. Taxonomy (GTDB): domain Bacteria; phylum Pseudomonadota; class Alphaproteobacteria; order Sphingomonadales; family Sphingomonadaceae; genus Novosphingobium; species Novosphingobium palustris. The sequence continues at coordinate 1,654 of JAMFSI010000015.1, read as the reverse complement.
CGCCCAGCCGAGCGCGATTTGCAGTTCGGTCGTACTCATCGTTTCGATGGGGACGCCATAGATGGAGCTATCAAGAATGCCCTCCATCGATCCGGCTCGCATGGCTGCGAAGGCGTTGTGGCGGCTCACGCCCCACCCCCCTTCACGCTGGCCCATGCGGCGAGGGCTGCGTCAAGCGCCACGACGCGTTCATAAATAGCGGGATCACGCTTCGCTCCAATAAATCTTATGCCTTCTCGTAATTTCTTACCTGTTTCCGCCATCTTATCCCCCGCGTTGCGGAGCCTCCCTGCCTCACCCCGCAACGCTTCGAGTTCATCGAGGATGGAGGCATAGGAATTGACTAGCAGCACCAATGGAACAAGCTGATCCTCACCCATTGATAGATCGAGGCACCCGTCGCGATGACAAATCGCATGAAGAACGTTGCCATCTTCGCGTGTCGACTCGCTGGCGATACGGCGGAAGGAGGAGCCGGTGTGTACCACCCATGGCAGAGGTTTCTCACGATCCTGGATCTTCGCCAGCGCCTCTCTCAGCGCGGGGATGTCAGTTGGCATCGTTCTGCTCCCTTGCTTTGACGGGGTGAACCTGAACGAAATGCTTATGAGCCACATCGCCCGCAGCGGGATCGTAGCACTCGGGGCTTTTGCCAGGCTCACCGGCATCAGTCCAAGCACCAAGGGTTTGTAGCGCCTGTTGAACGAGGTTCTGGGCTTCGGTTAGTAGGGGATGGCCGCCCATCTTTTCGATGGCCCAGACAAGATCGCTGGCGCGTAGTTCGATTGGGGTACGCTGGTCTATGTGGGCGAGACGATTAGTCCACGGATGGTTCATGATTTCTGCTCCTTGAGGTGATCGCCGCGCTCATTAAGCCACATATGCTCTACCACTTTATGATTGTTTGGATGAGTGGTTGGATCGCCTAATGCAAGAGACACTTTGAAAGCGTCCTCACGCCTCGCAAAACGGCAGGCTTTTCTATGGTCCATAGACCAACGACCCCAACTTTCTCCCGTCCAATACATTGGCGTCTTATTGCGGCCATGCTCGATAAGCCAAGCGGTCTCCGCATCAGGCCCGGCCGGCGAGGCGTTGGGGGCGCGGCGGTTCCATACTGCGATAGCGCGATCTTTGCTGCCAAACCCTTCTGTTGCGGCTTTGCATCCGATGGCATCGCACATCACCCAGTATTCTGGAGCGCGAACACCATGGATCGATGGCTCGGCACCGCAAAACGGGCACGGCAGCAGTTCTTGAGTTTCGGAGGCGCCGACAGGGGTATCATTATTAGTGATATCCCAGTGAGTAGGATCGGGGAAAGAGAACATTCTATCTTCGGTCAACCAGCGCGGCGTGTCAGCGCACTCGGGGCTTGCGGGAATGTCTCCGGCAAGGCCACCCGGTGCCGAGAACCGCATTGGGGCATCCGGCGAGTTGATCCCCCAAACTGCCCAGCCCTCCTTAACGATGTAGCTATTGTAGATCCGGCGAGCCCAGATGCGCCTCCCATCCCTCGGCGCGCTCTCGATGTCTCTCCACTGCGTCATTTCAATGCCTCATAGGTCGCATCAAAAATATCGGGCTTGCAGGGATAAGCCACGGATGGTACCGATACGCCATGCTTTCTTGGTCTAAAACCAGTCCTAAGCCG
>JAMFSI010000106.1 GCA_026225215.1 Sphingomonas palustris | reverse complement strand
TGGGGGTCTGGAACAAGCCAAAGCCTGCGCCGCTCAACGCCATCCGCCACACCACATCGAAGGCGGTAGGGTTGGCGGGCAACAGCGCCAGCGAGCCGAGACCGGCCGCGAAAATCGCCAGCCCGATGCCGCCCAGCAGCCCGGCCGGGTAGCGCTCAACCAACCGTCCTGCCAACGGGGCGGCGAATGCGACGGCGATCGGCCAGGGCGTGATCAAGAGGCCCATCTGCACGGCGGAGTATCCGAAACGGCTCTCGAGATAAAAAGGTATTGAGACAAAGGCCAGCATCTGGCCGCAGAACGAGGCAATCGAGGTCGAGATCGACAGCGCGAAGATCGGGATGCGCAACAGATCCAGCGGCAATAATGGCGAGGCCATATGCGTCTGCCTGACCACCAGCAGCCCGCCCGCGGCGGCCGCGATCGCAAACTGCGAGAGGCAGACAAAGAGGGTCTCGCCATGGCCGACGCTGTCGATCGCGGCGATGCCGAGGCCGAAGGTGATCGCGCTCAACGCGGCGCTCTGCCAGTCGAACGAGTGAACGGCGGGTGCGGTGTGCGGCAGCGTGCGCCAGCCCAGCGCCAGCGTGACGATGCCGAGCGGGACATTGATGGCGAACAGATACGGCCAGGTTCCGACCGCCAGAATGGCTGCCGCCACGGTGGGGCCGACCGCGGCTGATATCGCGACCACCAGGGCATTGACGCCGATGCCGCGCCCGAGCTGCGCGCGCGGGTAGGTGTATCGTACCAGTGCTGCATTGACGCTGAGGATTCCCGCCGCGCCAAAACCCTGCAGAATGCGCGCCACGGTCAACAGCAGCAGCGTGTGCGACAGCGCGCAAAACAGCGATGCCAGCGTGAACAGCAGCAGTCCCGCCAGATAGACCCGGCGATAGCCGATGATTTCGCCGAGCGAGGCCAGCGGCAGCAGCGAGATGGTGATCGCCAGCTGATAGCCGTTGACGATCCAGATCGAAAACGCCGGGCTTGCGTTGAGGGATCCGGCGATCGTGGGCAAAGCGACATTGGCGATCGCGCCGTCGATCACCGCCATGACCAGGCCGAGCCCGATCGTCAGGATCGCCCAGTTGCGCTGCGGCAGGGGCAGTCCATCGGTGTCGTGGATGATAGGGATAGCGTCTTCACGTGTCACATCAACTGGCTATCGCATTTGGGGATGGGCCGATAGTTGGTTTCGTATCGCGTGCCCGCGAGACCGGGTGCGGACGATTTCGCTCCGGAAGAGACATCGATATTCACATGTCGTATCGTGCTCTGACGACACAGGGGACGATGGGGTACGTTACGGCCATGGCCGACCAGAGAACGGTTCTGCTTTTTTCCTATGGAACGCTGCAACTGGATGAAGTTCAGCTGTCGTCTTTTGGCCGTCTATTGGAAGGCCAGGCGGACGCCATGGTCGGATATCGCCAATCGCTGATCGAAATCACCGATCCCGATGTGATCAGAACAAGCGGCAAGCGGTTTCACCCGATCGTCGAGGCGAGCGACAATCCAGGCGATGAAGTCAAGGGCAGGGTGTTTCGGATCACCGATGCCGAATTGAAAGCGGCTGACGAGTATGAAGTCTCCGACTACAAGCGCATCGAGGTCCTGCTTCGCTCCGGAAGTGTCGCCTGGGTTTATGTTCGCGCGTGAAGCTAACCGAATGGCCTCTAGTGGATCGATTCCATGGAACCAAGCGGTTCGTGCTCCTGGGCCTCATCCTGAGGAGCGGCGTCGGAGTTTATCATCGGGCCGCGCTTCGCGCGGACCCGTTGGCCGCGTCTCGAAGGATGGCCGCTTGCACGGCAGCGATCCGCGGCCATCCTTCGAGACGCATCGCTTGCGCGATGCTCCTCAGGATGAGGTCGGAGACGATGCTCTAGCCTTCGCCCAACAGCTGCTTGATGCGGCGCTGCAACTGGCGCTTTTTCGCTTCGCTCTTGCGCAGCCGCTCATCCAGATCGGAGACGGGTGGAGCGGGGGCCTCATCTGAAAACGCGACGCCGACGAAATTGTCGCGCCACCACACGATTTTGGCCAGGAAGGAACGGCTTTTTCGGGCAATCGTCAGCGACATCTGCGCTTTGGGCAATCTGACGACGTTAGTAAATTCGATGCTGGCGCCCTTTTCGGAAATATTGCGGACGACGCAATCCTGCGCGATGCCGGTTTCGTCCGATTTGGCGACGCCGCCGTAAAGTACTTTGTCGCGCGTCGTCTGGCGTCGATCCTGCATCGATAATCCTCCCGATTTGAGGCGGAACCTTACGCCGCTTAAGGCTCTGCGAAAGGGTGCCGGTGGTAAAATGCGGTGTTAACGTAAACCGATGCCGGCGGTGATCGGGCGTATTTCAGGGGTTTGGCACGCGCCGGTTGGCTTTTGGCCGCCGACATGCACGCCATGATTGCCAAATAGCGGGTCAAGGTCTTACGCAGTGCCCGGCAGGTCCGAGGAATGGGATATGCGGTGCGAAATTTGATCGGTCTGCGTGTGGCGCTCTGCGTCGCGGTCGTTACGCTGGGTTGGCCGGTCGCGCCGGCCATCGCGGAGGACGCGCCGGCTGCGGCGGATCCCCGGGTGGTGCATCCGAGTGTCGAAGAACTCGCCATCCCCACCACCGACAACAAGGATTCTGGCGATTCCGGCACCCGCGAGGCGATGTGCCTGATGATCGAATCGGCGGCGAGGTCGAACGATCTGCCGGTCGAGTTCTTTGCCCGCGTGATCTGGCAGGAGAGCCGCTTCCAGTCCGACGCCGTGGGGCCGGTTACCCGTAACGGCCAGCGCGCGCAGGGCATTGCGCAATTCATGCCGGGGACCGCGAGCGAGCGCCGGCTGCTCGATCCCTTCGATCCGGTGCAGGCGCTGCCCAAATCGGCCGAGTTCCTCAACGAATTGCGCAACCAGTTCGGCAATCTCGGATTGGCCGCCGCCGCCTACAATGCCGGCCCGCGCCGGGTGCAGGAATGGCTGGCCGGCTCCGGCGGCATGCCGCAGGAGACCCGCAACTACGTCAGCGCCATTACCGGCAGTACAATTGACGACTGGACCGCCGCCAGCAAGAGCAGCAAGCCGGCTGACCGTGCGCCGGTTACGTCGAGCCTCGGCTGCCGCGAATTGATGGCATTGCTGCGCCGCGCGCCCAATCCCTTTGTCACCCAGCTCGAGCAGCACGTGAAGCTTGGTGCCGACCGGCTGTGGGGCGTGCAACTTGCCGCGGGCTTCGATCGCAACAAGGCGCTGGCGATGTATGCCCGCGCCATCACGCGGCTCAGCGCCGTGATCGGCGACCAGGACCCGAGTCTTTTGAGCTCGGTGATGCGCACCCGCGGCAGCCGTACGTTCTATCAGGTACGGATCGGCGCCGACACGCGTCCCGCCGCCGACGACCTCTGCAATCGCATCCGTCGCGCCGGTGGCGCCTGTTTCGTGCTGCGCAACATGAATTTTCGCGGCTGAGAGGGCCGTATCTGCATAGCGGCCTTGAATGGCGGTTCGCTTGACGGGGACAGGTTTGCTCCGCGTTATGCGGACCCGATTCCTCCGATCCGGTTTGCCGTGGCGCTTCCCCCACTCGATTCACCGCAATGGCACAGCTCGCTCAGCGCGTTCGCGTGGGGCATGCGTTCGATCGCAGCGACCGTTATGACGCCGGTGCTGTTCGCGACCTATCTCGGTATCGGCGCGCTCGCGCATGACAGTCATTTCAGCCTCGGATGGGCGCTGGCGTCGACGGTTTTTGTCTGGGCGGGCCCGGCGCAGATCATCCTGATCACGACGCTCGGCTCGGGTGCGACCGTGATCCAGGCCGCGATTGCCGTCACGGTCAGCGCCATCAGGTTGTTTCCGATGGTGGTGTCGGTGATGCCGATGCTGCGGACGCCGCAAACCAAGCGGCGGCATCTGATATTGGTCGCCCATCTCACCGCGGTCACGCTTTGGGTCGAGTGTTTTCGCTTTCTGCCGCAGGTGCCGCGCGACCGCCGGATCGCTTTCATTCACGGCCTCGGCGCGGGTCTGGTGCTGGTCTGCCTGATGGCGACGTCGGTCGGCTACGGTCTTGCCGCCAATCTCTCGCAATTATTCGCCGCCGCGATCCTGATGCTGACGCCGCTGGCATTCCTGCTTTCGACCGCGCGCAATGCCCGCGAGCTTTCCGATGTCGTCGCATTGATCCTCGGGCTATTGCTGTTTCCGCTGGCGGCGAAGCTGGACAGCGGCGTCGATATCCTGATCAGCGGCGTGGTGGCGGGCAGCATCGCCTATGGCGTCCACCGCTTAAGGGCGCGCGCATGAGCGATATTCTCGGTCGTTTCCTGGGCGACTGGCACGCCTTGCTGATCCTGCTGGTCGCGGGCGTCATCCCCAACCAGATCTGGCGCATGCTGGGGCTTTGGTTCGGCGGCGGCATCGATGAGGGCTCCGAACTGCTGATCTGGGTGAGGGCGGTGGCGACCGCGATCCTCGCCGGTGTCATCGCCGAAATCCTGGTGCAACCGCCGGGCGCGCTGGCGAGCGTGCCGGACTGGCTGCGTTACACCGCGGTCGCCGTTGGATTTGCGGGCTTCATGGCGGCACGGAAATCGATTTTTGCCGGTGTGGCGTGCGGCGAGATCGTGATGGTCGCCGGCAAATGGTGGCTCGGCTGAAATGCTTCCGGCGAGCTTGGCTTGCCCGGGAT
>JAMFSI010000105.1 GCA_026225215.1 Sphingomonas palustris | reverse complement strand
GCGGCGACCGGGTTTGACCCTGCGCTCACTGCCGGGGCCGTAATCGAGTACTTCGCCGACATATTCATGGCCGGGGATGAAAGGCCGCGAAAAATCCAGCGCCGCATAAGGCCCGCCGAACTGGCGCGAGAGATCGATGACATTCTGCCCGGCGTGGAGGAAATGCGCTTCCGACGCGCACATGCCGCAGCTGTGGGTGCGCACCAGCGCTTGCCCCTGGGCTGGCACGGGCTCGGGCATATCGCCGACATGGACTTGCCCGTTCTCGATATAAGCAGCTCTCATGGGATCAGCCTCTCAATACGCTGTAGGATGGATCGCTGCGATCGCGGCGCGCGATGTCGTGGCGCTTCATCGGCGTAACCTCGGCCACTTCGTCCATTTCCATCACCGTCTGGCGATGATCGATCGCCCAGCGACCATCACGCCGCGACCATTTGTCGAGATAGCGGCTGATCACCACCATCTGCAGCAGCTTGTCGTCGCGCTCTATGCGCAACCGTGCGGTGACATAAGCCTCGCTGCCGGCGCGATCGCCATCGAGTTCGATGATGATATTCGTCACCTGATGCGAATGCTGCAGGATCGAGGCGTGCTGGACGCTGACGTGATCGATGAAGCCGCGCCCGCTGCCCTGAAAGACTTCGGCGCCATAATCGGCGGTGCCATCCTCATGCCAGATCGTATAGCCCAGCTCATTGTCGATGCGATCCATCGCGCGGCAATAGCGGTAAAGCTGGTCGGTAATCGCCTGGCGGTCGGCGACTTCGCGTAAAGTCGGTTCGCTCATCTCAGGCGTCCTGCTTCACCGAATACCCCTGCGACATCGCCTTGATCGCCAGGATCTTGCCGCGGCGCTGCGCAGGCGAGGCGGCGGACATGCCAATGGTGTTCTCATCCTCGCCCCAATTGTGGATCGGCCCATGCGGCAATCGCTCCAGCCCGACGCGGGCGACGTCTTCGGGTTGCGCCATGCCTTCGGGCACCGGCTGCCCGGATTGTTCGAGGATCAGGCGATGGGCGGGCGTGTCGGTGCGGCCCAAAATTAGGTTTAGCACGTCGACGCCATGGTCGCCCAGTTCCGACCACAATGCCTCGCCGAAGGTCAGCGCAAACGCCTTCGCCGCACAATAGACGGCGAGGCCATGGAGGCCGCCGTAGCACGCACCCGAGCCGACGATGATGATGCCGCCACGCTTGCGCGCGCGCATGCCCTGGCCAAAATGGTGGCAATTGCGCATGGTGGTGAAGACGTTCATCGTCGTCAGCTGGTCCCAATCGGCAATGTCCTTGTCGAGGAACAGCGAACCATTGGTGTCTGCTCCGGCATTGGCGATGAACAGGCCGATCTCGCGGTCGCCGGCGACTTCGGCAATTTTCACGCTTGCATCCAGCGCCGACAGATCAACCGAGGCGGTGACGCATTCGACCCCCTTGGCGCGGATGTCTGCCGCCAGTCCCGCCAGTGGTCCTTCGCGCCGGGCAATCAGAATCAGATTGAGCCCGGCGTCAGCCAATTGTCGTGCAAAGGCGCTGCCAGTGCCTTCGGAAGCGCCGGTGATCAGCGCCCAGGGGCCGTATTTTGCCAAAAGTGTCATATCCTGCTCCCATGCCGTGTCCGCAGCCGTGGATCGGGTCGGGCACCTTTGAGGGCAGGCTATCGCTCAGCCGGGTATGCGACCATTACAAAATGCGGCATAGGGGTATAACCGAATGCGATACCGGCCGATGGAGGATTGGGACTTGGAAACGCGGCGTCTGCATTATTTCATCCAAATCGCCGAACTGGGCTCGCTGACCAGGGCGGCAGGCATGTTGCGCATCGCTCAGCCCGCGCTCAGCCGGCAAATGCGGCTGCTGGAAGAGGAACTGGGGGTGACGCTGTTCACCCGCACGCCGCGCGGCATGCAATTGACGCAGGATGGCGAATATCTGCGGGGCTGCGTTGCCGCCCCGCTGCGCGAATTGGAACTGGGGCTTCAAGGCATGCGATCGCGGCCGTCGGCGGCCGAGGCTCATCTCGTCATCGGCATGCCGCCGGGCTTGGCCGAAGCGCTGGCCGAGCGCGTGGCCACGGGCATGGCGCTGCGCTTTCCCGCGATCCGCTTTCGCCTGGTCGAGGGTCCGACCGGTAGCCTGGAGGATTGGCTGGGGCGGGGGCTGGTGGATTTTGCCGTGCTGGAGGAGTCGCCGCGCGACGATCGCCTGAGCCAGCAGCGCATTGCCGTGCTGCCGATGGGGCTGCTGGGGCCGCCGCAATCTGCGGGGCTGGCGCTCGAGTCGGCGGTGACTTTGGCTGATGTGCTGGGTTTGCCGTTAATACTGCCTTCGCATCACATGGGCATCAGGGGGGAGATCGAGGATGCGGCCAAACGCTTGCATGGCAGACCCGATGTGCGGTTCGAGGCGGATGCGGCGCGGCTGATCCGCGATCTGGTGCTACGGGGCATCGGTTATGCGATCCTGCCCGAAGCCTATGCGCGCCCGGATTTGCGTGAAGGCCGCTTGCGTTTCTGGCCGATTGTCGATCCTTCGTTGAATTTGCAGATCTTCCTGGCTTCGCGCCGCACCAGCCATACCGCTGGCCGGCAGGCGCGCGAGGTGGAAGAGGCGATCACCGGGTTTGTCGTCGCCGGGCTTGAGCCAGTTACGCTGGATCGTGCCGCGTCCATCGGCTAGGCGGATACAATGCCGTCGCCGCAGTCCCAGCAACCATGCGAAGTTGAGGTGACATTCACCGTCAATGGCGCGCCGCGTTCGCTGCGGCTCGATACCCGTACCACGCTGCTCGATGCCCTGCGTGAGCATCTTCATCTGACCGGCAGCAAGAAGGGTTGCGATCACGGCCAGTGCGGGGCTTGCACGGTGATCGTCGCGGGGCGGCGAATCAATTCCTGCCTGACGCTGGCGGTGATGCATGACGGCGATGCGATCACCACGATCGAAGGCTTGGGCACGCCCGAAAAGCTGCATCCGCTGCAGGCGGCTTTCGTGCGCCATGATGGTTTTCAATGCGGCTATTGCACGCCCGGCCAGATCTGTTCGGCCAAGGCGATGCTCGATGAGATCGCGGCGGGTATCCCCAGCCATGTGACGACCGATCTCAGTGGGCCGCTGTGGCCCAGCGCTGCCGAATTGCGCGAGCGGATGAGCGGCAATATCTGCCGCTGCGCCGCTTATCCCAACATCATCGCCGCGATTGCCGAAGTGGCAGCGGATGACGCGGCGCAGGCCGCATGAAGCCGTTTACCTTCGAGCGCGCGGCCACACCCGAACAGGCGGTCGTGGCGCTGGCGCGGACTCCCGGCGCTCGCTTGATCGCGGGTGGTACGAATCTTCTCGATCTGATGAAGCTGGAAATTACCGCGCCGACGCATCTGATCGATGTCAATCATATCGGGCTTGATCGGATCGAGGACACCGGGGAGGGCGGGCTGCGCATCGGCGCGTTGGTGCGCAACACCGATTGCGCCGCACATCCGCGCGTGCGCCGCGATTATCCGGTCTTGTGCCGAGCGATCCTGGCCGGCGCCTCCGGGCAATTGCGCAATAAGGCGACCACCGGCGGCAATCTGTTGCAACGCACCCGCTGCCCCTATTTTTACGATGGCAATCTGCCGTGCAACAAGCGTGATCCCGGTTCGGGGTGCTCGGCGCGCGAAGGCTATAGCCGCAATCATGCGGTGGTTGGGGTTAGCGATAGCTGCATCTGTGCCTTCCCCAGCGATATGTCGGTGGCGTTGCGGTTGCTCGATGCCGAAGTCGAGGTGATGCGGCCCGATACATCGCTGCGCCGTATCGCAATCAGCGAGTTTCATTTGGCGCCGGGAGAAAGCCTGCCGATACGGGAGTTTGCGCTAGAGCCGGGTGAGTTGATTACCGCGGTGATCCTGCCGCCACCGCCTGCCGGCCGGCAATTCTACCGCAAGGTGCGCAACCGCGCGTCCTATGCCTTCGCGCTGGTCTCGGTGGCGGCGGTTGTCGAGGAGGATGGCAGTGGACGCATCGCGCTCGGGGGGATCGGTACCATTCCATGGCGCAGTGATGCGGGCGATGCCGCCTTGCCGCGAGGCGCTGCGGCGGTGGCTGAGGCGCTGTTTGCGAATGCCGCGCCGACCGAGCAAAATCGGTATAAGCTGAAATTGGCGGAGCGTACCATCGCCGCTGTGCTGGCGGCTGCCAATTCCGGCTAACACCGATGAACAATGGCTGGAACCCACCCCGTCCGTGCTGAGCTTGTCGAAGCACTGTCCTTCTTCCTGGCAAACGCCTGAAAAGAAAGGCAGTCCTTCGACAAGCTCAGGACGGACGGGTAAGGGGCTTAGGCCTCGATTTCTTGGTACATGGCGCTTACTTGCAAGCGAACAGCAGATGCCCCGGCGCCAGTTTCGCCAGCACTTCGCCGATCGCGCCGGGCGACACCGCGAAACAGCCTTCGCTGCGACCGACCCGGCCCTGCGTTTCCGCCATCTCCGCGCTCACATAAGCGGCAGCGTGCGCGACGATGCCGCGCTCACGGGCCATGCAGTTCTGCGGTTCGAGCCCATCGAGTCGCAGTGAGCGACCATGTTCGCCATGGTAGATTTCGCGGGTAACGAAGCTGCCCTGGCACGAGGCATTCGATCCGGGCCGGTTGGACAATTCCTCGACCAGCCCGATGTTGTGCGGATCGGAGCCGCGGCCATGCGCCACCAGATGGGTGGCGATGACCCGGCCACCGGCGACATCGATCAGTTGAAAGCGCTGAGCTTTGGAAGGCTGGGCAAAATCGACGATGCCAATGATGTCACGATGGGCGATCGAACCGCGATGCGCGTTGAGCGCGGCGAGAGCGCGAGGCAGTAGTTCCGGGCGCGGACCCGAACTGACAGTGGCAAAAGCGATACGCGGAGAAACAGCAAGGGTAACGGCCCCTGCCGAAAACGCGCCGATAAACCGGCGCCGGTTGACGTTCATGTGCGACCAATTCCTGTAGGATTTGAACCCGACATAGATTGGGTAACCGATTTTTACAATTTGACGCGGGCCAAATCGCGGTGAAGCGCGGCTGGCTTGCGGTGGTTGTCGGGAACTAACGGTTTTCTCGGGGGTATCGCCGCCTATCGCGAGTCATCCCCGATAATGCGCGACCACCAGCGAAAAACCGGTACCCAGTTTCAGTCTTCGCGCCTTATAGCGCCGCCATGCTGTCCGATCCCGCCACGCTGCTTCATGACATTTTCGGTTTCGATTCCTTTCGCGGCGTGCAGGAGCGGGTGGTGCGCCGGGTGCTGGCGGGGCAGGGCACGCTGGCGGTGATGCCGACGGGGGCGGGCAAGTCGCTGTGCTATCAATTGCCGGCGGTGGCGCTCGATGGCTGCTGTGTGGTGATTTCACCGCTGATCGCGCTGATGCACGATCAATTGCGTTCGGCGCGGGCGCTGGGCATTCGCGCCGCCAGCCTGACTTCGGTGGATAGCGACTGGCGCGAAACCTTGGCGCGGCTGGCGGCGGGCGAACTCGATCTGCTTTATGTCGCGCCCGAGCGGGCCAGCGGCGCGGGTTTTCGCGAACAGCTCGACCAGGTGAAAATCAGCCTGTTCGCCATCGACGAGGCGCATTGCGTGTCCGAATGGGGGCATGATTTCCGCCCCGATTATCGCTTGCTCCGGCCCTTGCTCGATCATTTCGCTGGCGTACCCCGCCTCGCGCTGACCGCCACCGCCGATGCCCATACTCGCGCCGATATCCTGGCGCAGCTGGGCATTCCCGAGGATGGGCTGATCATCGCCGGCTTCGATCGGCCCAATATCCGCTATGCCATCCAGCCGCGCGATGCCTTGCCCAAGCAACTTCAAGCCATCGTCGATAGCAATCCCGGCCCCGGCATCATCTATGCCCAGACCCGCGCCATGACCGAGCGTCTCGCTCAGGCGCTGGGGCGCGATGGTCGCCCTATCCGCGCTTACCATGCCGGGCTTCCCGCCGACGTGCGCGCCGAAAACCAGAGCGCCTTTCAGGCCAGCGAAGAGATGGTGATGGTTGCGACCGTGGCCTTCGGTATGGGTATCGACAAACCCGATGTCCGCTTTGTCGTCCATGCCGGGCTGCCGAAATCGATCGAGAGCTATTACCAGGAAAGCGGGCGGGCCGGGCGCGATGGCGATCCCGCGGTCGCGACCTTGCTGTGGGGGGCGGATGATTTCGTTCGCGCCCGCCAGCGCATCGGCGAAGTGGAGGTCGCGCGCCAGCGCTCAGAACGCGTCCGCATCGAGGCATTAGGCGCGCTGGTTGAGACCGGCCAGTGCCGCCGTGCTATCCTGCTGCGCCATTTCGGCGAGAACCCGCCCGAAGCTTGCGGAAATTGCGATAATTGTCTGGCACCGCCGGCGCGCTTCGATGTTCGCCAGATCGCCCAGAAGCTGCTGTCTGCGGTTTATCGTACTGGCCAGAGCTTCGGTCTGGGCCATGTCGAGGCGGTGCTGATGGGGAAGAGCAATGAGCGCATCGTTGCGCGCGGGCATGATCAGCTATCGGTTTACGGCATCGTCCAGGGTGAAGAGGTCGCGCTGATCAAGCCGGTGGCGCGCGCGTTGACGGTGCGCGGGGCGCTCGACACGAACGAGCATGGCGGGCTGATGCTGGGCGCTTCGGCGCGCGAATTTCTGCGCGGCGAGGAAGATGTCTCGCTGGTCCTGCCGCCGGCCCGGCAAAGTTCGGCGCGTAAACAATCGCGCAGTCGCGGAGCCGAGGCCAATCCCGTTGACGATCCGCTGTTCGAAGCGCTGCGCGCCTGCCGCCGCGAACTGGCGCGCGAAGCCAATGTTCCGCCCTATGTCATCTTCCACGACAGCACATTGCGCGATATGGCCCGGCTGCGGCCGCGCGGCGACGCCGATCTCGAGCATGTCAGCGGCGTGGGGGTGCGCAAACGCGAGGCCTATGGTCCGGCCTTTCTGGCGGTGATCGCGCAATTCGTGGATAGTTGAGGTGCTTTGCCACTGGTTTCGCCTTCACATAAGTTGGTTTCGTCTTCGCCCCGATTCGTTTCATCGGTGTTCTGACTCATTTGGGCGCAGAAGCTGACGACAAAGCGCGATTACCTCTTGCTCCACCTCGTTAACTATGTTGGATGCTTAAGGATGGCAAAGCGGGCGCGCGATCCACGACTGGCTAAGGAGAGCATGGTGCAGGCCATCGCCTTGTGCTGCCTGCTGGCGCTGAGCGGCGTGGCGATCATCGGCCCCAGCGGCGTGCTCGCCTGGAGCGAAAATCGCCGGCTGCTCGCCGAGCATCAGCAAGAAATCAAGCAATTGGTGGAGCAGCGCGACCATTTGAGCAATCGCGTGCGTTTGCTGGACCCGCACCATGTCGATCCCGATCTCGCCGGCGAATTGCTGCGCGCCAAGCTCAACGTCGTCCATCCCGACGAAATGGTGCTGTTGCTGCACTGATTCGCTTCAAGATTGATACAGAACAGAAACGCCTCGATCAGGTTCGGTTTTGGTGGACGATTATTTCGCGGCAATTCGTATGAAGCCGCTTCCCGTTTAGCAGCTTGCGGTTATATGGTCGCGTCTCCCATTTTTCAGGGGTAGTCGACTTGGCCAAGACCACCGCAAATTCGTCAGCAACCGCTCCTGACCCTGCGCCCGCATCCGATCCGGGTGGCGAGGATCTGATCCAACTGCGCAGCTTGCAACTCGCGCATCAGGCCGAAAGCCGGTACCAGGCCAGCGACGAGGAATTGCGGCACTTCTACGAACAGATGGTGCTGATTCGCCGCTTCGAGGAAAAGGCCGGGCAGCTTTACGGGCTGGGCCTGATCGGTGGCTTCTGCCACCTCTATATCGGCCAGGAAGCGGTCGCGGTGGGGCTGCAATCGGCGCTCGATCCGAAGCTCGACAGCGTGATCACCGGCTATCGCGATCATGGTCACATGCTGGCTTATGGCATCGACCCCAAGCTGATCATGGCCGAATTGACCGGTCGCGCGGCGGGGATATCGCGCGGCAAGGGCGGCTCGATGCATATGTTCAGCGTCGAGCATCATTTCTATGGCGGCCACGGCATCGTCGGCGCGCAAGTGTCGCTCGGCACCGGGCTCGCCTTTGGCCACAAATACCGTGAAGATGGCGGCGTTTGCCTCGCCTATTTCGGCGATGGCGCATCGAACCAGGGCCAGGTCTATGAGAGCTTCAACATGGCCAGCTTGTGGAAGCTGCCGATCGTCTATGTGATCGAGAACAACGGTTATGCCATGGGCACGGCGGTGAAGCGCGGCTCGGCCGAAACGCATTTCTATCGGCGCGGTACGGCCTTTCGCATTCCCGGCCTGCCGGTGAACGGCATGGATGTGCTCGAAGTGCGCCAGGCGGCCAATATCGCCATCGACTATGTGCGCGCCGGCAATGGTCCGGTGCTGCTCGAACTCAATACCTACCGCTATCGCGGCCACTCGATGTCGGACCCGGCGAAGTACCGCACCCGCGAAGAAGTGCAGGAAATGAAGGACAAGCATGATCCGATCGATCATGCCAAGGCCGAGCTGCTGCTGCGAGGCGTCTCCGAAGACGAGATCAAGGCGATCGACAAGCGGCTGCGCGGGATAGTCACCGAAGCCGCCGATTTCGCCGATAGCTCGCCCGAGCCCGATCTGGCCGAACTGTCAACCGACGTGCTGGTGGAGAACTACTGATGGCCGTCGAGCTGAAAATGCCGGCGCTGTCGCCGACGATGGAAGAGGGCAAGCTGGCCAAATGGCTGGTCAAGGAAGGCGACGTAGTCAAATCGGGCGATATCCTGGCCGAGATCGAAACCGACAAGGCGACGATGGAGTTCGAGGCGGTCGATGAAGGCACGATCGGCAAGCTCGTGGTGGCCGAGGGCACCGAAGGGGTGAAGGTCGGCACCGTGATTGCGCTGATCGATGGCGAGGAGGATGAAAAGCCTTCGACCTCCAGCGCCCCTGCGCCCGAGGCGAAACCGTCGGAAGCCGCCAAGGAAGAAGCGAAAGCTGCCGCGCCCGCCGCGCCGGTCGAAAAACCGGCCGCACCCGCGAAGGCTCCCGAAGCCGCCGCGCGCAATGTCGCCACGGTGACGCTGCGTGAAGCCTTGCGCGATGCGATGGCCGAGGAAATGCGCCGCGATGACCGCGTCTTCGTGATCGGCGAGGAAGTCGCGGAATACCAGGGCGCGTATAAGGTCACTCAGGGCCTGCTCGAAGAGTTTGGGCCCAAGCGAGTGATCGATACGCCGATCACCGAATATGGCTTTGCCGGCATTGGCACCGGCGCGGCGATGGGCGGCCTGCGTCCGATCGTCGAGTTCATGACCTTCAATTTCGCCATGCAGGCGATCGATCATATCATCAATTCCGCCGCCAAGACCAATTACATGTCCGGCGGCCAGATGCGCTGCCCGATCGTGTTTCGCGGCCCGAATGGCGCGGCGAGCCGGGTGGGGGCGCAGCACAGCCAGAATTACGGGCCATGGTTTGCGGCGGTGCCGGGTCTCATCGTCATCGCGCCTTACGATGCGGCGGATGCCAAGGGGCTATTGAAAGCAGCGATCCGTAGCGAAGACCCCGTAGTCTTTCTCGAAAACGAACTGATCTACGGACGCAGCTTCGAGTTGGCCGAGGATGACGACCATATCATCCCGATCGGCAAGGCGCGGGTGGTGCGCGAAGGCACCGACGTTACCATAGTTGCCTATTCGATCACCGTGGGCATGGCGCTCGAAGCCGCCGAGCTGCTGGCGGCGGACGGGATCGAGGCGGAAGTGATCGATTTGCGCACGCTGCGCCCGCTCGACCGCGGCGCCGTGCTCGCCAGTCTCGCCAAGACCAACCGTCTGATCGTCGCCGAGGAAGGCTGGCCGACGTGTTCGATCGCTTCCGAGATCGTCGCCATCTGCATGGAGGACGGCTTCGACCATCTCGACGCCCCGGTGCTGCGGGTCTGCAACGAAGATGTGCCGATGCCCTATGCCGCCAATCTGGAAAAGGCGGCGCTGATCAACAGCGCGCGGATTCTGGCGGCGGCGCGGAAGGTTTGTAATCGCTGAGCTAGCCGGCGGAGGAGTTCTCGACCTATCGGTCAGGAACTCCTCCCTGCGGTGTTAGACAACCAACCGGGCAGTTTGCAGTGCGGTCGAAAAGAGATTCTGCAGCGCTGAGGTGAAATCGCCGTCGGTCGACACGGTCTGGACGAGCGGCGCGCCGGTGGCACTGGGTGAGGCGCAGCTTTGCAGCGCGGCAAGGTCCTGATCGGTACCATTCAAATAGGGGGCGACGTTGGTCTGCGACCATGAATCGCCAACCAGCGCTTGCGGCAGATACTGGGTGTAGAGAATAGCGATTTTGATGCCCTTGGCCTTGATTGCGCTACACAATTTAAGATCGGCGGTGGTGAGCGGTGCATTCACGCGGCCGCCTTCATTCTCGTCGGCCATACCATCGGTTACCAGAAACAGGATCTCCTGCGGCGTTGAACTGGCGGAGCCATTGCCGGGCGTCGGCATCACCGAGGTCATCTGGGTCAACATATTGCCGATTTCCGTGCCCTGATCGTTGATATTGGTTGAACTGGTGGGCTCGGAGTTCGACCACCAGTAATCGATGGTGGGCATCAGATTGGCAACATTGACACTGCCCATCGATTTTACGTCGGTCATCGGCGTCAGTTGGGTGACCGGGCCTGTCGCGCCCGGATGCGTCCAGTCGAACGAGAACATCTGCAGCTGATAAGTAACTTTATAATTGGTTTCCTGAGTCGTCGCGTAGGGAATTAGCTGTTGCGCGGCCGCGATCTCGTCGTCACGGCGCAAGGTGAGGCTGGACGGGCTGCCGCCATTGATCAGTCCGTAATTTTGGGTGTTCCAATAGCCATCCGCCCAATAGCCAGTATCGTAAGTTGAGTTTTGGTTGGTAAGCGTTGTCGTGGTTGTGCTTGTTTTTCCATTAGATGTGCTTGTTTTTGTTTGGACAACTTTATTATTGAGAGTGATAGTTACCGCTCCACCCGTGCTATCGGTAATGGAATAGGTATTGGTCGTAGTGGTAGAGGTATTTCCAGAAACGTTGGTCGAAGTATTGTTCATTGCAGCGCCGGTGCTGGTGTACAATACGCCGGAGGTACATGGGGGCACACTGCCGCTGACCGGCTTCTGAGCACAACCTCCAACCAGATAATACGTATTCTTGGTCGAGCCACTGCCGTAATAGCCGGAAGACAACAGTACCCAATTGAAGGGTGTGGAGGTGTCATGGATAACGACATCGTCATTGTGCGGTATCATCTCGTGACATGCAAAGTCACAGCCACTCGGTGGATTTGCAAAGATTGAAGTAGACCCAGACTCAGCGGTCAGACCGCTTGATGTCGCCGGCAGCAGCATCGAGGGCGACACGT
>JAMFSI010000104.1 GCA_026225215.1 Sphingomonas palustris | reverse complement strand
GGGGGCCGCGGCCGGTACCGACTATCCGAAACGAAGTTTCGGATCAGACGCCACACCGAAACCCCTTGCATGGCCGCAACACTAGTGTTGTAATAGAGCAACGATGGTTACCCTCGGCCTTTCCCGTATGCGACGTTGGCCCCGTTGGTGGCGGCGCATGCAAGTGGCGGCGCGGCGCGCCAAGATTTTCCCGGTGTTGGAGATCGTTGCGGTCGTTGCCTTTCTGGTGGCGACGCTGACGACTTGGGCCGCGTTGTCTAACCAGGCGGTGAAAGGTCAGTTGCTGCCATCCGGCCTGACTGCTTCGCTGCTAGTGGGTACGTTGCTACCGGCCATGGGGATACTGGTCCTGCTCGGGCGCCGGATCGCCTTGCGTCGGGCTGCCGAAATGGGCGGTACGGGGCGCTTACACGTCCAACTGGTGTTTCTGTTCTCTTTGGTCGCGGCCATCCCCACGCTGCTGGTGGTGATTTTTGCCTCCTGGTTGTTCCAGTCGGGCGTGGAATTCTGGTTTTCGGACAATTCGCGCGGAATGCTGGAAAACGCCAATAAGCTGGCGCGCGGCTATTACGAGCAGACCCAGCGTGATGTCAGCAATCAAGCGGTCGCGATGGCCGATGACCTGCATTACATCCTTAGCCATACCACGATCGTCAGCCCGCAATTTGCGGAAGCCTTGTCTTATCAGGTGCTGCAGCGCGGGCTCGATGAGGTGGCGATCCTGCAAAAGGCGAGCGACGGCAAATTGCGCACCGCCGCGATCGTCGATCCGAGCAAGAACGTCACCCGCGAGCGGGTGACCCCGCAGGAGTTGCGGCGCATCGATGCCGGTGAGCCGATCGTGGTCAATGCGCCCGCCGATCGGATCGAAGCGGTGACGCCCATCGACCGCCCTTCCGGCCTGTACCTCTATGTTGCGCGCACCTCCGACTTGCTCGCCCTGAGCCAGGGGCGCCGGGCTGAAAATATCGTGCGAGCTTATCAAGTGCTGACGCAGCGCGCGCGACTGCTGCAATTGCGGTTCAATATTGCTCTCTTCGTGATTTCGCTGGCGCTGGTCGGCATGGCGGTGTGGTTCGCGCTGCGCTTTGCCGATCGCCAGGTGCAGCCGCTTTACGAACTGGTCGCGGCTGCCCGCCGGGTGGGCAGCGGAAATTTTGCCTTGCGCGTCGAAGGGCGCACCGGCGCCGACGATATCGGCCTGCTCAATCGCGCCTTTAATCGCATGACCGCGCAAATCGAACGTCAGACGCAGGCGCTGGTTGGCGCCAATCAGCAACTCGACGAGCGCCGGGCGCTGATCGAGGCGGTGCTTGAATCGGTGACCGCTGGGGTGATTTCGCTCGACAGCGACGGTGCGGTGATGCTGATGAACAGCTCGGCGCAGAAGCTGCTGCTTGAGCACAGCGGCCCGCCGCCATTGGGGCTACGCCTCGCTGAGGTCGCGCCGCAGATCGCCAATATGATCGATAATGGCTTGACCGGGGGCGTCGCTCAGCATGGCAAATCGGGCGAATTGCTGACCTTGGCGGTCAAGCTGACGCACAATCGCGGCGGCCATGTCATCACCTTCGAGGATATAACCCGGCAATTGCTCGATCAGCGGCAAGCTGCCTGGTCCGACGTCGCCCGGCGCATCGCGCATGAGATCAAGAACCCATTGACCCCGATCCAGCTGGCGACCGAACGGCTGAACCGTCGTTATCGCAAACAGATCCTCGTCGATGGCGCGTTGTTCGACGAACTGACCGCGACGATCATTCGCCAGGTCGGTGACTTGCGTAAGATGGTCGATGAATTCTCGTCCTTCGCGCGGCTGCCCAAGCCGGTGTTTCGGCCCGAAGACCCGGTCGATCTCGCGCGCCAATCGGTGTTTCTGCAGGAAGTGTCCCGGCCCGACATCAATTTCAAATTTTCGGCTGAGGGCGACATCGAACGTATCGCCTGTGATCGTCACCAATTTGGTCAAGCTATGACCAATGTCCTTAAGAACGCGATAGAAGCCATTGAAGCTCGGGCAAAGGTTCAGCACGACGATTACCGTGGCGCTATTTCTATCGCCATGCGCCAGACCGGAGCCGCCGTCGATATTCTGATCAGCGATAACGGCATCGGCTTGCCGCAGGATCGCGAACGAATCATCGAGCCTTACGTGACGACGCGTGAGAAGGGCACTGGCCTCGGCTTGGCGATCGTCAAGAAGATCGTCGAGGAACACGGCGGTGACATGAGTTTCGCGTCGCTGCCTGCGGGCGGCACGCAGGTCATGATGGTCTTCGCCTGCGATCCGTTGGCCAGCCAGCGCAGCGTCGAAGCGGCGGAATGAGGAAAATGTAATGACAACGGGTCGCCAGCCGGCACCAGCTTTGGAGGCTCCATGGCTCTGGATATATTGATCGTCGACGACGAAAAGGACATCCGCGACCTCGTCGCGGGGGTGCTTGAAGACGAAGGCTATGAGTGTCGCACCGCGGGCGACAGTCGCGCCGCGCTCGACGCCATCGATCAGCGGCGGCCTTCGCTGGTGCTGCTCGATGTCTGGCTGCATGGCAGCCCGATGGATGGGCTCGAAGTGCTCGACGCGATCAAGCTGCGCGAGCCCGAACTGCCGGTGATCATTTTCTCCGGCCATGGCAATATCGATACGGCGGTGTCGGCGATCGGGCGCGGCGCCATGGATTTTATCGAAAAGCCCTTCGAGGCCGAGCGTTTGCTCCATCTGGTGGCGCGCGCGACCGAAACTGAAATGCTGCGCCGCGAGAACGCCCGCCTGAAGCAGGTACTGCCATTCGGCCAGGAATTCACCGGCAACAGCGCGGCGATCAACCAGGTCCGGGCGACGCTGAAGCGGGTGGCCAATACCGGCAGTCGCTTGCTGATTTCGGGTCCGGCGGGGGTCGGCAAGGAAGTCGCCGCGCGGTTGCTGCATAGCTGGAGCCCGCGTGCCCAACACGCCTTCGTCAGCGTGAATTCGGCGCGGATCACCCCCGAACGCTTCGAGCAGGAGTTGTTCGGCGAGGAATCGGATGGCCAGCTCGAACGCGCCGGCTTGCTGGAAATGGCCGATGGCGGCACGCTCTATTTCGACGAAGTGGCGGATATGCCGCTTTCGACTCAGGCGCGTATCCTGCGGGTGCTGACCGAACAAAGCTTCGTGCGCGTCGGTGGCAATCGTCAGATACGTGTCGATGTCCGCGTGCTATCGTCAAGTTCGCGCAATCTTGAGAAGGAGATTGCCGAGAAGCGCTTCCGCGAGGATCTCTATTACCGGCTCAATGTCGTGCCGCTGCATGTTCCTTCGCTCGCCGACCGGCGCGAGGATATTCCGGCGCTGATCGATCATTTCTTTGCTCGCTTCGCCAACGATCAGGGCGTGGCGCCCCCCGAAGTCGCGCCCGAGGCGATGGCGGCGTTGCAGAGCTATGAATGGCCCGGCAATGTCAGGCAATTGCGCAACGTCGTCGAACGAACGGTGATCCTGACCCCGCGCGAACGTTTGTCGCGTATCGAACCCGACATGCTGCCGAGCGAGATCACCAACAGCCGCATCTCGGGGGATCTCGGCATGCCGGCACTGATGGGCGCGCCGCTGCGCGAGGCGCGCGAGAGTTTCGAACGCGAATATTTGAAAGTTCAGATCCGGCGTTTTTCGGGGAATATCTCGAAAACGGCGACCTTCATCGGCATGGAGCGTTCGGCGCTGCACCGCAAACTCAAGCTGTTGGGAATCGCCGAGCGCCGCGATGACGATGAGGAGGAATAGCGAATCGCCGCACAGCGGTATGGTCATAGGCGGTAGCAAATGCGGGGCGAGGTGCGGCCGTGGAAATCGGTTCTCGAACGACGATCGCGGCGCATCTCCTGGAAAAATAAGGGAATATGCTCCAGTATTTAACCTGCATGAAGCGAAATGTGAATTTTGTCATTTACGCTGCAACCGCGAAGACATAGACTTGTTATGTCTTCGGTCGGGGATTTCACCGGCCAGATTGCGGACCGCATCGGCGGCCGCCAAAAATGGAGCAGAATATGACGGGACGTACCCTCACCGCTCGCCCCAGGTCCAAGCCTGAGGCTGCCGAATCGCCGCTTCCTCCTCAGTCGGCAAACGATACCGATAGCTCGGGCGCCACCGCTGCGCCCGTGGTCGCGCCAGCGAAAGCTGCCAATGGTGCGGCGGCCAAAAACCAGAATCTTCAGGACCAGTTCCTCAATCTGTTGCGCAAGCACAAGACCCCGGTGACCATGTTTCTGGTCAAGGGCGTCAAGCTGCAGGGCATCGTCACCTGGTTCGATAATTTCTCGATCCTGCTGCGCCGCGATGGCCAGTCGCAACTGGTCTACAAGCATGCCATTTCGACGATCATGCCCAGCCAGCCGATCGATGCGCGCCAATTCGTTACCTCTGGCGAAAGCAAGAAACTGCGGCTGTTGCAGGATGTATTCCTGACCAGCGTGCGCAGCGCCGGTGTGCAAGTCACGATGTTCCTGGTGAACGGGGTGATGTTGCAGGGCCGCGTTGCCGCTTATGATCTGTTCTGCCTGTTGCTTGAACGCGATGGCTATGTGCAGATGGCTTATAAGCACGCCGTGTCGACCATTCAGCCACTGACCCCGGTGGATTTGACGGGCGAGTGGGACGGCGAAGAGGATTCTGGCGCCTGACTTTTTACGACGAGCAAAAAGGCGAGGTCACCCGCGGCATCCGCGCCCTGGTGGTTTGCACGGAATTGCGTGGCAAGGCAGCCCCGATCGAGCGTGAGGCACGGCTGGAAGAAGCCACCGGCCTTGCGCTGGCGATCGGGCTGGTGGTGGTCGATGCCTCGGCGATCCCGATCCGCGAGGTGCGCGCCGCGACGCTGTTCGGCGAGGGCCAGGTGGCCAATATCGCTGCTGCATGCGTTGAGTATGATGCCGAGCTGATCGTGGTCGATGGCGCGCTGTCGGCGATCCAGCAGCGCAATCTTGAAGAAAAACTCGAGCGCAAGGTCATCGATCGCACCGGGTTGATCCTCGAAATCTTTGGCGAACGCGCGGTCACCGCCGAGGGGCGATTGCAGGTCGAACTGGCGCATCTCGATTATCAGGCGGGGCGGCTGGTGCGCAGCTGGACTCACCTTGAGCGGCAGCGCGGCGGCTTCGGCTTCCTCGGCGGGCCGGGCGAAACCCAGATCGAGGCCGACCGCCGGCTGATCCGCGATCGCATGGCGCGCATCCGCCGCGAGCTGGAGCAGGTGCGCCGCACCCGCGCGCTCCACCGCGATCGGCGCGAAAAGGCGCCGTGGCCGGTGCTGGCGCTGGTGGGCTATACCAATGCCGGCAAATCGACGCTGTTCAATCATCTGACCGGCGCCAGCGTGATGGCGCAGGATCTGCTGTTCGCGACGCTCGACCCGACGATGCGCCGGGTCCGCTTGCCCGGTGTCGACAAGGCGATCGTCTCGGATACGGTCGGCTTCATTTCCGATCTGCCGACGCAGTTGGTGGCTGCTTTTCGCGCCACGCTGGAGGAGGTGACCGCTGCTGACGTCATCATCCACGTCCGCGACATCGCCAATCCCGACAGCGCTGCGCAAAAGGCGCAAGTGCTGGCGGTGCTGGCCGATCTCGGACTGGCGACGGCGTCGGCCGATGCGCCGGCGGACGCGGCGGCGCCCATACCGGTGGCGGTGCCGGTGATCGAGGTCTGGAACAAATGGGATCTGCTGTCGCCCGATCGTGCCGCCGAACTCGCACACCAGGCGCAGGCCAGCGGCGACCAGATCGTGGTGCCGTTATCTGCCTTGACCGGAGAGGGCTGCGATCAACTGCTCACCGCCGCGAGCCGATTGCTCACCGGCGATGCGCGTGAGCTTGAATTCGTGCTGCCGGCAGGGGACGGCCAGCGCATTGCGTGGCTGCATGCGCATGGTGAAGTGCTGGCTGATGCCGAAATACTTGTGGATAGCGAAGCGGTGAGCGGCGATGCTGCGCCGCAGCGCCGGATCAAGGTTCGCCTGACGCCGCGCGAGCTGGGGCGTTTCACCCGGCTTGGCTAAGCTGGCACCGCCGCAAGTGATGTCATAGCGGGCTTAGCAGTTTATTAACCATGGCAAACGATACCGTGATGCTCGCCATGGGGCAGTATTCGCGTGACCGGTCCGCGCTCTCTAACCTCTGTCGCTTTCGCTCAGCCCGGATTGCCGTCGCTCGGGCCACGCGATGTCCTGCGGATAGTCGCCGAACTCGTCACTCTGGGCCATCTGCTCGAATTTCTCGATCTCGAATGGAACGAGGCCTGCCTCGACTTCCACCTATCGGGTCGGGCGATCACGACCGCCAGCGCCGTGCAGGTGAGAAAGCCGCTTTATCGGAGTGCGATCGGCCGCTGGCAGAAATACGGGCCCGGCCTCGATCCGCTGATCGCCGCGCTGGAGCCGGTGCTGTCAAGCTGAGAGATCGCGCGAAAAGGCGGCCATCTCGGTCTTGAATTTAGAGAGATTTCTCCAGCCGTTTGACCGACTGCCACAGCGCTTCCTGCTCATCGAGCGAAAGGCTGGCAAAGCTCTGGTCGGCTTGCTCGGCCAGCGCTTCCATAGCGCGAAAGCGGCGTTCGAATTTGGCGTTGGCGGCGCGCAAGGCGTCCTCGGCGGCGATGCCATGGGCGCGGACCAGATTGACGGCGGCGAACAACAGGTCGCCCGCTTCCTCGGCGCGATGATCCGGGGTCTGGGCGGCGGCGAGTTCGGCGAGTTCCTCGGTCAGCTTGTCGGCGGGGCCGGTCGGGTCGGGCCAGTCGAAGCCGACGCGCGCGGCGCGCTTCTGCAATTTCTCCGCGCGCAGCAAGGCGGGCAGCGCCAGCGCTACGCCATCGAGCGCACTGGTGGCGCCGCTTGCGGCGCGTTCCTGCGCCTTGAGGTTCTCCCAGCGGGTTTCCCGGGCAATGTCTGCCTCGCCACCGTTGCCGAAAATATGCGGATGGCGCGTTTCCATCTTGGTGGCGATGGCGGCGGCGACATCGGCGAAGGCGAAATGCCTCGCTTCTTCGGCGATGCGGGCGTGAAACACGACCTGGAGCAACAGGTCGCCGAGTTCGTCCTTGAGCGCGGAGAGGTCTTGACGCGCCACGGCATCGGCGACCTCATAGGCTTCCTCGATGGTGTAAGGTGCGATGGTCGCAAAGCTCTGCGCCCGGTCCCATTCGCAACCGCTCACCGGATCGCGCAGGCGGGCCATGATTGCCAGCAGGCGTTCCAGCGGTGGGAGATTAGCGGAGTTCATCGCGGCGCCAGAGAGCCAAACTTACCGGTCCGTGCTGAGCTTGTTGAAGCACCGTCTTTTCCCCCGGCAAGCGTTGAAAAGAAAGGCAGTCCTTCGACAAGCTCAGGACGGACGGAAGGGGCTATGAGTTATCATCAACCCATTGCTATAAATTGGTCGGGGAAAGAGGATTCGAACCTCCGGCCCCTGCCTCCCGAAGACAGTGCTCTACCAGGCTGAGCTATTCCCCGACCGTATGCTGGACACCCGAAGGTGCCCGAGGCAGGAGCGGGCCTATAGTCGGCGATCGGCGAGGTGGCAAGCCCCAGGCGGCAACCATACTGCGTGTTTTTCGCGGGCGCCTCGAGCGGCTTGGCAAAGCTATGGGGTAGGGGTTAAAGTCGAGCATGGCTTTGCTCGATACCGCCGCCCCGTCTCCCCAGGTCTTGGGACAATCCGATCACTGGGAATACCAGTATCTGGCGCTGATGCGGCGGATCTGGGAGCAGGGCGATGCGCGCGTCGATCGTACCGGGGTCGGCACGAGGTCGGTGTTCGGGGCCGAACTGCGCTTCGATCTGAGCGATGGGTGGATGCCGCTGCTCAGCACCAAGCGTGTTTACTGGAAGACCGCCACGCGCGAATTCCTGTGGTTTCTGACCGGAGACACCAATATTCGCGCGCTTTGTGCCCAGGGTGTGGAAATCTGGACCGACTGGCCGCTGGAGCGGTATCGCCGCGAAACCGGGGATGCGATCAGCCGTGAGGATTTTTCGGCGCGGATCGTCGCGGATGGCGATTTTGCCGCGCGGTGGGGCGATCTCGGCCCGGTTTATGGCAAGCAATGGGTGGATTGGCCGGTGTATGAGCCGGCGCAGGACGGCCTCTATCGTCGGCGGCCGCAGGGCGTGAATCAGGTCGCTGACCTCGTCACCGGGCTTCAATCCGATCCGGGCAGCCGGCGGCACATCGTCGAGGGCTGGAATGTCGCCGAGCTGCCGGCGATGGCGCTGCCGCCGTGTCACAAGACCTATCAGTTCCACGTTTCCGGCAATCGCTTGTCCGGGCTGTTATACCAGCGCAGTTGCGATCTCGGATTGGGCTTTGCCTTCAACGCCTGGAGCGCGGCGCTGTTCATCCGCATGTTGGCGCAGCAATGCGGGCTGGAGCCGGGCGAACTGGTGTGGATGGGGGGCGATGTCCATCTTTATCTCAATCACGCGGCACTGGTCGAAGAACAATTGAGCCGCACGCCTTCAGGCGAGGCCAGGTTGGAGATTACCCGAAACCCCGAGTCGATCTTCGACTATCGCATCGAGGACTTCCAGGTCAGCGGCTATCAGCCGCAAGCGCACATTGCCGCTCCGGTTGCCGTTTAATACATTGTATTAATACATTGTAGGAAGTTGCAATGGCGGAAATCTACCCCGTCCATGCTGAGCTTGTCGAAGCACTGCCTTGTTCTTCTGGTAAGTGAAGGAAAAGAAAGGCAGTCCTTCGACAAGCTCTGGACGGACGGGAATGGGCGCTTGGGTTGCGATTAGCGCTGACCGGGGATTAGCGCACGAACCCGGCGTAAGCGATCCGTCCGGCGCCATTCAGGGCCTGCTGCGGCGAGACACGCCAACGGACATGCGTGACATCCTCCGGCGTGGCATTGCGTGCACCGATATGGAGCTGCGCCAATTTGCCCCAGCTCTTGCCACCATCGACCGAGACATCCTCGCCGCCATCGGCCGATCCTTGGTAGGCTAGCCCTGCGGGAATGGCATTGACGACGGTGAAGCCGCCGCTGCCGCCCAGCATGTACCAATTGACCAGGGTGACCACGCGTTCGCCGCGATTGAGGCGATTGGCGGGTTCGAGGGCGCGGGTGAGGGTGCCGTTGCGCTGCTGGACGTGCTCGACATAGACGGCGCTGTCGAGCGTTACCGCCGGACTGGCCAGCGCCGGTAACGGTACGCATAGCAGCGCGGCAGCAAGAATGCGGCGGCTCATGGTCACTTGAATTTGCCCCTGTCCATTATCATTACCGGGCGGTTATGCGGGATGAGGCGCAAAAATAGGGTTAACGCCCGCGTAATGGGCGCCCGAGGAGTGCAAACGGCGATTTTGAACGGTGGCGATGGAAGGCGTTTTTGCGCCGCGTCGGATGTTGACAGCTTCGTGACGCTGGCCTAGTGGCGGCGCTCCCCAAGGGGGCGAGCGGGTGTAGCTCAGTTGGTTAGAGTGCCGGCCTGTCACGCCGGAGGTCGCGGGTTCGAGCCCCGTCACTCGCGCCACCTTGGGGAATTTTCCCTATTTTATAGTTAGTTGTCCGTGAATGCTTAGTATTCACGGAAGCTTTCTCATGCGCGCTGGGGCTGCTATTTAAAGCGTCCCGTTTCCATCCAGATCATGAAGCGGCGCAGCGGAAACAGCCAGATAACGCCCAGCACGATATAGACCGGCGCTTGTGCCAGCACCGGCCAACTTGCCAGCGTCGGGGCGAGCAGCCAGGCAATGACATTGCCGTAAAGCAGTAGCGATACCACCAGCGCCAAGACGCCGATGGGGATGCGCCAGGTCGGTTCTTGGCGCATCAGTCGAGATCTCCATAAATCCGGGTGGGGGTAATCACCGCAAGCAGCGCATGATCATGAGGCTCAAGGGGGAGCTTGTCGAGCATTTGACAATCCCAGCCCAGCCCAAGCGCCGGCACTTGGGGATTCGCTGCCAACCAACGATCGTAATGCCCGCCGCCCTGACCGATCCGATGCCCATCGCTGGTAAAACCGAGCAAGGGCACGAAAGCGACATCCGGCACGAGTTCGGGGGCATCGGCGGCGGGTTGTAATGTTCCCCAGGGCCCTACTTCCAGATCGCTATCGGCGTGGGGATCGCGCCATTCGCGAAAAAGCATCGGCGCCGTGCGGTCGGTAAACCAGGGCAGGGCGAGCCGCTTGCCCTGCTCCTGAAACCACTTGGCATAGCTGCGCGCAGGGGTTTCATACGGCGAGGCATGATAAAGGCCGACGATCCCCGCAGAGGCGGCGAGTCGGGCGATCGGTGCTGGCGGGCGCAGCATGATCAGCGCACGGATCGCCTCGGGCAAGCCTTCGACATAGGTTCGCCGCTGCGCGCGTAGCTTAGTGCGCAGATCATCTTTTTCGCTCACGCCGGTTAGCCTCTGTGTCTGATCCGAAACTTCGTTTCGGATAGTCTGTGCCGTCCCGCTCCCCCGGCCCAACCACCCACAGGGTACCTTAAACGGGTGGTTGGGCCGGGGGAGCGGGACGGCACAGACTGAAATTAGCAAAGCTAAATTTCCAAAGAAAGAAAGTGACGGGACCACCATGGGCCGTGTGCCGGGAAATCCACTGACGCCTCGACGTCAGGTGGGAACCATATGTGCCGGACCAGGATCCGACCAGGGACAGCCCCCATTGGATTGCTTATAGCCTCAGGGATTTTCTAGCGGCTCGCACCGGGCAGTACCCGTCAAAGCCTATCTAGGCCTATGCTGGCGCGATCTCAAGGGTAGCCTCGGTTTTATGCCTCATAACGCGGCATAGCCTCGGTTCAGGCCGGAACTTCCAGCGCGGCAACCAGCGCTTCGAGGCGCATAGCGAGCGCATCGAGCTGTTCGGGAGGGGCGATGTCATCGGGCAGCGGAACCGGATCGGCTTTAGCGTGGCCAGTTCCCGAGCGTTGCAACTCATATAAT
The DNA here is from genome assembly GCA_026225215.1 of Sphingomonas palustris. Lineage (GTDB taxonomy): Bacteria > Pseudomonadota > Alphaproteobacteria > Sphingomonadales > Sphingomonadaceae > Novosphingobium > Novosphingobium palustris. The sequence continues at coordinate 37,659 of JAMFSI010000104.1, read as the reverse complement.
TCGTCGGCCAGCAGCAAGGCGGCGAACAACAATGCGCGCGCGTCATTTTGCGGCGTCCCGGTCGGAATGGTGCCGAGCTTGGCATCGATCATTTGGCCAAGCTCGCCAATATGCGTTTCTTCTCCGGCATCGCAGGCGACGGTATAATCCCGGCCGCCAATATTCAGAGTAACGTTGCTCACCGTGGTCCTTCCGTGCCGTGCTGAGCGATCAACGCATCGATCTGGCGCAAGCTCAGCGCTACTGCTTCCCGCAGTCGAACGTTAGTCGCCTCAATTGCGGCGATCTCGGACGGAGATGAAGCTACTCGCGCTGGATTGCGCGCTGCTACTTCCAGCCGGGCGATGGCTGCTTCAATTCTGCGCAGTTCCATATCATACCCCCCCCAATAGGTCATCTGTGTGTAATACCGCACAATCACACTAATTGCAAAAGCCTCCGGCTTATCAATTGCAACCAATTGTAAAGTTGCGAGCAAGGTCACTCACTTAATTCGGTGTTTGTGAGAGGCTGTTTGGAAATTCGGTGCCGGGCCGGCACCGCACTAAAATTCGCTCTTCGAACGAATTTTCAAACAGACTCTAACAGCAATCGGTGATGCGATTCGCGCAACCAGGGGTTTGCGCTCGACGCGCCCAAGCTTGACGGGGTGGGGGGCATCCGCAAAGGAAGCCGGCACGAATCACGCCGTTTTCCCTTGACTATCCGGAGCCTTCTTGATGAGCCTAGCCGCCAGTAAGCTGCAACCCATGGCCAACGCCATTCGCGTATTGGCGATGGACGCGGTCCAGCAGGCGAACAGCGGCCATCCCGGCATGCCAATGGGAATGGCCGATGTCGCGACGGTTTTGTACTCGCGCTTCCTTAAATTCGATCCGACTGCTCCGCGCTGGCCCGACCGCGATCGTTTCGTGCTGTCGGCGGGCCATGGCTCGATGCTGCTCTATGCCTTGCTGCATCTGACCGGTTATGAAGCGCCGACGATGGCGGACATTCGCAATTTCCGCCAGCTGCACAGCCCCTGCGCGGGTCACCCCGAGAATACCGAGCTGGCCGGGGTGGAATGCACCACCGGGCCCTTGGGCCAGGGGCTGGCGATGGCGGTGGGTATGGCCCTGGCCGAGCGCCATCTCAACGCGCGCTTCGGCGATGGCCTGGTCGATCATCGCACCTGGGTGATCGCGGGCGACGGTTGCCTGATGGAAGGCATCAACCATGAAGCGATCGGTCTGGCGGGGCATCTCAAGCTCGGCCGGCTGAATGTGCTGTGGGACGACAATCGCATCACCATCGATGGGGCGACGAGTCTGTCCACCAGCGAGGATATTCCCGCTCGCTATCGCGCCGCCGGCTGGCATGTCGAAGCCTGCGACGGCCATGATTACGAGGATATTGCCCGCGCGCTCGCGGCAGCGGCCGCCGATGCCCGGCCCACGCTGGTCGCCTGCCGGACGATCATCGGCAAGAATGCGCCTAACAAGCAGGGCACGCATAATGTTCATGGCGCCGCGTTGGGTGCCGAGGAAGTCGCCGCCGCACGCGCGGTAATGGGCTGGACCGCCCCGCCTTTCGAAATTCCCGCAGATATTCTTGCCGATTGGCGCAAGCTTGGCGTGGTGGGTGCCGCCGCACGCGCGGCATGGGAGCAGCGGTCGGCTGGCGACGCCCAGAACGGTGAGTTGCTGCGGGCCATGGCCGGCGCCTTGCCTGCCCTCGATGCGGTGATGGCCGATTACGTCGCCCGTCTGGCCGCCGACAAGCCTAAGGTGGCGACGCGCAAATCGAGCGAAATGGCGCTGGAAGTGCTGACCGCCGCGATCCCCGATCTGTTGGGCGGTTCGGCCGACCTCACCGGCTCGAACCTGACCCGAACCAAGGCGACCGGGCCGCTCGACGCCGATAATTATGGCGGGCGCTACGTGTCTTACGGCATCCGCGAATTCGGCATGGCGGCGGCGATGAACGGCATGGCGCTGCATGGCGGCGTCGTCCCTTACGGCGGCACTTTCCTGGTCTTTTCGGACTATTGCCGCAATGCCATCCGCATGTCGGCGATCCAGCATGCCCGCGTGGTCTATGTGATGACGCATGACAGCATCGGCGTCGGCGAAGACGGCCCGACGCATCAGCCGATCGAGCATGTCATGAGCTTGCGCGCCATCCCCAATCTGCTGGTATTCCGCCCTGCCGACGCGATCGAGACCGCCGAAGCCTGGATGCTGGCGCTGGAACAGACCAGCCGGCCCTCGGTGCTGGCGCTGTCGCGGCAGAACCTGCCGGCGGTGCGCTATGACGGCGAGTTGAAATCGGCGCGCGGCGCCTATCGGCTCAAAGCGGCAGAGGCGCCGCGCCGGGTGGCATTGATCGCCACCGGTTCGGAAGTCGAAATTGCCCTGGCCTGTGCGGCGCAGCTTGAAACGGCGGGAATCGGCGCCGATGTAGTATCTATGCCCTGCGCCGAATTGTTCCTCGAACAGGATGCCGCTTATCGCGCTGATGTCCTGCCCGGCGATGTGCTCAAGGTCTCGATCGAGGCCGGGGTGACGTTGGGCTGGGAGCGGTTTACCGGCAGCGATGGCCTGACCATCGGCATCGATCATTTCGGCGCCTCGGCACCGGCCACGGAACTTTACCAGGCCTTTGGCCTGAGCGCGGCAGCGATCGTCCCGCAGATCACGGCGAAATTGGGTTTTTAGCCTTAACAGGCGTTTAGCAAGAGGACTTTATCATGGCGACGAAGGTTGCAATCAACGGTTTCGGACGGATCGGCCGCAATGTCGCGCGCGCTATTCTCGAGCGTCCCGATTGCGGGCTGGAACTGGTGTCGATCAACGATCTCGCCGATGCCAAGGCCAATGCCCTGCTGTTCAAGCGTGACAGTGTGCATGGCACATTCCCCGGCAGCGTCGAAGTCGATGGCAATGACATCATCGTCAACGGCAAGCGCCTCCACGTCACCGCCGAGCGCGATCCGCTCAACTTGCCCCATGCCGCGCATAGCATCGACGTGGCGCTGGAATGCACCGGCTTCTTCACCGATCGCGACAGCGCCGGCAAGCATCTCGCTGCCGGCGCCAAGCGGGTGCTGATCTCCGCCCCGGCCAAGGGCGTCGATCTGACCGTGGTGTTCGGGGTCAATCACGACAAGCTGACGGCCGATCATCACATCATCTCGAACGCCTCCTGCACCACCAATTGCCTGGCGCCGTTCGCCAAGGTGCTTAATGACGCCATCGGTATCGAGCGCGGCTTGATGACGACGATCCACAGCTACACTAACGATCAGAAGATTCTCGACCAGATCCACAGCGACCCGCGCCGCGCCCGCGCCGCCGCGATGTCGATGATCCCCACCACCACCGGCGCGGCGCGCGCGGTGGGCGAAGTCCTGCCAGAACTCAAAGGCCGTCTCGACGGTTCGGCGATCCGGGTGCCGACGCCCAACGTCTCGGTGGTCGATCTGACCTTTACCCCGAAGCGCGATACCACCCGGGAAGAGGTCAATGCCTTGCTCAAGGCCGCGGCAGAGGGTGCGCTGAAGGGCGTGCTTGCCTATACCGATGAGCCGCTGGTCTCGATCGACTTCAACCATGATGCCCATTCCTCGACGGTAGATGGGCTCGAAACCACCGTGCTCGAAGGCAAGCTGGTGCGGGTATTGTCGTGGTACGACAATGAATGGGGCTTCTCCAACCGCATGGTCGATACCGCTGCGGCTATCGGTAAGCTGATCTGATACTGAGCCCCCTCCTCTTCAGAGGAGGGGGTCGGGGGTGGTGCCTTTGTCCGGACGTGAGGTTGCTCCCGGAGGATAGGCACCACCCCGCTGCGACTAAGCGGCAAGCGCCGCTAAGTCTCGCTGCCCCTCCTCTGAAGAGGAGGGGAAAAGGGGAAATACCATGAAATTCCGCACGCTTGATGATCTGGGTGACGTCACCGGCAAGGTCGCGCTGGTCCGCGTCGATCTCAACCTGCCGATGCATGACGGCGCGGTCACCGAGGACTCGCGCGTGCGGGCGAGCGCGCCAACGATCCTTGAACTGGCCGACAAGGGCGCCAAAGTGCTGTTGCTCGCCCATTTCGGTCGCCCCAAGGGTGCGCGCAATTCCGAGCAATCACTGAGCATGGTGGTCGGCGCAGTCGAGGCCGTGCTGGGCCGCGAAGTCATGTTCGTGCCCGAGATCGCGGGCGATGTCGTTGCTCAGACGATCGGTATTCTGGGGCCCGGCGGTATTGCTATCCTCGAAAATACCCGGTTCTGGCCGGGCGAGGAAAAGAACGATCCGGCGCTGGCCAAGGCGATTGCCGCCCATGGCGATATCTACGTCAACGATGCCTTCTCCGCCGCGCATCGTGCTCACGCCACCACCGAAGGGCTGGCGCACCTGCTGCCCGCCTATGCCGGGCGTTCGATGCAGGCCGAACTGGCGGCGCTGGCTGCCGCGCTCGACAACCCCGCCAAGCCGGTGGCGGCATTGGTCGGCGGGGCCAAGGTATCGTCCAAGCTCGATGTGCTGCAGAATCTGGTGAACAAGGTCGATCATTTGATCATCGGTGGCGGCATGGCGAATACCTTTCTCGCCGCGCGCGGCGTCGCGGTGGGCAAGTCGCTGTGCGAGCACGATCTCGCCGCGACCTGCGAAGAGATCATGACCGCAGCCGACAAGGCGGGCTGCACCGTCCATCTGCCTTACGACGTCGTGGTGGCCAAGGAATTCGCCGCCAATCCCCCGTCCTTGCGGACCGCCAATGTCCATGAGGTGGCTGCGGACGAGATGATCCTCGACATCGGCCCGGCAGCGGTGGAGTCGCTCGGTGACGTGCTCAAGACTTGCCGCACGCTGGTGTGGAACGGCCCCCTTGGTGCCTTCGAGACGCCTCCGTTCGATGCGGCGACGGTGGCGTTGGCGCGGACGGCGGCGGCACTGACCCGCGAAGGTTCGCTGGTGTCGGTGGCGGGTGGTGGCGATACCGTCGCCGCGCTCCATCACGCCGGAGTGGCGGGTGATTTCAGTTATATTTCAACTGCCGGCGGCGCTTTCCTCGAATGGATGGAAGGGCGCGAACTACCTGGGGTGAAAGCGCTCGAAGTCGGTTGATTAAAACCAATGTCTATCGATCGTGACTCATCCCCTTCTTCCCGTCTGTCCTGAGCTTGTCGAAGGATTGCCTTTTCTTTCAAAAGTTTACCAGAAAGAAGGACAGTGCTTCGACAAGCTCAGCATGAACGGGTAAGTCTTAATCAGTCAGCCTCGGCATATGCCGTCATGGCCGATAAGCCGCAGAAGTCGCCGTCGCCACCGGGGCAGGTGCCGGTTGTTTCAGTAGTGGAATGAGCAATTCGTTCAACCTGTCGAGATCGAAAGCGCCCGCCTCCGCATAGCGGACCACACCCGCACGATCGATCACGAAATTGGTCGGGACCTGGCCATTGTCGCTATAGGGGCCCTTCAGGTGGTGAACCGGCTCGATCGTCAACATATCGAACAGCTTGTGCAGCGATTGCTCGGGCACCGAATCCTCGGTGGTGACGGCAAATACGCGCAGCCCGAATTTCCGCGCGGCCTTGTAATAGCCGTCGAGCAACGGCAATTCCCTGCGGCAAGGGCCGCACCACGTCGCCCAGAAGTTGATCACCACCACTTGCCCGCGCAGATCGGCCAGCGTGACGGTTTTGCCATTGACCAGGGTCAGCGTGAAGTCGGGCGCGGGCTGTCCGGGGGTGGGCTGGCGCGCTTGCGCGGGCGCAGCCCAAAGCAGGCCTGCAAGCAGCAGCAGTCTCAGCGATCGATACAGTCTGGACATAGATCAACTCCTGTATGGCCTATTCCTCGCCGATGGGCCGGCGTCAATCTCATGCCGGATCGAGGCGCGACGGAACGATTCACCCGGTTGCGGTTAAAAGCAGCGAGCGCTACTGCCCGCGCAAACGCATGCCTCTGCGGTAGAAATTGCCAAGCTTAACCTTTCAGGGAGCCGACATGACCACGACCAAAGCCGTTCAGAAGATCCTGGCCAATTACGAAACCGATAACGCCGGGGTGAAGGCCAAACTTCATCATATCCTGATGCAGGGCAAGCTGGGCGGGACAGGCAAGCTGGTGATCCTGCCGGTCGACCAGGGCTTCGAACATGGCCCGGCACGCAGCTTTGCGATCAATCCCCCGGCGTATGATCCGCATTACCACTACCAGATCGCCATCGACGCTGGTCTGTCGGCCTATGCCGCGCCGCTGGGGATGCTCGAAGCGGGCGCCGATAAATTCGCCGGACAGATCCCGACGATTCTCAAGCTCAATAGCTCGAACAGCTGGGCGACGACTGCCGATCAGGCCGTCACCGCCTCGGTCGATGACGCGCTGCGGCTGGGTGCGGCGGCGATCGGCTTTACCATCTATCCCGGCAGCGATCATTGCTTCGAGATGATGGAAGAAATCCGCGAATTGCGCGCCGAGGCGGCCTCGGTCGGCATCGCCACGGTGATCTGGTCTTACCCGCGCGGCGGCAATCTGCCCAAGTCGGGCGAGTTGGCGCTCGATGTCGGCGCTTATGCGGCGCATATGGCGACGCTGCTGGGTGCGCATATCATCAAGGTCAAGCTGCCGAGCGATCACATCGAACAGGCCGACGCCAAGAAGGCTTACGAAGGCTTCGATGCCTCGACTCAAGCCAAGCGCGTTGCCCATGTCGTCCAGAGCTGTTTTGCCGGGCGGCGCATCGTCGTTTTCTCGGGCGGTGCGGCCAAGGGCGCCGATGCCGTCTATCAGGACGCGCGCGACATTCGCGACGGCGGCGGCAATGGCTCGATCATCGGCCGCAACACCTTCCAGCGGCCGCGCGAAGAAGCGCTGGCGATGCTCGATCGGCTGGTCAAGATTTACAAGGGTCGCGAATAATCAGCACGATGTCCGAAGAACTGCTTTTCGATCCCGATCCGCGCGGCCAGCGCCGGCATTGCCAGATCTATCTGATCTCGCCGCTGGTCGTGGACGGCGCCTTTCCGGACCGGCTGGCGCGAGCGCTTGATACGGGGGAAGTGGCAGCCTTCCAGTTTCGCGTGAAGGATATCGACGAACATGCAGCCGCGCGCCTCGCCGAGCCGCTGCAGCGGATCTGCGCGGATCGCGATGTGGCGTTCATCGTCAATGACTCGATCAGCCTGGCCAAGCGGCTCGGTGCGGACGGCGTTCATCTCGGGCAAGGCGACGGCACGGTAGCAGATGCTCGCGAGCGTCTTGGCCGCGACGTCCAGATCGGCGTGACTTGCCACGGCAGCAAGCATCTGGCGATGGAGGCGGGCGAGGCTGGAGCGGATTACGTCGCGTTCGGCGCTTTTTTCCCCAGCAATACCAAAGCCGCGGAGCATAAAGCCGAGTTGGCGGTGCTGAACTGGTGGCAGGCGCTGTTCGAAATCCCCTGCGTCGCGATCGGCGGGATCACGCCGGAGAATTGCGGCGATCTGGTCCGCGCGGGCGCCGATTTCATCGCGGTTTCGGGGGCGGTCTGGAGCGGGGATGAGGCGGCCAATATCGTGGCGCTGGCCAAGGCGATCAGCGAGTCCTGCTGATATAATACCGGCAAGCGTTTGTTCTGAACCAATCTTTCAACCCCGTCCGTCCTGAGCTTGTCGAAGGACTGTCCTTCACTTGATCTGGACGCTCGGGCCGAAGGAAAATGCAGCCCTTCGACAAGCTCAGGGTAGACGGGGAGCGGGTTCGGGCGTGTTCCGCAAACCAACGCATGGCCCTAATTCGCTTGATCTGTTGCAGCCTTATGGCATCCCTCGGTCATGACAATTCCCGCTTCCCCCCGCGAGTTGACGCTGCGCGGCGTCCTCCTCGGCGCGCTGCTGACCGTGATCTTCACCGCCGCCAACGTCTATCTCGGGCTGAAGATCGGGCTGACCTTTGCCACCTCGATTCCGGCGGCAGTGATTTCGATGGCGGTGCTCCGCTCGTTTCCCGGCGTCACCATCCAGGAAAACAACATCGTCCAGACGATTGCCTCGGCGGCGGGGACGCTGTCGGCGATCATCTTCGTGCTGCCCGGCCTGATCATGATCGGATGGTGGACGCGCTTTCCCTATTGGCAATCGGCGGCAGTAATCGGGGTCGGCGGGGTGCTGGGGGTGATGTATTCGGTGCCGCTGCGCCGCGCATTGGTCACCGGTTCGGACTTGCCTTATCCCGAGGGCGTCGCCGCCGCCGAAGTGCTCAAGCTCGGTGCCGGCACGGGCGGGGACGCGGAAAACCGCAAGGGCCTCGCCGCCATCGTCTCCGGTGCGGTGCTATCTTCGGGTTACGCCTTGCTGGCCAAGACCCAATTACTCGCCGAGGAAGCCAGCGTTGCTGTGCGCCTGGGGCCGGGGGCGACGAGCTTTTCCACCAGTTTTTCGCTGGCGCTGATCGGTGTCGGGCATCTCGTCGGGCTTGCGGTGGGTGTGGCCATGCTGATCGGGCTGGTGATCGGCTGGCTGGTGCTGCTGCCGCATTATACCGCTGGCGGCCTGCCGGCCGGGATGGTGCTGGCCGATTTCGTTAGCGCTACTTTCCGTCACAAGGTACGGTTCGTCGGTGCAGGGACGATTGGCGTGGCGGCGGTATGGACGCTGCTGCGCGTCATCGGCCCGATCCTGGGCGGCATCCGCGCGGCACTCGTGGCCGGGCGTGCGCGTCAGGCTGGGCAGGGCACGGCGCTGGCCCGCGAAGAGCAGGATCTGCCGATCGGGCTGGTTGGCGCGGTTATTCTCGCATCGATGGTGCCGATCGGGTTGTTGCTGGCCGATTTCGTCCGGGGTGGCCCGATCGAGACGGTGTTCTGGCCGACGCTGCTCGTGACCATAGCCTATGTGCTGGTGATCGGCATCGTCATCGCCTCGGTCTGCGGCTATATGGCAGGATTGATCGGCGCCTCGAACAGTCCGGTATCGGGCACCGGCATCCTCTCGGCACTGGGTATCGCACTGGTGCTGGCGGGTATTTTCGGTCGCGGCGGCGATCAGGCAACGACCAAGGCGTTGGTGGCCTTTGCCTTGTTCGTTACCTCGATCGTGTTTGGCGTCGCCACCGTGGCCAATGACAATCTCCAGGATTTGAAAACCGGGCAGTTGGTCGGCGCGACGCCGTGGCGTCAGCAGGTGGCACTGGTGCTGGGCGTGGCGTTCGGCGCGCTGGTGATCCCGCCGATCCTGCAATTGCTCAACACCACTTTCGGTTTTCAGGGCACGCCCGGCGCCGGACCGGATGCGCTGGCGGCCCCGCAAGCGGCGCTGATCACCGCGATTGCGCAGGGCGTGCTCGGGGGCACGCTCGATTGGAGCCTGATCGGGCTGGGCGCGGTGATCGGCGCGGTCACGGTGCTGATCGACGAGGTGTTGCGTAAGCGCGGGCGTGGCAGCCTGCCGCCACTGGCCGTGGGCATGGGGATATACCTGCCGATGAGCCTGACGGTGCTGGTACCCATAGGCGCCATCATCGGATATTTCTACGAAAGATGGACCAAGACGGCGCGTGATCCGGCCCTGGCGGCGCGGCTCGGGGTGCTGGCGGCAACCGGATTGATCGCCGGTGAGAGCCTGTTCGGCGTATTGTTCGCGGGTATCGCTGCGGCGAGCGGTAGCCCCACCCCGCTGGCAATAACCGCTGCTCATGCCTGGGCAGCGCCACTCGGCGCTGTGGTGTTTGCGGGCGCGATCGTCTGGCTTTATCGGGCGATCCGCAAGGCGGCGCGCTGATTATTGCCGGTCGTTAGTAATCTGACGAATGCAGCGCAATTCACCATCGTGGCCCGCGGGATCGAGCTTACGCAGGAAATTATCGCTGATGCGGTGGAATTTTTCACCCGCGCGGGGGCCGCTGGTCATCTCGATAATACCACCGATCATCAAATAACTGCCCATTTTGCCTGCGGCAGCATAAGTCGAGGAGTGAACGATGGCGAAATCCTCGGACGGGATGTGCAGGCCGGCCGCATGCATGGCGTCGCCCGGCAATTCGCAGGAGTAGGAACCCAGCGGCAGCGTCTGGACCTCTACGGCCCAGGATAGGCTTGGCGCGGCTAGGGTTGCAGCGATCAGCGCGGCTGCACTCAGCCAGCGGCAACGCGCCGCCAGCCCGTGGCAATGCACTGCCAGCCCGCGGCAACGCACCGATTGCCAGCGCGCGTAGGCCGCGCTAAGGGCCCGGCTTTCCGATAATTCACGCATTTCCATCAAGCTATTCCGCTCTTTCCCAGCACAAGGTCAGTTTCCATGAAGATCAGCGGCGTGGATATTCGCCCCGGCAATATCCTCGAATACGAAAAAGGCATCTGGAAAGTTGCCAAGACCCAGCACACCCAGCCGGGCAAAGGCGGCGCCTTCATGCAGGTCGAGATGAAGAACCTGATCGACGGACGCAAGACCAATGTCCGTTTTCGCAGCCAGGATACCATCGAAAGGGTGCGCCTGGATACCAAGGATTTCCAGTTCCTCTATGTCGAAGGCGACAGCCTGGTGTTCATGGACCAGGAAAACTACGAGCAGATCACCCTGCCCACCGACCTCCTGGGCGACGCGGCCGCCTTCCTCCAGGACGGTATGGAGGTGACACTCGAAATGTACGATGAACGGCCGATCAGCGTGGCGCTGCCCGAACAAGTCGAGGCGACGATCGTCGAGGCCGATGCCGTGGTCAAGGGCCAGACCGCCAGTTCCAGCTTCAAGCCGGCGCTGCTCGATAATGGCGTGCGAGTGATGGTGCCGCCGCATATCGCCAGCGGCACGCGGATCATCGTCGACGTCTACGAGCGCACTTACGTCAGCAAGGTAGGCTGAGCCCTTATGGCAGCTATTTCCGGCCTGATTCGCGTGATGGAGAAGGCTGCTCGCAAGGCCGGGCAGCGGCTGCGTCGCGATTTCGGCGAAGTCGAGCATTTGCAGGTCAGCCGCAAGGGGCCGGCCGATTTCGTCTCCAAGGCGGACCAGAATTCCGAGCGCACGATATACGACGAATTGCGCGCTGCGCGCCCGGATTGGGGCTTTCTGCTCGAAGAGGGCGGCGAAATCCCCGGCGAACCCGGCAAGCCGCGCTGGGTGGTCGATCCGCTCGATGGCACCAGCAATTTCCTCCATGGCATCCCGCATTTTGCGATTTCGATCGCCGCGCAGGAGCCCAAGCTCGACGGCTCGGGCTGGGGTGATGTCATTGCCGGGATCGTTTACCAGCCGATCACCGATGAAAGCTTCTGGGCGGAAAAGACGCGTGGTGCCTGGTTGCAGGACCGCAGGCTACGAGTCTCCGCGCGCCGCCATCTCGACGAAAGCCTGATCGCCACGGGAGTACCTTTCGCCGGCCACGGCGACACCGCCGAATGGACGCGGATTTTTCTCGCCCTGGGTCCGCAAGTGGCGGGCATCCGCCGGTTCGGCGCGGCGGCGCTCGATCTCGCCTGGGTGGCGGCGGGGCGTTACGAAGGCTTCTGGGAAAGCAGCCTGTCGCCTTGGGATACTGCGGCTGGATGCCTGCTGGTGCGCGAGGCTGGGGGCTTCGTCACCGACTGGCAGGGGCGCTCGCAGGCGATTTGCGACAGCCAGGTGCTGGCAGGAAATGATGCGCTGCATTCGCGGCTGCATAAGGTGCTGGTGGGTGCGCTGAAGGGCTGATTGAAGATGACGTGCCGAACGGGCGCCCAATAACTCTTAAATGCTGCCCCTATTGGGTGCCATGATGTATCGATAGACAGGCCCATCGGCGTGCCATAACCTCCTCGCAGAAAATAACCCAAATTGGGGAGAGGAGAGTTTCCATGTTCATTGGAACGAAGGGGCGGAGCTGCGCGCTGGCGTGCGGCTCAATCGCGGGAGGCCTGACCTATCCGGTGGCGGCTTGGGCTCAGGCCCAAGCTAATCAAATTCCGCAACCACCCGTCGATCTGCCACCCCCGCACGGGCCCCTGTTCGCCTATGCGATCTTCAACTGGCTGTTCGTAGCCGCTGTCGTTGCCTATTTGCTGTGGGCCGCCTGGCGCACTCGGTCGGTGTTCCCGCTCGCTTTCCTCGCGGGCGGCGCGCTTGCCGGGATCGTCGAGCCGGTGTTCGACGGCAACCTCCACGTCTGGTTCAATCATCCCCCCGGCGACCCGCCGTCTTGGCACTTCTATAACGTGCCCTATCCCTGGTACGTGATCCCGGGGAACGCGACCCTCGCTGCGCCGACCTGTTTCATTTACGAGAGGCTGCGGCGCGGGGTGAGCGCGGGCGAACTGTGGGTCTATTTCTTCGTCTGCTGGGCTTACGACGGCTTCCTGGAATTGCCGGGAACGTTGATGGGGGCCTATGTCTATTACGGTCCCGAGCCCATGGTCGTTGCCCATTGGCCGGTGTGGATCGGTGCGCTTGCCGGCCTGGGGCTGCCTTTGGCGGCTTATACTGCCCATGTCATGCGAGAAGTCCTGAGCGGGGCCACACTTTGGCTATATTTTGCCCTGCTGATGCCCGTCGTGATCTATGGGTGTGAAGTTATCTCGTGGCCGATGTGGGATTTGCTCAACGGGGGGCAGACGGTGTCCACCACATTCATCGCTGCGCTCGCCAGCCTGGCGCTCATGGCCATAGCCTACCATGTACTGGTGCTAGCCTACGAGAGGACGCGGGTGATGCGGGTGGTTTAGGAGGGAAGAGTAAACGCCGGGCTTGAAGCGTGGCGTTCACGCGGCTAAGCGACCTCGCAGTGCCCCTGTGGTGGAATGGTAGACGCGATCGACTCAAAATCGATTGTCGAAAGACGTGCCCGTTCGAGTCGGGCCAGGGGCACCATTCCCGTCATCCAATCGTTTTTGCGAACCATTCGCGACTGGCTAATCGAATAAAGCGATTGCCGATCGGGGAAAAAAGCGATGGCCTTTGCCGCCCACGCGGCCCATCACCAAGCCGCTTTATCCAGCAAGGAGCGGAAATCATGGGACTCAAAGGCACCAAGACCGAGGAAAACCTCAAGGCTGCATTCGCCGGCGAAAGCCAGGCCAATCGCCGCTACCTCTATTTCGCACAGAAGGCCGATATCGAAGGCCATAATGACGTCGCCGCAGTGTTTCGTTCGACCGCCGAAGGCGAAACCGGCCACGCGCATGGTCATCTCGAATATCTCGAAGAGACCGGCGATCCGGCGACGGGCCTGCCGATTGGCGATACCGTACTCAACCTGAAAGCGTCGGTCGCGGGCGAAACCCACGAATACACCGACATGTATCCGGGCATGGCCAAGACCGCGCGCGACGAAGGTTTCGACGAAATCGCCGATTGGTTCGAAACGCTGGGCAAGGCGGAAAAGAGCCATGCCGGCAAGTTCCAGCGCACGCTCGACACCGTTCTCGCCAGCGCTTGAAGCCTAGAACCCTCTCCCCGCTAGGGGAGAGGGTTGGGAGAGGGGGGCTTGCGGCGCCCCCTCTCAACTACGGCTAGGCAGCAAGCTGCCAAGCCTTCGTATCTCTCCCCTGAAGAGGAGAGAGCAAGGCGTAACCAAGACATAACGGAGCCTCGCGATGGAAGGCAGCCTGGAAGCGCCGACTCGCCACGTCATTCCGTGGCGCGACGAGGACTGGTACGACGAAGCCGCGCTCGATGCCGAGCTGCGGCGGGTGTTCGATATCTGTCACGGTTGCCGGCGTTGTTTCAATCTGTGCGACAGCTTTCCGATCCTGTTCGATGCGGTGGATGAATCGCCCAGCGAGCTGGTGGAAGACCTGAGCAAGCCGCAGATCCAGGCCGTCATCGACGCTTGCACGCTGTGCGACATGTGCTTCATGACCAAGTGCCCCTATGTGCCGCCGCATCCGTTCAATCTCGATTTCCCCCATCTGATGCTGCGCGCGCGTGCTGTCGAGAACCGCAAGGGCGAGACGTCGTTTGCCGACCGCGAACTGGCGCAGATGGATCGCAACGGCAAAATGGGCAGCGCCGTGGCGGGGCTCGCCAATTGGGCCACTGCCGAAGGCAATGGCTTGACCCGCCCGCTGATCGAAAGCGTAGCCGGGATCGATCGCCGCGCGCATCTGCCGCCGTTCATGGAAGTGCCGCTGGTCAACAAGGCGCCGGGGATTATCCCAGCGCCCAATCCCGACGGCCCGGCGTTCGGTCGCAAGGTGGCGATTTATGCGGGTTGTCACGATAATTTCAACGACGGCACGCCCGGTGAAGCGGCGATGAAAGTTTTCGCGCATAATGGCTTGCAAGTGCGGATCGAACACCCCGACTGCTGCGGCATGCCCAAGCTGGAGAATGGCGACCTCGCCGCCGTCGCCAGCGCGGCGGAGCGGATTTCGACCCATTTCGCGCCGCTGATCGCCGAGGGCTGGGATATCGTGCCGCTAACCACCAGTTGCGCGCTGATGCTGAAATTCGAATGGCCGCTGATCGAGCCGGGCAACGAGGCGGTGGCGCTGCTGTCCCGCCACACCTTCGATGTTTCGGAGTATGTCGTGCGGCTGGCGAAGGATGTCGGGCTGACCCCGATTGCGCCGATGGCAAAGTCTGTTTCGGTGCATTTCGCTTGCCATTCGCGGGCTCAGAACATGGGGCCCAAGGCGATGGAAATGCTGCGCCTGATCCCCGAAGCCCGCCCGCAATTGACCGAGCGTTGCAGTGGCCATGGCGGCAAATGGGGCATCTTCAAGGGCAATTTCGATCGTGCGGTGAAGATCGGCAAGCCTACTGCGCGCAGCGTCGTCAAGGGCGATCCCGATATCATCGTCAGCGAATGCCCGCTGGCCGGGCCGCATCTGCGTCAGGTGATCGCGGCCAATGGCGGTGAGCCGCCAGCGCGTATCGGTCATCCCATTGAAGTCATGGCTCAAGCCTATGATCTCTAATCTCTAGAGCGGGCAGTGTGATATGTGAATCACGCTGCCCGCTCTAAGTTTTTGTTGTCGCATCGTTTAACGCAAAAAACCGGTACCCACTTTTTTGCACGATGCTCTAAGGATACGCGTATGCCTCGGGATCGCTACACTATCACCGCTGACGACATCATGCCGCTGGAGCAGTACGAACTGATCCGCGCCGACAAGAAGCAGGAAGCGATCCTGCGCAAGCAGCTGACGCGGGTCAACGTCGGCCCCTATGCCACCGGGCTGTTCGAAAGCTGGGACAGCATGTGGCTGCAGATCCAGGAAATGCTGCGGATCGAGAAGGGCGGCGCAGAACAACTGGTCGATGAGATCGCCGCTTATGATCCGATGGTGCCGAAGGGCAGCGAGCTGACGATGACGCTGTTCTTCGAGATTCCCGACCCCGTCCGCCGTGACTTGTTCCTCCGCAGCATCGGTGGGGTGGAAGATCACATCGCCCTGCATGTCGGCGCTGAGGTCATCCGCGCTCGGCCCGAGGGCGATCTCGAACGCACGCGAGCCAGCGACGGCAAGACCAGCGCGGTGCATTTTCTTCATTTCGATTTCAGTCCGGCAGCAGTGGCGGCGTGGAACAACGATCAGCTAAAGGCGATGCTGGTGATCGATCACCCCAACTACGGCCACGCCGCGCTGATCGGCGCCGAAGCTCGTGCCTTCCTCGCACGCACCTGTTTTGCCGGATAGAATTTCCCGGCTCGCTGGCTGCGGCCTTGTCGGAACAGCCACAGTGAGCAGGTCGTGAGCGGCAAGAGCCATGCCGCCCAGGCATCGCCGGCGTAGAACAATTCGAAGTGGCGTCCGCTGGCGAGAATGGCCCATAGCGCCAGGAAAATACGGAAAAATACCGCGCCGGACATGGTCGCGGCCATCAGTATCATGCGAGTCCGATGGGCAGTGAATTGCCGCTGCAACATGGCGCCGATACCCAGTGCCAACAGCACCAGCCACACGATCGCCTGGGCGGTAAACCCCGCCGCCGATCCGATCGTAACCGGTGCTGCCCAGGCGACGGGAAATGCCGTTGCCCCAGCCACGAACACGGCGGTCGCCGCGATTCCCCCAGCGAAGCGGTGCGCACGCCGATGATGGCGCAGCGCGTAAGCGAGCGGCACCAGCAGCAGCGCCAGACCTCCGGCGATCATATGCAGCGGGAACAGGCGTGGCAGCAGATCGAGTTTGACCGCCAGGCTTTCCGGAAAATCATCGTTCGAAAAGGCCGACCACAGCGCCCGGATCGCGGTATAGAGGACAAAGCCGGCAATCGCTGTTAGAAACAGCGCCAGACTTGTCCGTCCAAATAGACCTCGCGCGCGAATCGCGGCCATGGAGGAGAGCAACATGCCAAGGACATTCCATTTGCGCAGCCGGTTGTCGATCTGCGCACTATCGAGCCTGGCCGCGCTGACGGTAGCGGCGCATTCATCCGCTACGCCCAAAGCTGCGAACCCCTATTACGGCCGTTGGACCGTATCGGAAGACCGCCCGATCTTCACGGCGCGAGGCCGGCTTTACAAAACCTTGGACGTTGCGGCTTGCGGTCGCGGATTCTGTGGTATCAGCGTGGACGATAAGGGCATTTGCGGCGCCACGCTGTTTCGCTTTGCCCGGCATCCGGAAGTCGATCTGCTGGGGCATGGCAAATGGGGCGATGCCGTGAAGAATATTCAGATCTCCTGGGATGAAGGCGATCCCGATCACGCCGCGACGACTATGGAGCTTTCGCTCGGAGATGGTCATGATTTTGGCGGCCGGTCTGGAAACATGCCCAAATTTCGCGGCGAATACCGAAGGGTCAGTGAAGCCAGATGCCTGGCGCGTTAGAGCGCGATGGCAAAAATCACGCGCTAACCAAGGCTCTTGAGTCCGATTAGGATAAGTTAAATCTGGCTTTGCAAACCATTCAGGCAGCGGAACGGTGGTGTGCTTCGCCAGGGATATGGAATTCCAGCGGATTGGCGGTTGGTCGCCCGATCAGATAGCCTTGAATTTCGGTGCAGCCGAGCCGGGTGACAGCGGCCCGTTCTTCCTCGGTTTCGACGCCCTCGGCGGTGGTGATCAAGCCGAGCTGATCGGCGAGCGCCGTCACCGCCGAGATGATCGCCACCGACGCCTTGTCGTCCGGCAATCCGCGAATGAAGCTCTGGTCGATCTTGATCTTGTCGAAGGGAAAGCGCTGGAGATAGGCGAGCGAGGCGTAGCCGGTGCCGAAATCATCGAGCGCGATGCGCACGCCGAGTTCGCGCAATTGGCGGATGCTCTTCAGCACCTGCGCCTCGTCATGCACCAGCACGCTTTCGGTGATTTCGATCTCCAGCCGATGCGCCGACAGGCCGGAGTGGCCGAGCGCGCTCATGACGCTCGAGACAAATCCCGGGAGACGGAATTGCACCGCCGAAATATTGATGGCGACGGTCAGCTCGTCGGGCAGTTGCGTCCCGATCCGGCAGACCTCGCGGATCATCCAGTCGCCTAGCGGACCGATCAGGCCGATGTCCTCGGCCACGGGAATGAATGTATCAGGCGGAATGTAGCCGCGCACGGGATGATGCCAGCGCATCAGCGCTTCGAAGCCAATGATCCGGTTTTCCGCGACCGCGAGGATCGGCTGGAAATGCGCTTCGAATTCGCCGTTTTCGAGGGCCTGGTGCAGTTCCCGCTCGAGCTTGGTGCGTTGATGCATGTCGGCCTGCATCTCGGGATTGAAGCGGTGCCACGCGCCTTTGCCTTCGCCCTTGGCACGGTAAAGCGCGATATCGGCGTGGCGGACCAGTTCTTCTGCGGTGCTCGCATCATCGGGGTAGAAGGCGATGCCCACACTCCCGCCAAGATAAACGGTATGCTCGGCCAGCCTGAAGGGATGCGACAGCAGCTCGATCAGGCGTTCGGCGATCAGTTCGGCGGCGCTCTCGGCATTTGCCCCGTTGACGAGGATCGCGAATTCGTCGCCACCCAGGCGCGACGGCAGATCGTCCGACCGCACCACCCGGCGCAGCCGATTCGCAACCTCGCGCAGTAGAATATCGCCTGCGCTGTGACCGTAAGTGTCGTTGACGCTCTTGAACCGATCGAGGTCGATGATCAGCATGCCCACGCGCTGCTGGCTGGCACCCCCCGCCGGGGTGCCGGCACGGCGCATCACCAGATCGAGATGATCTTGAAACTGAGCGCGGTTGGGCAAACCGGTCAGCATGTCGAAATGCGCGAGTTGCTCGATCTTGGTCGCGGCACGCTGCGCTTCGGTGACGTCATCGGCGACGGTCAGGATCACGGGATCGGCTTCGGGCATGGCCAGCGGGATTTGCGTAGCGCGCAGCACGCGCGTATCATCATGGCCGGGCTGATCGAACGGCAGGTCCTGCTGGGTGGTCGGCGGCAAGCGGTCGAGCGCGGCATAGAGTTGGCGCAGTTCGACCGCCGGCTTGATCAAGGCAAGTTCGTCAACCGTCCGGCCGACGAGTTCGCCGCGATCGATCCCGAGCACCGCCGTCGTGGCGTGATTGGCGAGGACGAACCGACCGGTGGTCGCGGATCGCACCGTCACCAGCGATGGAATATGCTCGATCACCGCCTCGGCAAAGCGGCGCTGGCGTTCGCCTTCGAGGTTCGATTCTCGCAAGCTATCGGCCAGTTCACCCATGTGCCTGGCCGTCAATGTGCGTTCTTTGACCGCAGCTTTGAGGAGATCGAGGAGCACGCCGACGCCCAGATAGCGGCCATTGTGGATGACGATGAAGCCCTGGCGCAGATCGCCCGAATGGTCCTGCAGGGCCTGCTGCGCGAAGTCTCCGGTCGAGGAATCCGCCTCCACCAGCAGCGGTGCCGCGTTCATCAGGAGAGCGATCGGCCGTTTGCCATAAACGGCACGGCCATACTGGCTGGCGAGTTTGGTGAGGAAGGAGCTGCGCTCGATGAGGCCGACCGGCTGCGCATACGCATCGACCACCGCGATCAACGGCAGGTCGGGCGATCGCTCGAAGCGCTCGAAGACGAGATCGCCAATATCGCCCGGCCACACCGGGTCGACCTTAAGTGCCAGATCTCGCAGGAACTCCATTACTGATGCGTACCCCTAATCTGGCTCTTCCTAGGTGGTAATGGTTAAGGATCAGCAACTCCGGCGATAAATGATCTATTTATTTAGATCGAAAAATAAATGCCGGTGGAAGCCTGGCCGATCGTCGAACCAACTGCGCCTGCCAGCTAATTGAATTGTAAAGTTTACCGACATTTCACACCTTGCCGGTAATCGCTTGCTCAAGGCCCGAATTCGGGTCGGAGGCAGAATTTCGGCTCATGATTCGGCTGTTCAAACATTACATTCCGCATGCGGTGCTGTTGCTGGGGTTGCTGGATTTCGCGCTCCTCATTGCTGCCGGCGATCTGGCCTGGCGGATGACGGCGCGGCGGCTTGGCGTCGATGTTGGCGAAATGGATGCACGGATGTGGCCGATCGCCGGCTTTTCGGCGATGGTGTTGACCGCCATGGTCGCCGTGGGGGTCTATGGCTCCGATTGCGTGCGCTCGATCCGCTATGCGCTGGCACGGCTGCTGGTAGCAATTTCGCTCGGCGTGATCGCGCTGGTATTGATCGATTTCGCTGTCGGGGGTCATAATTTCTGGCGCTCGACGCTGTTCTATTCGATGATCTGCGCGGTCGGCCTGCTGATCGCCAATCGCATCGTAGTCGGTGGCATATTGGGGGTTACCGCTTTTCGCAGGCGGGTGCTGGTGCTCGGCGCCGGGCCTCGGGCACAGCGTTTGCGGGAACTGGGCGAAGCCCGCGATGCCGGCTTTGTCATCGTCGGTTTCATCGGCATGGACGACAAGACCAAGGTGGTGGAAGAAGCGATCGCGCGCTCCGCCATCCACAATCTCAAACGCTATGTCCAGAATCTCGGGGTCAGTGAAGTCGTGCTGGCGCTGGAAGAGCGGCGCAATGCCTTGCCGCTCAAGGATCTGCTGCGGATGAAGACGGCGGGCGCGCATATCAATGACGTCTCCAGCTTCGTCGAGCGCGAGACCGGTCGGGTCGATCTCGATTCGGTCAATCCCAGCTGGCTGATTTTTTCCGACGGATTTTCCTCGGGACGGGCGCTGTCGAGCATGGCCAAGCGATTGTTCGACATCGTCGCCAGTCTCGTTCTGCTCGTGTTGACGGCGCCGCTGATCGCGCTCTTTGCCGTACTGGTGAAGCTCGACAGCAAAGGGCCGGCATTTTTCCGCCAGACCCGCGTCGGCCTGTTCGGGCAGGGCTTCGAACTGATCAAATTGCGCTCGATGCGGATCGATGCCGAGGCCAATGGCGCGCAATGGGCGGCGAAGAACGATCCGCGTGTCACCCGAATTGGCAGCCTGATCCGCAAGGTGCGGATCGATGAGCTGCCGCAGGCGTGGAACGTGCTCAAGGGCGACATGAGCTTTGTCGGGCCTCGCCCCGAGCGGCCGGAATTCGTCGCTGACTTGGAAGAGCAACTGCCCTATTATGCCGAGCGCCACATGGTGAAGCCGGGCATCACCGGCTGGGCGCAGATCAATTATCCCTATGGCGCCTCTATCGAAGACGCCCGCCACAAGCTCGAATATGACCTCTACTACGCCAAGAACTACACCCCTTTTCTGGACCTGCTGATCATCCTGCAGACGCTGCGGGTGGTATTGTGGAGCGAGGGCGCGCGGTGATCCTCGCTGCCTCCTCATCGTGGCCGGTATTGTTCTGGCAAAGCCTGTCGAGCGTCACCCATTTTGCCGGCGCCTGTGCCACGGCGACGACTGGGGCCTGGCTGCTCGGTCGGCGCAAGCGCTTTGGCGCGGCGGGCAGCCCGATCGTCGCCAGCCTCGGCTTTACCGCGCTATGGTGCCTGGCGGTGGCCGTGGATGGCAGCCAGAGCGTCACCGCCGGCGTTGCTCTGGCCTTGCGCAATCTGGCTTATTTCTGCGTCGTCTATCGCCTGTTTGCCAGTGACGGTCGCGACACCAGCGTAGCGCCGGTACGCCCGGTGCTGATCGCGCTGACCTTGGTCGATGTGTTGCTGCTGGCGTCACGATTGCTGGAAGGGCCGGCGCTGGCTGGGCGCGCAAATGCTGCGCTGTTGCTGCATTTCAATGTCATGCTGACGATGTTGCTGACGATGGGCTCGCTGGTGCTGGTCCATAATCTTTACGTCGGCGCGATGCAGTCGTTCCGGGCGGTACTGCGCTGGCCGGCTTCGGCGTTGACGCTGATCTGGGGTTATGAACTCAATCTCTATACTGTGGCTTATCTCGGTCATGACTGGCCGGTCGAGCTGGACGCGCTGCATGGCCTGGTCGATATCGCCTTCGCGGTGATCCTCGGCATCGGGGTGTCGCGAGGGCGCCAGCAGTTGCGGCTGCAGCCCTCCCGCGCGGTTACGTTTCAATCGATTTCGCTGCTTCTGATCGGCGCCTATTTTCTGGCGATGCTCGGCGTGTCGCAATGGCTCGCCTATGCTGGCGGCGATTATGCGCGATGGTTGCAATATGGCTTTCTGATCCTGGCCAGCACGACGGCGCTGCTGACGCTGCCGTCGCGGCGGGTCCGGGCGTGGCTCCGCGTTACTCTGGTCAAGCATCTGTTCCAGCATCGCTATGACTATCGCGAGGAATGGCTGCGGTTCACCCGGACGATCGGCGATAGCGGGGAAAGTGGGCAACCAGCCGCGCCGCTCCATCAGCGGGTGATCCAGGCGATGGCCGATATCACCGACAGCCCGGCCGGCCTGTTGCTGACGCTGGATGATTTCGGCGAGCTGTTGTTTGCCGATCGCTGGCAATGGGCGACCGCCCAGGTGCCTTCGCCGGCCTTGCCGAGGAACGCGGTGGGTTATCTGGAACGAAACAGCTTCATCGTCGATCTCGACGGCCTGCGCGCCGGCAAGAACGACGCGGGTGAAGCCGCCGAGGTTCCGGCCTGGCTGATCGATGAAACCCGCGCCTGGGCGGTGGTCCCGCTGCTCCATTTCGATCGGCTGATCGGCGCGGTCGTGCTGGCGCGCCCGCCGCACCACCGCCAGCTCGACTGGGAGGATTTCGACTTGCTGCGCGTGGTCGGGCAGCAACTGGCGAGCTACCTGGCCGAACACAATGGCGAGCAGGCCCTGACCGAGGCTAATCGCTTCGACGATTTCAACCGTCGCATCGCCTTTGTCATGCATGACATCAAGAATCTCGCCAGCCAGTTCAGCCTGCTCGCGCGCAACGCCGAGCGCCATGCCGAAAACCCCGAGTTTCGGCGCGATATGCTGATTACCCTGCGCAATTCGGCGGACAAGCTCAACACGTTGATGGCGCGACTATCGCTATACAGCGCCGGCTCGATCGAGGACGTCGCCCCGGTCGAAGTGGGCGAGGTCGCCCGCCAAGTGGCCGAGCAACTCGGCGGTCGCCATGCCGTGACCGTGATCGAGCGGCTGGAATGCGTGGTGGCGGGCAATCGCGATTCGATCGAGCAGATGCTCCTGCACATCGTGCAGAACGCGATCGACGCCAGCGATCCCGATTCCCCGGTGTTTATCACGATTGCGGGGGACGGGCTGTTTTGCACCATCGAGATCAGCGATGCGGGGAAGGGGATGTCGGCGGAATTCGTGCGCCATCGCTTGTTCCGTCCGTTCGACTCGTCCAAGCCCGGCGGCTTCGGCATTGGCGCTTATGAAGCCCGCGAACTGGCCCGGGCCATGGGTGGGCGGCTCGATGTCGAATCGCAGGAAGCGATGGGTAGTCGCTTCATCGTGCGGCTGCCGCTGGCGAGCGCCGCGCAGATTCGCAATTCGCTTGAAAACTCTGTGAAGGTGGCGTGATGGTGAGCCAAAGTTCCCAACTCCGGGCCGATCAGCTTCAGGCCCATCCCGCGCCGCCCAAATCATTGCCTCGGCTGCTGGTGGTCGAGGACGATCCCGGCCTCCAGGCCCAGCTCAAATGGGCCTATGAAGATTTCGAGGTGACCGTCGTCGGCGACCGCGCCAGCGCCTTGGCGGCGCTGCGGGCGGAAGAACCATCCGTGATCACGCTCGACCTCGGCTTGCCCCCGGACCCGGATGGCGTGACCGAAGGCTTTGCCTTGCTCGATGAGATCATGATGCTCAAGCCCGATGCGAAGGTCATCGTCGCCAGCGGCCATGGCGCTCATGAAAGCGCGCTCCAGGCGATCGCGCGCGGCGCTTATGACTTCTATCGCAAGCCGATCGATGTCGAGGCGATCGGCCTGATCCTGCGCCGCGCTCATCAGCTCCACGTGCTGGAAGAGGAAAACCGCCAACTCGCTGCGCGCGTCGGCCATGATAATTGCGTGCTGGGGTCGCTGATCACCGCTGCCCCGGAAATGGTCAAGGTCGCGCGGACTATCGAACGCGTCGCCAATACCAAGGTTTCGGTAATGCTGCTCGGCGCCAGCGGCACCGGCAAGGAATTGCTGGCGCGGGGGCTGCACGAATCCAGCTCGCGCCGCGACAAGGCCTTCGTGGCCATCAACTGCGCCGCGATCCCCGAAAACCTGCTCGAAAGCGAGTTGTTCGGCCATGAAAAGGGCGCCTTTACCGGCGCCGTCAAGATGACCGAGGGCAAGATCGAGCAGGCCGACGGCGGCACGCTGTTTCTCGACGAAGTCGGCGACATTCCATTCCCACTTCAGGTCAAGCTGCTGCGCTTTCTGCAGGAACGCGTGATCGAACGCATCGGCTCGCGCAAGGCGATCGCGGTCGATACCCGCATCGTTTGCGCCACGCACCAGGATCTGGAAGCGATGATCGCCGATGGCCGTTTCCGCGAAGACCTGTTCTATCGCCTGGCCGAGATCGTCGTGAAAATTCCCGGCCTTTCCGAACGCGCCGGCGACGCCACCTTGCTCGCCAAGGCGTTTCTGGCGCGGTTCGCTCGTGAGATGAATCCGCTGGTCAAGGGGTTTGGCCGCGACGCGCTGACCGCGATCGATGCCTGGAACTGGCCCGGCAATGTCCGTGAGTTGGAAAACCGGGTCAAACGCGCGGTGATCATGGCCGACGCCAAGCTGATCACTGCCGCCGATCTCGATCTGGCCGAGCCCGATCAGCAGCAAGTGCTGGCGCTCAATCTCAAGGCCGCGCGCGAATTGACCGACCGCAAGGTGATCCGGCACGCCTTGGCGCGGACCGAAGGGAATATCTCCAACACTGCCAAGATGCTCGGAATCAGCCGGCCGACGCTGTATGATTTGTTGAAGCAATACGATATGCAGGCTTAGTGTCTGATCCGAAACTTCGTTTCGGATAGTCGGTACCGGCCCGCTCCCCTGGGTTGGTACCACCCGCAGGGTACCTTCAATGGGTGGTTGGGCCGGGGGAGCGGGCCGGTACCGACTTCGAAATTCGCTCTTTCGCGAATTTCGAGTCAGACTCTTAGCGACCAGAGATTCACGACAGCGAATTCAGAGTGGATTGTTGTAAATCTGTTCTGGCCAGAGCCCGGATATTGCGGCACCAGCGCCAGTATGACCAGCGTGCCGCAAGCATCCAGACCGACGATCAGCCTCATCATTCCTGCTTATAATGAGGAGGACTACCTGCCTGCGTGCCTCGACGCGGTCATGCAGAATTTGGCGGGTAAGGTGAAAGAAATCATCGTCGTCGATAACAACAGCACCGATGGCACCAAGCAGATCGTCGAACGCTATCCGGCGGTGACCTATGTGTTCGAGCCCCGCAAGGGGATCACCCGCGCGCGGCAACGGGGATTTCGGGCCGCCACCGGCGATATCATCGCTTACATCGATGCCGATACCCAGCCGCCCGCAGGCTGGATCGAGCAAATCTGGGAGCAGTTCGCTGCGCAGAAAAACCTGGCCTGCCTGTCGGGCCCTTACAGCTTCTACGATCTCAGCGGGATTAGAAACGCGATCTCTACCGCCTGGTTCGTCGCCGCGCGGCCGATGTACAAGATCACCGGCTATCTGATGGTCGGCGGCAATTTCGCAATCTCTCGCGAGGTGCTGGAAAAGATGGGGGGCTTTGACAGTTCCATCGAATTCTATGGCGAGGATGTCGATGTCGGAAAGCGCGCCAAGCAGCACGGCAAAGTCCTGTTCTCCCCGCGCTTCGTCATGCCCACCTCCGGCCGGCGCATGAAGAAGCAGGGCTTTGCGAAAATGGCGGGGATCTATTTCACCAATTACCTCTCCATCGTCTTTCGCGGCAAACCGGCCAATATGAATTACGAGGATATTCGGTAGGCCATACGTTTTAGTGTGGTTTACGCACCGACCACCATACCGCTCCCCCGATCAACACCGCGCCGATCAGGCCGGTGACGGTCTGGGGTACGTCGACCCAGGCCGATACCAGCATGATCACCCCTAACGCGATGATCGCCCAGAAGGCGCCGTGTTCGAGGTAGCGATATTCAGCAAGCGTGCTTTTTTCGACCATCACCATCGTCAGCGAGCGCACGAAGATCGCGCCGATCGACAAGCCGATGGCGATGATCACCATATCACGGGTAAGGGCGAAGGCGCCGATCACGCCGTCGAGGCTGAACGAGGCATCGAGGATGTTGAGATAGACAAAGGCGCCCAGTCCGGCGCGCACCACCACGCCGGTGACCGCACGCCGCGCTTCGTAGTTCTCCATCGCCATGCCCAGCGCTTCGACGGCGATAAAGGCGATAATCCCGACCAGCCCCGCAACCAGGAACTGGCTCGCCTCGGTTGGCGGCAGGATGCGCGCGATCAATATCAGCACCACTAGGAGCACGGCGATTTCGCCGGCTTTGATGGTGCCGATCAGTTGCATCGGGCGCTCGGCCCAGGCCAGCCAATGCACCTCCTTATCGGGATCGGTGAAGAAGCCCAGCCCGACCAGCGACAGGAAAGCGCCGCCAAATCCGGCGATCACGACATGTGCGTGGCTGACGATGGCTTCGTAGCGCGCCGGCTCTTCGAGTGACAGCCGCACCGCCTCCAGCGGATTGAGTCCGGCGGTGAAGCCGACGATGGCCAGGGGAAATACGATCCGGGTGCCGAACACCGCGAAGATCATCCCCCAGGTGAGGAAACGCCGCTGCCAGACCGGCTCCATTTCGGTGAGCACGGCGGCATTCACTACGGCGTTGTCGAACGACAGCGATACCTCCAGCACCGCCAACACCGCCACCACCCATAGCATGCTCAGGGTCAATTCAAGCGAACGGGTTTCGTGCCAGCCATAGAGCGCGGCCAGCGCGAGCCCGATCAGCGTTAGTAGCGTCGGACCAGCGAAATGACGCCGGAAATCATGCAGCAAGCGCGTCGCCTCGATGATAGTTGGAACGCAAAGCGGAATCGCTCATTTCGGCTGGTATGTCTGTTCGTTGCCGGGGAAGGCCCGCGACCGGACCTCGGCGGCGTAACGCCCAGCCGCGCCGGAGATGACCCCCGCGATTTCCTCATAGCGTTTGACGAAGCGCGGCACCCGCTCGAACATGCCGAGCATGTCCTCGGTCACTAGGATCTGACCATCGCATTGCGCCGAGCCGCCGATGCCAATGACCGGGCAGGCGACGGCTTTGGTCACGGCGATGGCGATGGGCTCGACCACGCCTTCGATGACGATGGCAAAGGCGCCGGCATCGGCCAGGGCTTCGGCGTCGCTGACGATCTTGGCCGCTTCGGCATCGCTGCGTCCGCGCACGCCATAGCCGCCGAGCTGGTTGACCGCTTGCGGGGTCAGGCCGACGTGGCCGATCACTGGAATGCCGCGTTGGGCGAGGAAAGCGACGGTCTCGGCCATGACCGCTCCGCCTTCGAGCTTGACCCCGGCACAGCCGGTATCCTTGAGCAGCCTTGCGGCGCTGGCGAAGGCCTGCTCGGGCGAGGCTTCATAGGTGCCGAACGGCAGATCGACGAACACCACCGCATGATACGAGCCGCGCACCACCGCCGCGCCATGCGCCGCCATCATATCGAGCGTGACCGGCACGCTCGACGGCAGGCCGTAGATCACTTGCCCCAGCGAATCGCCCACCAGCAGCAGATCGCAATGTTCGTCGAGCAATTGCGCCTGCCGAGCGGTGTAAGCGGTGAGGGCGACGATCGGCTCGGTGGTCACGCCATCCTGCTTGCGGCGGCGGATCGCGGGCACGGTCAGCCGCTTCATCGGCGCCGGGGTGGGATTGGCGCGGCTGGTCGCGGTGTCGAGCTGGAAGGTCGTGGACATGGGGCCTGTTTAATCAGGATACGGACAAGTGGGTATCGGTTTCTCGTGATCGTTCTCGTCGGTGTTCGCTTGGACGACTCGAGGGGCGACTTGGCGGCGACTCGCGGCATAAGGGCGTGGACAGGCGGGAGCTTGGCACTTGCCAATATGGCCGCCTCCGCTAGCTTCCCGCCATTCGGCCGAAGCGGCTGCTTCGTCATTCCGCTGAAACATTGAGGGACATCATGTTCGGTCGCATCAAATCGCTCGACGCCATTCTCCTGACCGCCGAGAAGAAATCGCTCAAGCGCTCGCTCGGCCCCTTTCAATTGACCCTGCTTGGGGTCGGCGCGGTGATCGGTACCGGGATTTTCGTGCTCACCGCGGTCGCCGCGCAAAAGGCCGGTCCGGGCATGATGCTCAGCTTCATGATTGCGGGCTTCGTCTGCGCGGTGGCGGCGCTGTGCTATTCCGAACTCGCCTCGATGGTCCCGGTGGCGGGCTCGGCTTACACTTATACCTACGCCGTGCTGGGCGAGTTGCCGGCGTGGATGGTCGGCTGGGCGCTGGTGCTCGAATATGCCCTGGGGGCGAGCGCAGTGGCGGTGGGCTGGTCGAACCACGCCGTTGGCGCCTTGGCCGACGCCGGCGTGCATTTCCCCGGCGTGATCGCCAATGCCGATGGGCTGATGGCGCGCGTGGCCCTGGCTTTCGGGGCCCTACCTACGCCCGATTTGATGGCGGCCCAGCAAACTGGCGGGTTTATCAATTTGCCGGCGGTGTTTGTGGTGGTTGTGGTCACGGCGCTGCTGATCAAGGGCACCACTGAGAGCGCCCGGTTCAACGCAGTCTTGGTGGTCGTCAAGCTGATAGCCCTGACCGCCTTTATCGTTCTGACGCTACCCTTGATGCATACGGCCAATTTTCATCCGTTCACGCCAACCGGCTTCGGCAATCTCACCGGAGGAACCGGGGTAATCGGCGCGGCGGCCTCGATCTTCTTCGCTTATGTCGGCTTCGATGCGGTTTCGACCGCCGCCGAGGAAACGATCAATCCGCAGCGCAATGTCCCCATCGGGCTGATCGGCAGCCTGGCGATCTGCACGATCATTTACCTCGCCGTCGCGGCCGGGGCGATCGGCACAGTCGGCTCGCAGCCGGTGATGTCGGCGACCGGCGCCTATCTCGCCTCTGGCTCGCCCGAAATGGCCGGGCGCTGTGCGGCGATCGTCGCTGGCGGCGCCACCGAGCCGCTGGTCTGTTCCAAGCACGCGCTGGTGCATGTGCTCCAGACGATCGGCTGGCCCACGGTCGGTTGGTGCGTAGGGCTCGCGGCGGTTATCGCACTGCCATCGGTGGTGCTGATGATGATGTTCGGTCAGACCCGGGTGTTCTTCGTCATGGCGCGCGACGGGCTGCTGCCGGCCGCCTTTGCCAAAGTTCACCCGCGCTTCAACACGCCTTATGTCGTGACTGCGGTAACCGGTGTGTTCGCGCTGATCTTCGCCGGGGTGTTGCCGGTGGGCAGCCTGGCCGACTATTCCAATTCGGGCACGCTATTCGCTTTTGCGATGGTCGCGGTGTCGGTGCTGGTGCTGCGTGTCAAGGAGCCGGACCGCAAACGCAGCTTCCGCACGCCGCTGGTGTGGGTAACCGCGCCGGTCGCCGTGATCGGCTGCGTAGTGCTGTATCTCGCGCTCGATCTGGCATCGAAACTGGTCTTGTTCGGCTGGGGCGGGATCGGGCTGCTGGTCTATTTTCTTTATTCGCGGAGCCGGAGCTACGTCGGGCGCGAACTGGCTGAGGCCGAATAGCTTTCAACCGAGCGCGGCGCGTGGCATGATCACGGCATGGACTTCGAGATTATCCCAGTCACGCGCTACAAGATGAACTGCTCGATCCTGTGGTGCGAGCGGACGATGCGGGCGGCGGTGATCGATCCCGGCGGCGACATCAGCGAGATTCTCAACTTCCTCGAGTTGATGGAACTGGAGCCCGAACTGGCGCTGATCACCCATGGCCATTTCGACCATGCTGGCGGTGCCGCGCAATTTGCCGAACTGACCGGCGCCCGGATCGAGGGGCCCCATCGCGGCGATGCGCAGGCGATCGCCAAGCTGTCGGCATTAGGCGTGCAGTATGGTGTGCCCGCGCGTAGCTTCGAACCCGCGCGCTGGCTGGAGCACGGCGATCAGGTGCATTTTGGTGACGTTACGCTCGACGTGCTGCATTGCCCCGGCCATTGCCAAGGCCACCTCGCCTATTTCAGCGCGGAGCGGCGACAGGCATTCGTCGGCGATATATTGTTTCGCGGGACGATCGGCGCCTGGGAGCATGCTGACGGCAATCTGCCGCAATTGCTCGATTCGATCCGCCACCGCTTGTTTCCGTTGGGCGATGACGTCACTTTCGTGCCGGGCCACGGCGATAATTCGAGCTTTGGGCGCGAACGGCGGGAAAATCCCTTCGTCGGCGATGTGGCTTTTGCGCTTTGGCAGGAGCGAGTGGCCATGCGCGGAGGTTCCGAGGCTATAAACGGCCCCGATTAGCTCAATGCCTCGATTAAATCCCCGTCCGTCCTGAGCTTGTCGAAGGACTGCCTTTTCTTTCCTGAGCGTTCAAAGGAAATGCAGTCCTTCGACAAGCTCAGGACAAGCGGTAAAAAGTTAAACCGCTTCCAGCGCGTATCCCGCTGAGCGCACCGTCCGCACCGGGTCGGGAGCCTCTTCGACCTCGATGGCTTTGCGCAACCGGCGGATATGGACGTCGACGGTGCGCAATTCGATATCGCTCTCGGTGCCCCATACCGCATCGAGCAATTGCCCGCGCGAAAACACCCGGCTGGGGTGCTCCATGAAAAAGCGCAGCAGCCGGAATTCGGTGGGGCCCAGCGCCAGCGTCTGGCCGCGCCGGGAGACGCGGTGCGCGGTGGCATCGAGCGTGAGATCGCCCACCGCCAGCATTTCGCCAGCCAGGGCAGGGCGGATACGGCGCATGATCGCGGCGACGCGCGCGATCAGCTCACGCGGCGAGAACGGCTTGGTGAGATAATCGTCGGCGCCGGTTTCGAGCCCGCGGATCAGATCGTCCTCGGCGCCGCGCGCGGTCAGCATGACGATCGGGACATGCGCGGTATTCTTGCTGCGGCGCAAGCGACGGCAGACTTCGATGCCACTGGTGCCCTCGATCATCCAGTCGAGCACTACCAGATCGGGCACGTCCTCATTCGCCCGGAGCAGGGCTTCGTCGCCATCGGCGGTGACCGAAATCTGGTAACCTTCAGCGCGAAAGCGGAATTCGAGCAATTCGGCCAGCGCTGGATCATCCTCGACAAGCAATAGGCGCGGTGCGGTCATGGTGGCGTTGGATCCCGTTGAAAGGGCTGACGGTCGGAAGGGCTTTGACACCCGGGGGAGGGTCAGGAGGGCGATGATGGAACCGCTGCGCGGTCAGCGCGGTTGCCGAGATAATCGGCGGTGGCGGCGAAATAGACCATCTCGGCGATATTGGTGGCGTGATCGCCGATACGTTCGAGATTGCGAGCGACGAACAGCAATTGCGCGGCGCTGGTGATCGTCTTGGGATTTTCCATCATATGCGACACCAGATTGCGGAAGATGCTTTCGTAGAAGGCATCGACCTTGGCATCGCGTTCGCAGATCTCGATCGCCATCGCCGGATCGCGCGCGGCATAAGCGGTGAGCACGTCATGGACCATTTCGCCGGCGATTTCGGCCATCGCCGGGATCAGCGTCAGTGGCTCGAAAGTCTCGCGACCGATGATGCTGTCGGCGCGCTTGGCGATGTTCTTGGCATAATCGCCGATTCGTTCGAGCATCCCGCTGATCTTCAAGGCGGCGATGACTTCGCGCAGATCGTCGGCCATCGGTGCGCGCAGCGCGAAAATCCGCACCGTCAGCTTGTCGATTTCCTGCTCGAGCGCGTCGATCCGCTTGTCACGCGCGATCACCGCTGCGGCTTGCGCCTGCGAGCCGGTGACAAGCGCTTCCATCGACTCGCTGATGGCCAGTTCCGCCAGCCCGCCCATTTCGCCGATCAGGCCCCGCAGACGGGTAATATCTTCGTCGAAGGCCTTGACCGTATGTTCGGCAACCATTCCCGAGTACTCCATTACAGACCGCCGCCCTGACTGTCCCCTTGCGCGGTTATGCGAGCCCTGTCGTGAGCATCAAGTAAAACCGCATGGGCACCGCCGATATGGGCCGTGGCTTACGAGGCGCTGTGCCGAGTTTGCATGACAGAACCATGACAATTTGATGAAGTGGGTTTCAAGTGCCTGGCTCTAATTCGCCTTCGGCGAATTGAATCAAACCAAAGCCTGGGCGATATTGGTCACCGGCAAACGCACCGTGACCGTCGTTCCTTTGCCGACGGTGCTGGCGATATCCAGCTTGCCGCGATGCCGCTCGACGATGTGCTTGACGATCGCCAGCCCCAATCCGGTGCCGCCAGCGGCGCGGCTGCGCCCAGGATCGGCGCGGTAGAAGCGGCGGGTCAGGTGCGGCAAGTGATCCGCCGAAATCCCGGCGCCATGGTCGGCGATCGTCAACACCGCGTGATCGCGTAGATCATTGACGATCCCGACTTGCACCGGCTTTTCACTATCGCCATATTTCAAGGCGTTATCTATCAGGTTTCGCAGCAATTGTTCGAGCTGCCCGACGTCGCCCGTGACGCCGAGGGCGCGCTCGGGTGGGGTGAACTCGACACGGGTCACGCCATCGCCATGGGTGAACTCG
Organism: Sphingomonas palustris; assembly: GCA_026225215.1. Lineage (GTDB taxonomy): Bacteria > Pseudomonadota > Alphaproteobacteria > Sphingomonadales > Sphingomonadaceae > Novosphingobium > Novosphingobium palustris. The sequence continues at coordinate 5,858 of JAMFSI010000104.1, read as the reverse complement.
CTCACCACCCGGCCCGCCAATGCCCCAAAATCGATGCGACCGGTGGGGGCATCGTGCTTTTCCGCTTCAAGCTGCGACAGCGACATGAGGTCGGCGACGAGGCTTTGCATGCGTCGTGCTTCGCGCAGCACTGTGCCGAGAAAGCGCGCGGTGGTATCGGCATCGAATTGGCGGGGCGCATCGGCCAGCGTCTCGACATAGCCGATGATCGAGGACAGCGGCGTGCGCAGCTCATGGCTGGCATTGGCGACAAAATCGGTGTGCGCCCGGCTGATGTCGGCTTCCGAATTGCGATCGCGCAGTTCGATCATCCAGTAATTGGCATCGACCCGCCGCCTGGTCAGCTGCCAGAGGCTACGCGCGCCGGTCAGCCCGCGCACCGTCGTGCTGCCGCCATCGGCGAGATCGAGCAGGCTGACCGCATCGGGATGGCGCAAGGCGACGCGGGCATCCTGGCCGACGACATGCGGGCCAAGCGCGGTTCGGGCCGAGGCGTTGGCGGCGAGAATGCGGTGATCATGCGCCAGCAGCAACGGCACATCGAGCGGTTCGATCGCTGCGCGCATCGCCGCGCGGGTGATGGCGTCGATGTCCAGGCGCGAGGGCGTGGTGAGCGGCGGCGGGGGCGCAGAATCACGGCCAGCCAGCCACAGCGAGAACAGCCAGATCAGCGTAACCGCGGTGATCGCCAGCAAGCTCACCTGCGCTGCGATCAAGCCGATCATGGTCAACGATAACAGGAGCAATCCGGGCCACGCTCCGCGTATTCTGCCAGACATCGCGCTGGGCTCTCCGACACTATGGCTGCGGCTTTAGGGATTGCCGCTTCAGGGTTGAACGATAAGATCGATGGTTGTTTGGTCGATGTCGATACCGATCCGGTAAGCCGGTCGGAAGCGGCAAGCCAGTGGGAATGCACGGTATCGATGACAGATCGAAGTCAGGCGGGCGTCCCATCGTGGCTTGCCTGCATTTTTATGTCACAATTCCGGGCATAACAATTACACCGGCCACGGGCCAAGCTATCATAGGGTGGGATGTGGAAGGTCTGGACAGCATCATTGCCGAGATTGCCGTGGAGATGGCCGGGATCACCGATCGCGGCAAGGTAGCGGATTATATCCCGCCGCTGGCCAAGGTCTCGCCCCACCATTTCGGGATGGCCGTGGTGACTGCGGATGGCCGCTGCTTTACCGGCGGCGATGCCGAACAGCCGTTTTCGATCCAGAGTATTTCCAAGGTGTTCAGCCTGACCATGGCGCTGGGCTCGGTGGGGGATGCGCTGTGGCAGCGGGTGGGCCGCGAACCTTCCGGGAGCGCGTTCAACTCGATCGTCCAGTTGGAAACCGAGCTGGGGATCCCGCGCAACCCCTTCATCAACGCCGGCGCGATCGTCGTCTGCGATATCCTGCTCGGTCGGCACGAGCCGCGTGAAGCGATCGGTGAAATGTTGCGTTTCGTGCGCTCGATCTCGGGGGACGAGAGCATCATCATCGATGAAGATGTCGCGCGGAGCGAGCAGGACCACGGTTTCCGCAATCTCGCGCTGGCCAATTACATGCGCTCGTTCGGCAATATCCACCATGATGTCGGGCGCACCCTGGGGCTCTATTTCCACCATTGCTCGGTGGTGATGAATTGCCGGCAACTGGCCTATGCCGGGCGCTATCTGATGGCGCGCGGGCGCAATCCCCAAACCGGCCTGTCGGTGATTTCACCGCAGCGGGCGCGGCGTATCAACGCGCTGATGCTGACTTGCGGACATTACGACGGTTCGGGCGAATTCGCCTTTCGCGTCGGCCTGCCGGGCAAATCCGGGGTGGGCGGCGGTATTCTCGCGATCGCACCGGGCATCGCCTCGATCGCGGCCTGGTCGCCGGGGCTCAACGACCGCGGCAATTCACTGATCGGCAGTCTGGCGCTGGAGCGGCTGGCGCAGAAGACCGGGTGGTCGGTGTTTGAGAATATCGCCAGGAATTAGGCTTGCTTCCTGGTGACCCCTACGGGAATCGAACCCGTGTTTCAGCCGTGAGAGGGCCGCGTCCTAACCGCTAGACGAAGGGGCCATGAGGCCATTTGCCGAAGCTGCCATCGACTAACCATATCGCTTCTCTCAACGAAGCAGAGATGGTGACCCCTACGGGAATCGAACCCGTGTTTCAGCCGTGAAAGGGCCGCGTCCTAACCGCTAGACGAAGGGGCCATGCCGGCTGGCGCCGTTGGCAAGGCCGCGCGTTTAGGCAAGCCATGCCGGGGGGTCAAGTCCCGCAGCGCGATTTTGCTGCCGGCTCCGGGACAGACTGACAATCAATCGATAAAAGCCGCATCCTCGATATGCAATTCGGCCACCCGGCGCGACGACCAATCGTCGATCTTGGCGCGCCCGGCGAGCCAGAACCGGCGATCGCGCGCACCATGCAGCAGTGCCTGGCCAAGCGGCGTCTGGCCGGCGCGAAAGGCTATCGCCTTGAAACTGGCGCCGTCCAGCCCACGCACGATGACGCGGACATGATCGGTGCCGACCAGATCGGCCTTGACCAGCCGCAGCGGGCCTACAGCGAGACGCGGTGCGGGCCAGCCGATGCCGAAGGGCCCGATACTGTCGAGCAACTCGACCAGTCCTGGCTGCAGCCCGCCCGGCGCGACGGCGAGGTCGAGCGCCAGCCGTTGACCGACCTGTGCCGCCATGACCTCATCGCCCAGCCGTGCGTCGAGCCAATCGCCCAACGCCGCGATGTGTTCGGGGGCAATCGTCAATCCCGCCGCCATGGCGTGGCCGCCGCCCGCCACCACCAGCCCGGCTTCGCGCGCGGCGATGATTGCGGCGCCAAGATCGACGCCCGAAATCGAACGACCCGAGCCTTTGCCCTGACCGTGCTCGTCGGCATTGAGCGCGATCACCAGCGTTGGCTTGCCGGTCTGCTCTTTGATCCGTCCGGCGACGATGCCGATCACACCGGGATGCCAGTTGCTTCCCGCCAGTACCAGCACGGCGCGATTATGCTGGCCGGCGATCTGCGCTTCGGCTTCGGCCTGTACCGACGCTTCGATCGTGCGTCGTTCGTCATTAAGCTGCGAAAGCTGCGCGGCGATGTCGCGCGCCTCATCGGCATCTTCGGTGGTCAGCAGGCGCACGCCCAGCGTCGCTTCGCCGACACGCCCGCCGGCATTGACTCTGGGGCCCAGGGCAAAACCGAGATCGCTGCAACTTGGCGCGCGATTGAGACGGCTGGCGTCGATCAACGCCGACATGCCGATATTCGCGCGCCGCGCCATCACCTTCAGCCCTTGCGCGACCATTGCGCGGTTCAGCCCATGCAGCGCCGCGACATCGGCCACCGTGCCCAGGGCCACCAGATCGAGCAGCGCGAACAAGTCGGGCTCGACCCGGTTCTCGAACCAGTCGCGGCGGCGCAGCGCGCGGACGGTGGCGACAGCCAGCAGGAAGGCCACGCCCACCGCTGCGAGATGGCCATGCGCCGCGCCGACTTCGCTTTCATCGAGACGGTTGGGATTGACCAAGGCTACCGCCAGCGGCAATTCGGAAGAGCATTTATGATGATCAACGACGATCACATCGACCCCGGCGTCATGCGCCATGGCCAGCGCCTCATGCGCCATCGCTCCACAGTCGACAGTGACGATCAGGCTGCTGCCCTGCTCGGCGATGCGCACGAGCGCCTCGCCGCTGGGGCCGTAGCCTTCGAGCAGGCGATCGGGGATATAATGCCGGGCATCGTGCCCCAGCATCCGCAGCAGGCGAATGAGCAAAGCCGCGCTGGTCGCGCCATCGACGTCATAATCGCCGAAGATGGTGACGGTCTCGCCGGTCAGCACCGCCTGGGCCAGGCGCTCGGCGGCGGCATCCATATCGCGAAATTCGGACGGGTCGGGCAGGAAGGCGCGTAGCGACGGATTGCGGTGACGCTCGAGATCTTGCTGCACCACGCCGCGCGACAGGAACAATTGGGTGACAAGGTTGGTTTCGAGGCCCTGGCCATCGTCGTGGCGGGCGTCACCCATCTGGCCACCGGCCATTCGGGCGCCGATATCCATGTTGCCGCCACGCCATTGCCAGCTTCGGCCGGATAGGGATTGACCTATTCCCAGAATTGAACCGTATGATGATGCCATGCTGATCTCTAACCTGATTGCTGCATCATCGCCAAGCGTCGAGCCGGGCGTGTCCACCAGCTTATGCGATGACTGACCCTAACTGCGCTCCGTTTTTGGCGATCGTCTGGCATAGCCGCACCGGTGCGGCACAAGCCATGGCCGAGGCTGCCGCCGAGGGAGCCATGGGCGCCGCCGAAGACGATGCCGAAAGCTGTGTCCGATTGATCCACGCCAGCGCTGTTGAGGCGCCGTTGCTGCTTGCCGCAGCGGGCTATCTGTTCATTTGTCCTGAAAATCTCGGCAGCATGTCGGGGATTATGAAGGATATGTTCGACAGGACTTATTACCCGCTGCTCGGGCAAGTCGAAGGGCGCCCCTATGCCACCGCGATCGCTGCGGGATCGGATGGTCGTGGCGGGGAAGCGCAGATCGACCGCATCGTCACCGGCTGGCGACTGCGCCGGGTCGCCCAGCCGCTCATCGTTGGCATGGATGCGCAAAGCCCGGCAAAGATTCTGGCGCCCAAAACCGTCCCCGAGGCTGCGCTCGCGCATTGCCGCGAATTGGGGGCAGCCATGATGTCGGGGGTGATGCTCGGCATCTTTTGAATAAGTCGCGCCGAAATCGCAGCGATCAGGCGTTTGCGGCAGGTGCCGGTCCGGTTCGCGCCGCCAGTTCGCGCTGGGCTTGCTGATATTCCGCGCGCAACTGCGCGACCCGCGTGGCCACCGACACCACCTCGCCGATCGCACCGATGCCCTGGCCGGCGCCCCAGATATCCTTCCACGCCTTGGCCGCGCTATTACCGCCTGAGCCGAAATCCATTCGCGAGGGATCGCCCTGGGGCAAATGACCGGGATCGAATCCGGCGGCGACGATCGATGGGCGCAGGTAATTGCCGTGAACCCCGGTGAAGAGGTTGCTGTAGATGATATCCGCTGCGCCATTTTCGGTGATCGCCTGCTTGTAGCCGGGTGCGGCGTTGGCTTCTTCAGTGGCGATCCAGGCGCTGCCGATATAGGCGAAATCGGCACCCATGGCTTGCGCCGCGAGGACCGAGCTGCCGCTGGCGATCGCACCCGAGAGTGCCAGTGGCCCGGAAAACCAGGCCCGGATTTCCTGGATCAGCGCAAACGGCGATTGCACCCCGGCGTGACCGCCCGCACCGGCAGCGACGGCGATCAAGCCGTCGGCGCCCTTATCGATGGCCTTATGCGCGAAGCCATTGTCGATGACGTCATGCAGCACCACGCCGCCCCAGCCATGCACTGCGGCATTGACCTCGGATTGTGCGCCCAGCGAGGTGATGATCAGCGGCACCTTATGCTTCTCGCACAGCGCGAGATCTTCCTGCAGGCGGCTGTTGGTGCGGTGGACGATCAGATTGACTGCGGAGGGGGCAGAGGGTGCCTCGGGATGCAGCCGATCGTATGCGGCGAGTTCTTCGGAAATACGGTGCAGCCATTCGTCCAATTGGCTGGATGGCCGTGCGTTCAACGCCGGAAAACTGCCGACGATCCCCGCTTTGCACTGCGCGATCACCAGCTCCGGGCCCGAGACGATGAACATCGGTGCGGCAATGACCGGCAGGCGGAGATTGCGGAACAGGGCAGGTGAAGCGGGAAGGGGCATGCGATGATCCCGATGGTGAATGTTTAAGCGTTTGATTAAATGGCTAGCGGTAATGACCGATACCGCCAACCGGAATTGGTGGCCTTCTCCCCTCCCGCTTGCGGGAGGGG
>JAMFSI010000014.1 GCA_026225215.1 Sphingomonas palustris | reverse complement strand
TGCCATTCGCTCCGACAGCACCGCCGAGACCTTCCTGACCGCGGTCAAGGACAATCCCCATCCCGAGATCGCAGCGCTGGCCGGGCATCCGGCAGCGCTCGCGGTTGGGCGATACATCGGCGCTCTGGGCGCGCCGCTGGTCGAGGCCGGTCCGTTCGTCGAGGTCACCGGGAACCGGCTCGGGCGCATTGCCGCCGCGCATGGTGCTAATTTGCTCACCGGCCATACTGCCGTCTCCTCGCATCGTCAGCCCGGCGATAAATGGCGCACGGTGCTGCGTGGCCCGGATGGCGCCAGCCAGGAAGTGGTGTCGCGCAATATCGTCATCGCCACCGGCGGTTATCAATGCCCCGAGCGAGTACGTGGCCTGCACGTCGCCGGGGCGGCATTGGCGGAGACTGCCGGCGAGCGGCTGATGCTGGCCGATGAATTCCTGAAAATCGGCGGAGTTGCGGCTCTGCGCGAGCGCCTCGCCGGCAGCCGCGCCCCGCGTATCGTTATCATTGGCGGCTCGACCAGCGCGCTGGCAGCGGCGACCTTGTTGCTCAATGCCACGCCGGCGCTGCCGCTCGGGGCCGGCGGCATCACCGTGCTGCACCGCGAACAACTGCGCCCGTTCTATCCCTCGCGCCAGGCGGCGCTGGACGATGGGTTCGACGATTTTACCGACGATGATATCTGCCCGGTCAGCGGCTTCGTCTACCGGCTGGCCGGCTTCCGGCTCGAAGCGCGCGAATTGGTGCTGCGGATGCTCGGCATCGGCGGCCGCACCCCCGAGCCGCGCGTGGCGCTGCATCGCTTGTCGGCGGAGGGTGACACCGCAGCGCGCGCCGTGATCGCCGGCGCCGATGTCGTTATCGCCGCCACCGGCTATCGTCCGAATGCCTTGCCGCTGTTCGATCTGAGCGGCGCGCGCATCACCCTGGCCAGCGAAGCCGAACAACCCGCGCCGATGGTCGATCGCCATTGCCGGATCGTCGATGCCGCCGGTCATGTCGTGCGCGGCGCTTATGGCATCGGTCTTGCCGCCGGTTTCGTCCCCTGGGGCGCACTTGGCGGTGAACCCAGCTTTCGCGGCAATGCCAATGGTCTGTGGCTATGGCAAAACGATGTCGGCCGGATGATCGGCGAGGCGCTGCTCGCGCCCCGGAAAGAAGCGGACGCGGCGGTCGCATGAGCGTGCCCGAGATCAGCGTGATCATGCCCGCTTACAAAGGCGGGACAATGGTCGAGGCGACCATGCGCAGCGTGCTGGCGCAGAGCTTCACCGATTTCGAAGTCGTGGTGGTCGATGATTGTTCGCCCGACGACACGCTGGCCCGCCTGCGCGCGATCCGCGATCCGCGGGTGATCGTGATCGCCGCCGAGCGTAACGGCGGCCCGGTCGCCGCGCGCAACCTCGCCTTCGCTGCGGCGCGTGGCCGCTATATCGTCGGGCTCGACCAGGACGATCTCTGCCACCCGGAGCGCTTCGCCAGGCAGCGCGCGTTCCTCGATGCCCATCCCGAAGTCGTGCTGGTGGCGAGCCAGGTCGATTACCTCGAAGGCGGCGCCATCGCGCCACCGCGCGCCCCGTTCACCACCACGCCGCTGCTGATCGACTGGCAGTTGCATATGGGCAATCCGCTGGTCTGGTCCTCGGTGATGTTCCGCGCCGAAGCCGCTCGCCAACTCACCCCGTTCGAGCGGCAGGAACGCCTCTTTGCCGAGGATTACGATCTCTACCACCGCTTGCGCCGCCTGGGCAGGATCGCCCGGATCGACGAGCCGCTCACCACGTATCGCATCCACCCCGGCGGCGCCTCCAAGCAGTCCGCCGCGCGTATGGTCGAAAGCGCTTCGCTGGTGCTGGCGGAGCGCTATGAAGCGATCTTCGGTGCCGAAGCAACCAATGCCGCCGGCCTGGTGACTCGCCACTTCGCCAGCGGCAATCCCGCGCCCGATGCCGCGACGCTGGGCCAGATCGCGGGAATCATCACCCGCGCGCATGAGCATTTCATCGCCACTCGCGCGCCCGATCCCACCGCACTCGCCATGATCAT
>JAMFSI010000103.1 GCA_026225215.1 Sphingomonas palustris | reverse complement strand
TGAACCCGCGGGTTCCGACTGCTGACGGTGTCCGCGAAGTGCAGAACCGCCGCGTGGAAATCAGCTACGGACCGGGCTCGGGCAACTAAGCCCGATACCGTTCAGTTGACTGTCAAACGTGAGGGGGCCGGAGAAATCCGGCCCCTTTTCATTTGTGCTAACCAGGATGTTGCTGCGCCGCAGGCTCTAAGACCCTTCCCGGCAGGGCGCGACAGATGGGCTGCATACAACGAAGACAATAACGGGGAGCACGAGGGCCCCGGCCCTCGTATCTTCAACGCTTAGAGCGGGCAGCGTAATATGCGAATCACGCGCCCGCTCTAAGTTTCTGTTGTCGCATCGTTTATCGCCAAAAACCGGTACCCACTTTTGGGCACGATGCTCTAAACTACGATCGGAAACTTGCGCGAACAAAAGGCGCAATCGACGGTGATCAAACCATCCTCACCGCGCATCGCCTTCTGCTCTTCCTCAGGGAAGCGCGCGAGGACTGCGCGATAATATTCGGCGGTGCAACGGCAACCACGCGTCAGCGCCGCGCCAGGCTGCACCCGGACTTGTTCCTCATGAAACAAGCGCCAGATCAGCGTTTCGAGCGGAAGACCGACATCCGCCAGTTCATCGCGGCGGGTGCTGCCGGCGAGCGTCGCGACATGCTCCCATTCGGGATGGGCCAGATTGACATGAAGTCGCTCGCGCCCCTCTTCGCCTTCCGCCAGATGCTGCAGCAGCAGGCCGCCGGCGATGCAGCCACCGCCCTCCGCATCCACACCCACCCGAATCAGCGTCGGCACTTGCTCAGACTGGGCGAAATAGGCCTGGCAGGCCTCCGCCAGCGAGGCGCCCTCCAGCGGCACGATCCCCTGATAGCGCTGATCAGAGCTGGCGAGATCGAAGGTGATCGCCAGATAACCTGTACCGATCAGGGTATGGAGCGAGGGATGGGCGCCCAACATCGCCAATCGCTCGGGGTCATGCTGGACATAGCCACGCAACTCGCCCGAGCGGTAGTCGCAGACCAGCAAGTCGATGGCGCCACCCTGGGTCTGCGCCTGCATGGTCAGCTGGCTGTCGGTGTCCTTGAGCAGCGCCCCAAGTAGCGCGGTCAACACCAGGGCTTCGGCCAGAAGGTCGCGGATCACCGGCGGATAGTCGTGCGCGGCCAATATCGTCTCGAGCACCGGACCCAGCCGTACCGCCCGCCCCCGCGCATGGCGGGCGGGAATGGTGAAGGACAGTATCCGGTCGAGACCGACCTCGCCGGGATGGGCTGGCGCTGCAATCACAGCTGGCCGAACACCCAGCGCAGTACCGATTTCTGGGCGTGAATGCGGTTTTCAGCTTCGTCCCACACCACCGACCGGCTGCTGTCGATCACCGATTCGCTCACTTCCTCGCCGCGATGCGCGGGCAGGCAATGCATGAATACGGCATCGCCGGCGGCCTCGGCCATCAGCGCATCGTTGACTTGATAGGGGCTCATGGCCGCGATCTTGGCCTCGCCGCCCGGCTGTCCCATCGATACCCAGCAATCGGTGACCACCACTTGCGCCCCAGCCACGGCCTCGCGGGCATCGCTGGTGAAGCGGATATCGCCGCCGGCGGCGCGTGCGCGCGCGACAAAGCCGGGATCGGGCTCATAACCCGCCGGGCCGCCGATGCGGATCGTGAATTGCATCAGCCCAGCCGCCTCGATCAGCGAGTGCAGGACATTATTGCCGTCGCCCAGCCAGGCGAGTTGCAACCCCGGCAAGGCAAAACCCCGCTCGACCAGCGTCAGCAGATCGGCCATGATCTGGCAGGGATGCGACTGGTCGGTGAGGCCATTGATCACCGGCACGCTGGCATAATGCGCCAGCTCCTCGATCTTGGCATGATTGTCGGTGCGGATCATGATCGCATCGACCATGCGGCTGAGCACCCGCGCGGTATCGGCGATCGATTCGCCGCGCCCCAATTGCATCCCGCCGGCTTCCATGACGATGGCGCTGCCGCCCAATTGCCGCATCGCCATATCGAACGACACCCGGGTGCGAGTCGAATTCTTTTCGAAAATCGTCGCCAGCACCCGGCCGGCCAGGGGCGCGTCGCGATCCGGCTGACCCTTGGGCCAATCGCGCCGCGCCGGCTTGCGGGTCAGCGCATCGTTGATCATCGCCGCCACGGCATCGCCGCCAGCATCCGCCAGATTAAGAAAATGCCGGGGCATCACGCGGGCTCCGTGACTGGGTAGCTCGCGGCCGCCGCCGAAAGCTTGTCCATGAATTCATCGATATGGCTGTCATCGATCACCAGGGGTGGCACCACGCGCAGAGTATTGTCGCCGCCGGACACGGTCAAAGCCTGATGCCGCTCACGCAGATGTCCCACGAAGCTGCGCGCATCGACTTTGAGCTGGATGCCCAGCAGCAGGCCGCGACCGCGCACCTCGACGAAGAGATCGGGATAATTGCCGATAAATTGTTCCATTCGCGCCCGCAACCGATCGCCCTTGGCCCGCACGTCCAGAAGAAATGCTGGATTTGCGACGGCATCGAGCACCGCTTCACCCGCGGCCATGCCCAGCGGATTACCGCCGTAAGTCGAGCCATGCGTGCCGATCACCATGCCGCGCGCGGCTTTTTCGGTGGCGAGGCAAGCACCAAGCGGGAAGCCGCCGCCGATGCCCTTGGCGGTGGCGAGAATATCCGGCGTGATGCCATATTGCTCATAGGCATAGAAGGTGCCGCTGCGGGCGACGCCGGTTTGCACCTCGTCGAGCGCCAGTATCAGATCATGCCCGTCGGCGAGCTGGCGCAATCCGGTCATGAACTCTGGGGAGGCCGGACGAATCCCGCCTTCGCCCTGGATCGGCTCGACGAGGAAGCCGGCGGTATGCGGGCCGATCGCCGCCTTGACCGCCTGCAGATCGTTGAACTCGATATATTTGAAGCCGGGCAGCAGCGGCAGGAAGCCCTTGTGCATCTTGTCCTGATTGGACGCGCTGATCGTCCCCAAGGTGCGCCCATGGAAGGCGTTAGTGAAGGTGATCAGTTCGTATTTCTGATCGTTGCCGACGTGCTGGTGATAGGCGCGCGCGGTCTTGATCGCGCATTCCACGGCCTCGGCACCCGAATTGGTGAAGAACACCGTATCGGCAAAGGTCAGATCGACCAGCCGCTGGGCCAGGTGCTCACCTTGCGGACTACCGTAAAGGTTGGAGACGTGCATCAGCGTCGCTGCCTGCCGCTGGATCGCGCCGATCAGCCCTTCATGCGAATGCCCCAGAATATTGACCGCGATTCCCGCCGCGAAGTCGAGATAGCGCTGCCCATCCTCGCCGATCAGATGGCAATGATCGCCGCGTACCGGCCGGAAGGCGCACCGGCCATAAACCGGCATCAACGGAGTGATCGACATGGAAAGATCCTTTGAATCTAGAGCGGGCAGCGTAATATCTGAATAATGTGCCCGCTCTAAGTTTTTGTTATCGCATCGTTTAACGCGAAAAACCGGTACCCACTTTTTCGCACGATGCTGTAACTTTAACTCGGAGACGAAACGACAAATGGCGGCTTCCCGGCGCGAAACCGGGGAGCCGCCAATGACGCATGTTATTGTCGTGCCTGCCCCCCGACCCATCTCGACGCTACCGATTCGCTTCGGCATTGCCAATTCGGGCGCCCGGGGGGGCGGCGGACGGATTCAACCCTGATGCGGTACCAGGTTGACCGCCGAGTACTTGCCTCGTCGATCGACCTCGATATCGAATTCCAGCCGGTCACCTTCCGCCAGTTCGCGCATACCCGAGCGCTCCACCGCGCTGATATGCACGAATGCATCGGGCTGCCCATCGTCGCGGGTGATGAAGCCGAAGCCCTTCATCGCGTTGAAGAACTTCACCGTGCCGGTGGCGCGTTCGCCGGTCAGCTGACGCTGCGGCGCTTCTTCGCGCTTGGCCACCGGAATCACGTCACCCATCGGCACCAGATCGCTGGCCGAAATCTTGCCGCCGCGATCCACTAGGGTGAATTCCAGGCCCTGCCCTTCGGCCAGGCCTTCCATGCCCGCGCGCTCGACCGCGCTGATGTGAACAAACACATCCTCGCCGCCGTCTTCACGCTGGATAAAGCCGAAACCCTTCTGGGTATTGAAGAATTTGACGACGCCCTTGCTCTGGCCGACGACTTGGGCAGGCATTCCGCCGCCACCGCCGCGGGGGCCACCGAAGCCGCCACCACCGCCGCCGCCGCCGAAACCGCTGCGTGGCGCGCCACCACCGGCGCCAAAGCCGCCACCGCCGCCAGGCCCACGGCCACCGCCAAACCGGTCACCGCCGCCCGCGCCGCCGCCGAAACGATCGCCACCGCCGCTGCCACCCATGAACGGATCGAAGCTTTCCTCGCCAAACCCGTCGCGCTTGTCTCGGCCCCTGCCGCGACGCCCTCTATCAAAACCCATAAACCCGAACGTACCTTCGCTTCGCCCAATGCACATCGTGCGGCACGGGGACGATCCGGGCGGCACGACAAGATCAGCAGCCGGATTCTATACGGCACTGTCCCTGGGGGATCACACTATATGAAAACACCTGCGATAGCGAATAGATTCGGAAGTCAAGTAAAGCGGCCCGTTTATTCACTACGGCGGTTGCGCAAGATCGGCCGATCGCGATCCTGGCGCCCGGACGGCGCTTGCCATGAGCGCCGTCGCTTGGCACAAAGCGCACGAAATGCGCCATTCTGCTTAAGAAGTGGCTCTCTTGATTCCGCATCTCACAACGCACGCCGGTTATGAACAATCGAAAACCAGAACTATCGGGAGAACTTAAAGATGTTTCGCAAACTGTCCGAATTGGTCTGGGCGAGCCCGCAAATCAGCGTCGAGCAAGTTGCTGAGGCTGCGGCCCAGGGAATCGGTCTGATCATCAATAACCGCCCCGAAGGGGAAAGCGACGACCAGACCCCGGGTGCGGTGATCGAAGCGGCGGCCCGGGCGGCTGGAATCGCTTATGTCGCGATCCCGGTCACCCATGCCGGGTTCAGCGAACCGCAGATTTCAGCCATGACCGCAGCACTGGGCGAGGCCGGAAAGCCGGTGCTGGCCTATTGCCGATCGGGAACCCGTTCGACGCTGCTATGGGCGCTGGCCGAGGCCAGCCAGGGCGCCGATCCCGCGGAGCTTTCCCGCCAGGCCGCCGCCGCCGGCTATGAGCTCGCCGGCATCGCACCGCTGCTTGATATGCTGTCCGCCAAGGCGCGGGGCGCCGAAGCTTAGGAACAACCCGCGCCTCATCTGGGGACCGATCGATCACATAGATCGCAATAAAGGCGGATCGGAGCAGAGGCTCCGGTCCGCCTTTTCTTTTCGACGCTCCAGGAATCCTAAACACATAAAAAAAGGCCGGAGCGGCTGGCTCCGGCCTGTTGAGGTGCGTTCGCAGGAGGAACGTCGGATGACGGGACCGAGAGAGGAGAGGAGGAGGATTCTCGGCCCCGCCAAGCTCTTGGGAAGACGATGCGGTCTTTGCGATCCGCATCATCTTCCCAGTATACTCAGTAGTTGTAAGCCCGTTCACCGTGTTCGGTGATATCCAGGCCTTCACGCTCGGCATCTTCGCTGGGACGCAGCCCAAAGATCTTGTCGATGATGAAGTACAGGATAGCCGAACCGACACCCGACCACACCAGGGTGAGGGTGACGCCCTCGAGCTGGGTGATCATCTGAGCCGACATGTTGTAGGTACCAGCCACTGCCGGGAACTTGGAGTAGTCCATGGAGCCGGCACCACCCAGCGACGGTGCATCGAGGATGCCGGTCATCAGCGCCCCGAAGATACCGCCGATGCAGTGGACGCCGAACACGTCGAGAGCATCGTCGTAGTTGAACTTATTCTTCACATTGGTGACGAAGAAGAAGCAGATCGGCGACACCAGCAGACCCAGCACGATGGAACCCATCGGTCCGGCGTAACCCGAAGCGGGGGTGACGGCGACAAGGCCGGCAACCGCGCCCGATGCTGCACCCAGCATCGACGGCTTGCCATGGACGAACTGGTCGCACACAGCCCAGCTGACTGCCGCTGCGGCAGTGGCAACGAAGGTGTTGATGAAGGCGAGAGCAGCGCCACCGGTGGCTTCGAGATTCGAACCAGCGTTGAAGCCGAACCAGCCCACCCACAGCAGCGAAGCGCCGATCATGGTCATGGTCAGCGAGTGCGGCGGCATGGGTTCTTTGCCATAGCCGATACGCTTGCCGAGGAAGAGGCAGCCCACCATGCCGGCGATACCGGCATTGATATGCACCACGGTGCCGCCGGCGAAGTCCAGCGCGCCCTTGTTGAACATCAAGCCGCCGTCGGGATTCGCCGTGCTGGCCGTGGTGTAGTAGAAGTCTGGGCCGGCCCAGTACCACACCATGTGTGCGATCGGGAAGTAGACGATC
>JAMFSI010000013.1 GCA_026225215.1 Sphingomonas palustris | reverse complement strand
GCGGGCATGCCGCCGCAGGATTTTCAGTATCGGAAGCCCCGAAATCTTCCAAGAATCCCTCAGTAAAAGGGATCCCGCAATAGACTTGGCCAACAAGAAACAACCCCACAGGAGAGAGTAAATGCGTCAGACGATTTCAGGATTAATGGCGGCGTTGGCCGTGGTAGCCGCGAGCGCCGTGCCTGCGGCCGCGTGCGGTCTGTTCGATGGCGGATGCTCGCCGTGCAACCCGTGTGCGCAGCCGCAGGTCTATGTGGCTCCGCAGCCGGTCTATTCCGGCTGCAACAGCTGCGGCGGTTATCGCGAGCGGCTGCCCGATCCGGTCCAGCAGTATGAAGAGGCCCCGGCGCCGGTGCAGCAGCAGTACTACTACGTCGATCAGGGCCCGAGCTATTCCGGCCCCGGCAATTACGCGCCTCGTCCGGTCTATCGCGAAGGCGGCTATCACCACCGCTCTTACTACGGCTATGGCCACCACTATCGCCCCTGGCATGCGCATACCGGCTATCGCTACGGATATGCTCCCCATCACAGCTACGCCCCGCGCGCTTACGGCCCGCGTTACGGCTACCACACCATGCCGCATCACTATGGCTACCACGGCTATCGCGAGCACGTGCTGCGCCGCTATTACTGATCGCCGTATCTAGTTGAAAGATATCGACGCCCGTTCGCCTCTCGCGAGCGGGCGTTTTCTTTTGCGTGGCGTTCAGCCCATCAGGCCGAGCTTGCTGGCGCCGATATAGAGCGCCAGCACCGCCGCATTCGATACGTTGAGGCTCTTGATCGAGCCTGGCATATCGAGCCGTGCCACCACGCTGCAGGTCTCGCGCGTCAATTGCCGCAGGCCCTTGCCCTCGGCGCCGAGCACCAGCGCCAGCGGCTGCTGCAAGGCGATGGCGCCGAGATTTTCGCTGCCCGCGCTGTCGAGCCCGACCGTCATGAAGCCCTGGTCGTTCATCTGCGTGAGCGCGCGCGCCAGATTTGACACAGTGACCACCGGAACCAGTTCCAGCGCGCCCGAAGCGGACTTTGCCAGCACGCCGGTCGCCTCCGGGCTGTGACGCGCGGTGGTGACGATGGCCTTGACCGCAAAGGCGGCCGCCGAGCGCATGATCGCGCCGACATTGTGCGGATCGGTAATCTGGTCGAGCACCAGCACGATGCCCTCTTGCGCCAGCGTATCGATATCGGGCGAGGGCAGGGGCTCGGCTTCCGCCAAGAGACCCTGATGCACCGCATCCGGCCCAAGCCGGCGGTCGATCACCTCAGGCCGCACGATCTCCGGGGCGACCTGCAGCTTGATGTTGTCGTCGGCCAGCCGCCGCGCGGCGTTTTCGGTCAGCCACAGCTTGCGAATCTGGCGCTGGGGATTCGCCAGCGCCGCCGCGACGGTGTGCCAGCCATACAGAATGACCGGCCCGTCCGGACTGGCGTCACGGCCCTGCCGGGCCGGCCGGCGGCCGGAATCACGGGGGCCGTCGGGGCCTTTGCCGCCACCGCGCCGGAAGTTGGGCTTTTTGGACTTTCGATCGCGATCGTTCATGGCCAAGCTTGTGTCATGGGTTCCGAATAATGGCAATTTGGGCCCCCAAAGTGCCCCATTGGGTCCCGGATTAGCCTCAGAGGCCCCCCCGGATTAGCTGGCCGCGTTGGTTGACTTTGCCACCGCCCTTCCGTCATAAACGCGCCGACCGGGAGCCCGCCATCGGCCCCCGGTATTAACGTCATCGGTAGCCTGCGTGCCGCCATTTCCGCGGGTGGGTTTCGATGCTGTTGAGCGGGGGAGTGTCCCGAGTGGCAAAGGGAGCTGACTGTAAATCAGCCGTCTTATGACTTCGAAGGTTCGAGTCCTTCTTCCCCCACCATCCTGCTTCGCGCGTTGTGCTTCGCAGGCCCCACGCTGATGGCCCCGAGGGGGCCTCCTGACCGACCGTGCCGGGCCACAACGGCTACTGGAATCCGTCAGCGACCCCGAAACCAAGGCGGGCGGCATAGGGGTTGGTCCGGCGAAAAATAAATCGGGGCGGGGATGTCCGTATTTAGTGCGTACCGTCATGGTCTGTTGTAATTGGTTCATGTCCGTCTTGGGGGCCGCATGAAACACGCCGTGAACCTGTCCGCCATTGCTGTGATCGGCAGCCTGTTGGCTGCTGCGCCCGCGCTGGCCCTCGAGGATACCCCCGCAAATCGAGCTGCCGAGGCGGACCACTATTTGCAAGCCTCTCCCCCTAAAGCTCTGATGAGCGACATGGCCCAGAAGATGGCGGTAACGCTGCCCGAAGATCAGCGCCCGATCTTCATCAATTTAATGACCAAAAATCTGGACATGAACGCGGTGGCCAATTTGATGCGGGTTGCGTTGATCAAGAACTTTTCGGCCGACGAACTCAAGGCGCTCGCCGATTTCTACGGCTCGCCGGTTGGACAATCGGCGACGGCAAAATTCGGGAACTACATGGCCGATGCCATGGGGCCGCTGAAGGTCGAACTCGCCAAGGCGGTGGCAACGACCCAAGAGCAAATGAAGGCAAAATAGCCCGGCTCTGCGTGAGATCGAGAGACAGATCTTGTCGTTGCGCATGGGACGCGCTTCAGGCGCGCGCCCCATGCCGGTATCAAAACGAAACGTCTGTGCCATCATCGTTAGGCACCGCCGGCTTACGAGCGTCCCGTGTCGCCTGGTCGACCCGTTGAAGCCGAACAATCGGATTGTTGAGACTGATCAGCGCGCCGTAAGGCTGATCAAATCGCTGGCGTTTCGGTTTTCGCGATCACCGCGGATGAGGGTGATCCCCGCATGCTTACACATCCTGAAACATCGGATGTCATTCCGCTGTCAACATAGGATGTAACAAACTCCGTCAACGAGTTGTTGAACACGCTGATTGCAACGGCCCCCACGTTGCGCAGCCAGTGTCAGCCATCGGCTTTTTCGGGCGTGTCTGCCTCGGGTTACATTGCTGCTCTTACGTTGCTCCTCTGTCGGTATTTGGCTGGAAAGAGAATCGAACAATGGTCGACATCGCAACCTCTGAACTGCCCGGAGATTCTCGCTTGAAGTCGGTTCAGGACCATATCGACGAATTGCCGATGTGGGCTGATGGAACGCATCTTCTGTCGGCGCCGATGACCGGCATGCAATGGCTGATCTGGTCGCTTGCCGCCGCCGGAAAATTCTTTGAGGGCTTCGTCGTATTCATGACCGGCGTCGCGCTCCCGCTGCTATCGAGCGAATTCAATATCGGCGCCGCCGAGCATGGCGTCATCGGCGCCGCGAGCTTGTTCGGCATCCTGATCGGCGCGGTGGGTCTCGGCGGCCTGTCGGACCGGTTCGGCCGCAAGCCCATGTTCGTCGCGGAGATGGTTATATTCGTGGCGTTCCTGGTGGCGCTGATTTTCTGCACCAACTTGACCTTCCTCGTGATCTGTCTGTTCGGAATAGGACTCTCGCTCGGGTGCGATTATCCGACCGCGCATATGATCATTTCCGAAAGCATTCCCAGCACCAGCCGCGGCAAGCTGGTGCTCGGCGCATTCGCTTTTCAGGCGGTCGGCGCCTTGGGCGGCACGGCGATTGGCTACCTCGTCCTCTCGACCTTGCCCGAAATCAGCGCCTGGCGCTGGATGTATGCCTCGGCGATCATTCCGGCTCTGCTGGTTACCATCGGTCGCTTCTACATTGTCGAAAGCGCCAATTGGCTGTCGGCACGCGGCCACACCGACAAAGCAGAACAGGCGGTGAAAAAGCTTCTGTTGCGCAAGCCGCAATATCCCGGCGAGGTCAAGCTGGCGACGCGCGATGGGCAGGCGCTCGCGGCTACGCAATCCAAACAGACTTATGCTTCGCTGTTTAACAAAACCAACCGGCGCGCCACGATCCTGGCGTCAGTTCCGTGGTTTCTGCAGGATCTCGGGACCTACGGTATCGGTATCTTTACGCCGACGATCCTGGCCGCCGCGGTGGGCGCGAATTCGGACCACGCCCGCAGCGTCGCCGATCTGATCGCCAACGACATCACCGCCGCCAAAGGCGCGGCCCTGATCACCAGCCTTTTGATCGTCGGCATCATCTTCGCCGTCATGCTCGCCGACACGGTAGGCCGAATCGCGCTGCAGATTCTCGGCTTCTTCGGCTGCGCCGCGGGCCTGTTCCTGGCGTCGCTGTCCTCGAACTTCACCGGCGGGACACAGACCCTGTTGATCTTCTCAGGCTTCATGCTGTTCAACTTCATGACCAATCTGGGGCCGAACGCGCAAACTTATCTGCTGGCCGGCGAGGTCTTCCCCACGACCATTCGTGGCAAGGGAGCTGGCTTCGCGGCAGCCTTTGCCAAGATCGGGGCGGTCGCAACCGCATTCCTGTTTCCCATCCTGCTTGAAGAGATAGGCACGCAGGCGCTGCTTTATGGCCTGATCGTTGTTTCGATCTTGGGCGCAGCGGTGACATGGATGTACAGGATCGAGACCACCGGCGTTAACCTCGACAGTTTGGAACAAAAGTAAGCGGCTTTCCTGCAAGGCCTGGACAGATATTGACCGTCACGAAGGAGAGATACGCATGACCGACAGCGTGAACCCGGCGAGCGCTACCAGGCGCGCCATCACCCTGGCCGCCACGCTCGCATTCGGGTTGCTTGCTCTCCCTGTTGTGCCATCGCGTGCCGACGAGGTCGCCCTGACCGAGACAGGTTCAACCCTGCTTTATCCGCTGTTCAACGTCTGGGTCTCCGAATACACCAAGACCCATCCCGGCATACACATTACCACCAGCAGTACCGGTTCGGGCGCTGGCATCGATCAGGCAATCTCCGGCGCTGTGCAAATCGGCACCTCGGATGCCTACATGTCGGACGCGCAAGCGAAGCGGAATCCGCAGATCATCAACGTGCCGATGGCGATATCGGCGCTGACCGTCAACTACAACCTGCCCGGTCTCAACGCCACGCCTCTGAAACTGGATGGGCCGGTGCTTGCGGGCATCTATCGGGGCAAGATCCGGACCTGGGATGACAAGTCGATCGCCGCACTCAATCCGGACGTGAAGCTGCCGCATAACGATATCATCCCGATCCGCCGTGCCGAGGCATCGGGCGATACCTTCGTCTTCACCCAGTATATGACATTCTCCACCCAGTCCTGGGAAGACAAAGAGGGCTATGGCACCTCGATTGCCTGGCCTGACGTGCCGGGTGGCTTGAGCGCGGAGGGCAACCTCGGTGTGCTGCAGCTCAGTCAGAAAACCCCATACTCGATCACATACCTTGGCGTGAGCTTTCATAACGAGATTGCCGAGGCAGGCCTCGGCACCGTACGGCTGAAGAGCTACTCAGGAGAGTTCCTGCTGCCGGCTCCAGACACCGTAGCGGCGGCGGCGGCATCGCTGAGCCCCCGGACCCCGGCGGATGAACGCCTGACCCTGGTCAACGCGCCCGGAGCAAACGCCTATCCTCTGGTTAATTACGAGTACGCGATCGTCTCGACCAAGCAGGCCACCCCCGCGACCGCTGCAGCCATCAGGAAATTTCTGCTCTGGGCGATCGCGCCGGATGAAACCAACGAAAAGTATCTGGAAGATGCCCACTTCATCGCTTTGCCCGCGCACATCTGGGTATTAAGTCACGATCAGATCGAATTGATAAAGTAGCGGTGGTCCTGTCGTTCCCGTGTCGATGCGAGGCAATGTCCCGGGTGGCCTAGCGAGCTGACTTTAAATCAGCCGCCTTATGACTTAGAAGGTTCGCGTCCTTCTTCCCCCACGAGCCGTAATTTGCTGCGCAAGCTACGGCTCGGCAGGCCAACCCGCTTCAAGCGACGCGAAAGCTGACCGGTGACCCTTTTCCAGGCCTGGCTGAGCCATGACAGCATCCGGTTTCGGATTCGGGCGCTGAAGGCGAGGTTTCGGGATCAAACCGCCGAGTTTGACGTGATCCAGCGACACGTCCGATTCGGCGATATCGTTTGCGACATCGGTACCAACAAGGGCAGTTTTATCCTCTGGCTGTCGCGCTGGTGCGCCGGGGGCCGGGTGGTCGCGTTCGAACCGCAGCCGGAATTCGCCCGTCGTCTCGTTGAAATGTGCCGGGCGATGGGGCTCGACAATGTCCGGGTCGAAGCCAAGGCCGTCTATTCGCATTCCGGCGATCAGGAATTGTTCGTTCCCGCCGGTCACGCGCCTGGCGCCTCGCTGACGCAGAAGGCCGCGGAGGCGTTGAACTTTACGACGCTGACGGTCCCGGTGGTCGCACTTGACGATTATTTCGATGCGAACGACAAGGTCACGCTGCTCAAGATCGATGTGGAGGGCGCCGAGCTTGGCCTGTTGAAGGGCGCGGAGCGGATGCTGCGCCAGCATGCGCCCTTGCTGGTGTTCGAATGCGAGAACCGCCATCTCGCGCCGGCCGTAGTCGGCGACGTGTTTTCCTATCTCGAAAGCCTCGGCTACGAGGGCAGCTTCGTGCGCCGCAACCGGCTTTTCCCGATCTCGCAATTCGATGCCGCGGTGCACCAGTGCCCGGACGGCGAATGGTTCTGGAAGAGCAAGGATTACTGCAACAATTTTGTTTTTCGCAAAGCGCCGGCACGGTCTTAAGCCGCCCTGGAAGTGGCCAATCGCATCGTTTCGTCGCGATGCCGGCACGACACCCCTGACGAAACATTCCGGAAACACGATTGTTGAGACCCGCCGTGAACGCGCTGCGCAAACGCTGCGACTGATGGGCACACCGCAGCCACAAGCCAGGCAACAATGCGGGCCATGGAGAGGGTCATGTTACGCAAGCCAGCCACGATCATCTGCGACAGCGCGCGGGCTCCGGCATCGGCGGAGAAGGGCGACTGGCACGATACCACAGGCCACCACCGCTATTACGGCAGTTCGGCTTGCAATGGCGGCGAGCGAATCGCCGAGACCCGGCGCGGCCCGCGCCCGCACTCGCTCAACGTCTGTGGCTTCTGATTTTCCAGGGACTTCAAAGGTGGTTTAAAACTGATTTCAGCACAGCATCATTGTGCGCATCAAAAAAGGGCGCATCAAAAAAGGGCGCGGCGGGATTTCTCCCGTCGCGCCCCCGATTTTTGCACTCGCTGGTCCAGGCGCTGAGAGCGCCCTGTTGCCAAGCCGAACGGGCTTAGCGGGCGATCCCAGCGAGGTGACAGCGCTTGGTATAAGACACTGGATCACCTCCTTTCGCTGTTAATGGAAACCCCAATATAGGCAGGAAATCGCCGCCTGTTAAGGCCCGGTCCGGCGCAAGGGGGGCCCCAAGGGTAGTTGAGGGTAGTTGAGGGTGGCAGAGGGTGGTTGAGGCGGCAGGCGCGGCGTGATAGTTGATCGGCCGCGCGCGGGTGTAGCTCAATGGTAGAGCAGCAGCCTTCCAAGCTGAATACGAGGGTTCGATTCCCTTCACCCGCTCCAGCTCATGACCTGCTCCCCTCCTTGGGAGCAAGAGTCGTCAGCCGTT
>JAMFSI010000102.1 GCA_026225215.1 Sphingomonas palustris | reverse complement strand
GATGCATTGCTCCGCCAATATCGGCGATGATGGCACGACCGCGGTGTTTTTCGGCCTCTCTGGGACTGGCAAGACCACGCTGTCGGCCGATGCCAGCCGCACGCTGATCGGCGATGACGAACATGGCTGGTCGGATAGCGCGGTCTTTAATTTCGAGGGTGGTTGCTATGCCAAGATGATCCGTCTCTCCGCCGAGGCCGAGCCGGAAATCTTTGCCACTTCCAAGCGGTTCGGGACGGTACTCGAAAACGTGGTGATCGATCCGGTCACTCGCCAGCTCGACTTCGACGACGCCAGCCTCGCGGAAAACAGCCGCGGCTCTTATCCGATCGACTTCATTCCCAATACCTCCGAGCAGAATCTCGGACCGGTGCCGGCGAATATCATCTTCCTCACCGCCGATGCCTATGGGGTGCTGCCGCCGATCGCGCGGCTGACGCCGGACCAGGCGATGTATCACTTCCTCTCGGGCTATACCGCGCGCGTCGCCGGCACCGAAATCGGCGTGACCGAGCCCGAGGCGACCTTCTCGACCTGCTTCGGCGCGCCCTTCATGCCCCGCCACCCCTCGGTTTACGGCAATCTGCTCAAGGAGCGGATCGCCAAGGGCGGGGTGAAATGCTGGTTGGTCAACACCGGCTGGTCGGGCGGCAAGGCGACGATGCCGGGGATCAAGCGCATGCCGATCAAGGCCACCCGCGCGTTGCTCAATGCCGCGCTGGACGGCACCCTGAACCAGGGGGAATTCCGCACTGACCCGTTCTTTGGTTTCGAAGTGCCGGTGGCGGTCGCTGGGGTGGACAGCAAGCTGCTCGATCCGCGCGCAGCCTGGGCCGATCCTGCGGCCTACGACCAGACGGCGCGGACGCTGGTGACCCAGTTCATCGAGAATTTCGCCCAATACGCCGAGCATGTCGAAGATGGCGTGCGACAAGCGGCGCCGAGCGCTCAGCCGGTCGCGGCCTGAACTTGCTCTGAAATATTTACCGGGTAGCGTGACCGGTGTACAAGGTGCGGCGCCGGAGCGTTGCCGTGCGGATACGACAGGAGACTAAGATGAGCTTGCTTGATACGCTGCTGGGCCAGGCCGGTCAAAACGTCGATGTCGCCGGGATTGCCGGAAAGCTGGGCATCGACCCCAGCGTCGCCGCGCAGGCGATCGCGGCGTTGGGCGCTGCCCATTCGCCATCCAATGATACCGGTGACACCGTGGACGCGGCGGCCGGACAGACGGGCATCGACTCAGGAACGCTGTCGCAAGGGGCCGACGAGCTTGGCGGCAGTGCAGGCCTCGGCCAGCTCAGCCAGGCGATCCAGGATCATCCCCAGGCCAGCAGCTTGTTGAGCCTGTTCGGCGGTGGCGGAAATGACGGTGAGGACAATGCCGGCGGTGGTTTGCTGGGCATGGCTGCTGGCCTGTTCGGCAAGGACTAACAGCCGAAGGTCCGGAGAGTATGCGCCATGCCGATACGATTCGGCTTTGGCGCATTTCCGGACTGAGGCGTTTCCAAAAGCTGAAAATATTGGTTCAGCATCTTGGCGATACGACATAAGCTTCTGATTTCTATAAAATTTAAATAACTATCCCTGCGTGTTGTTACGCGTTAGGATTGCGGCGGGTCGCACCAAAAGCACAATATGCGAGAGGCTTGCCGATGGTGCTGTTTGGCACCTTACGCCGTAGCGGCGGGATTGAGGCTGTCGCCAGGCATCTGGCGATACCGCCCGCCTTTACTCAGACGATAATTCCCATCGCAATGGATTCGGTAGTCGCGCAATACCGCAGCCGCTATTTGGCCGGCGGGGCGGGCTCCGCCGGGATCGATCATGTGCTGACCCTGGTCGCTGGCTTTGGCGGGGGGCAGATGGCGCGCGAGGTCTTGTTGCCTGACCCTGTCGATATCGCCAAAGGTGAAGCGCTACTGGCGGCATTGTACGGCACCGCCGAAGCGAGCGGCGCCGCCATTCAAACCTCGGCGCGGCATTCCGGCATCGACGAGGCGTTGCTGGCTAAGGCATTTCCGCTATTGGCGATGCTGGTCGGTGGCTATTTGGCCGCCCGTGCCGACGGTTGGGCGAACGAGGATCTCCCGTCCGACCAGAGCAAAGCCCATGTCGCGGAGTTCGAACGGCTGATCAGCCCCGCGATCCCAGCCAAACCCCGTCCCCGCAAATTCGACGACGACGCTCGTTAGAGCATCGTCTCGAACTGCGCTTCGCATTGAACGATGCGACAACAAAAACTTAGAGCGGGCAGCCGGTGCGGAGCGCGATCGACGATTATTTGATCGGGCAATCGGGCGACAGCCGCATGTCGAGATAATTATCGACCGCGCGCATCATCTCGTCGAGTTCCGCCTCGTAAAAATGGTTGGCGCGCGGAATCTCGTCATGGTGGATGGTGATGTGTTTCTGCGTGCGCAGTTTATCGACCAGCTTCTGCACCGCACCCGGTGTAACCACGGTGTCGGCTGCACCCTGGACGACGATGCCCGAAGCCGGGCAAGGCGCGAGAAAGCTGAAGTCATACATATTGGCGGGCGGCGAAACCGAGATGAAGCCACGGATTTCCGGGCGCCGCATCAACAATTGCATACCGATCAGCGCGCCGAAGCTGTAACCGGCGATCCAGGTGGTCGAGGCCTCGGGATGGATCGACTGGACCCAGTCGAGCGCCGAGGCGGCGTCGGACAATTCGCCAATGGCGTTGTCGAAGCTGCCCTGGCTGCGACCGACCCCGCGGAAATTGAACCGCAAGGTCGCGAAACCGCGCGCAACGAAGGTCTTGTACATCGCCTGCGTGATCCGGTCGTTCATCGTACCACCGGCCTGGGGGTGCGGGTGAAGGATCATCGCTACCGGCGCGCGCGGGCGGCTGCTGGGCTGGAAACGACCCTCGAGCCGCCCTTCGGGGCCGGGAAAAATAACTGCGGGCATGAAATTTTGAACCTTTGGCGTTCCCTTTGGGCCGGCTTTATCGGCTAAGCCGGCAAACTCCGCGCGGCATGACACGCAAGTTGACCAAAGGGGGACTGTGATTGGAAGCGCTTGGCTATATAGAAAGATGTCGCCCAAAAGCAATATTTTGCGAAGCTCATGAGCCGTCAATGACCAAACAGCCGATTTATCTCGATCATGCCGCGACCAGCCCGGTGCTACCGGAAGTGCGCGCGGTGATCGGCGATGCCTTGGCGCGCTGGGCCAATCCCTCCAGCGTGCATGCGGCCGGGCGGGCGGCTCGCGCTGCGCTCGAGCAGGCGCGTAGCGATATCGCTGAGGCTCTGGGCTGGCCGCATGAGATCATTTTTACCGGCAGCGCGACCGAAGCCCTGGCGATCGCCTGGCAGCAAAGCCGGGGAGGACGAAAATGGGCCTCGGCGGTAGAGCATACCGCGGTGTTGCGGCACGCCGGCAGTGATATGATCGCGGTAAACGCGGATGGGGTAGTCGATCCCGAACATTTGCCCGAGGCGGATTTGGTCGCCGTGCAACAGGTCAACAACGAAACCGGCGTGATCCAGCCGCTCGCGGACATCGCCGCACGGGTACGCGAGCAGGGGGGACTGTTGCTGGCCGATTGCGCGCAAGGCGCCGCCAAGCTGGCCTTGCCCGACGCCGACCTCATCGCGCTGGCAGGTCATAAATTCGGCGCGCCGCCGGGTATTGGTGCCTTGCTGGTGCGCAATATCGGTGCGCTGATGCCGAGCGGCGGGCAAGAGCGCGGCTATCGGCCGGGTACGGAAAACCTGCCTTATATTCTGGGACTAGCGGTGGCTTTGCGGGCCGATCGTAGTTGGCTGGCGAAGGCCCAGGAATTGCGCGCCTGGTGGGAAGCCGAGTGGCTAGCGCTGGGCGGCGAAGTGATCGGCGTGGCTGCCCAGCGCGTGGCGACGATCGGCGCTTATCGCTTGCCCGGGGTGAATGCTTCGGCCCTGCTGATCCGCGCCGATGCCGCCGGTATCGCCATATCCGCTGGCAGCGCCTGCTCCTCGGGGAGCATCAAGCCCAGCCATGTCATGACCGCGATGGGGTGGAGCGAGAGCGCCGCGCGCGAGGTGTTTCGTGTGTCGATCGGCCGCAGCACCACCCGCGCCGATCTTGAGGCGCTTCTCGCCGTGGTGCGCGCGATGGTCGCGAGGCGAACAGCGGCATGATCTATCTTGACTATCAGGCGACCACGCCGCTGGCGCCGGAAGCGCGCGAGGCCATGTTGCCGTGGTTGGGTGGCCCGGACAGTGAATACAACAATGCCGGCGGCTTCGGCAATCCCCATAGCGCCCATCGCGCCGGGCGGATGGCGGCGGCGGCGGTCGAAGTGGCGCGGGAACAAGTGGCGGCGCTGCTTCCACCGGGGGGCCGGGTTATTTTCACTAGCGGTGCTACCGAGGCGCTGAACCTCGCGATCATGGGCCGGAAATCCAGGCGGATCGCGGTATCGCCGATTGAACATGCCGCTGTGCTCGATACCGTGAACGCGCTGGGTGTCGCTACCCACATCCTGCCCGTCGATGCAGCCGGGCTGGTCGCTCCTGACGCCCCCATCCCGTCAGGCACTGATCTGGTGGCGCTGATGCAGGTCAATAACGAGATCGGCACGATCCAGCCGGTCGCCGAGTTGGCCGCGCGTGCCCATGCCGCTGGTGCATTGCTGCTCTGTGACGCGGTGCAGGGGGCAGGCAAGATCGCCGCGCCCGAAGGCGCCGATCTGATCGCGATATCCGCGCATAAGCTATACGGCCCCAAGGGCATCGGCGCGTTATGGCTGCGCGATGGGGTGGATATGGCGCCGATCGTCCACGGCGGCGGCCAGGAAGGCGGGTTGCGCTCGGGCACGCTCAGTCCCGCCCTATGCGCAGGTTTCGGCGCTGCGGCGGCCCTGTGCACAAGTCTGGGGATAAGCGATGCACAACATGTGGAGCGCTTGTGGCAGGTCGCACGGTCGGCGTTTTCTAGCTGGATTTTGAACGGCAGCGCCGAGCAGCGCTGGCATGGCAATCTCAATATTCGCCGCGATGGGCTGGACGTGGCGCGGTTGATGGCGGATTGTCGCGATCTGGCGTTTTCGGCAGGGTCGGCTTGCGCGAGCGGCTCTGGCCGTCCCAGCCATGTTTTACGCGCGCTAGGGTTAACCGAGGCGCAGGCAAAATCCTCTATCCGGATCGGATTCGGACGTTATACCGCGATCGAAGATCTGGCGAAGGCCTGCGCTGAGATAAAGGCCGCGGCAGCGGCGCAGGGGGAATGAACGAAGTGGTGAAGGTCAATTTCATTACCGCCGATAAGCAGCGCATCACCGCCGAGGGTGCGGTGGGCGCATCGCTGCTCGCAGTGGGGCAGGCGGCGGGGATGGCGCTGGAAGGCACTTGCGAGGGGCAAATGGCCTGCTCCACCTGCCACGTTATCGTCGCAGCCGAATGGTTCGACCGGCTGAAACCCGCGTCCAACGATGAGGAGGACATGCTCGACCTCGCCGCCGGGGTCGCGCGGACCAGCCGCTTGTCGTGCCAGATCCTGCTGACCGAGGCGCTCGACGGGATCGAAGTGCGAATTCCGGGGGAAAGTCGCGACATGCAGCGGGGCTGACTTGGCGGAGCAATTCGCCGACTGCTAGGGCACGCCCAGACCATTTGCTCCCTCCCCCGTCCGCCCTGAGCTTGTCGAAGGGTTGCCTTATCTTTGAGACCTCACCCTTGCATACCAACAGAAGGACAGTGGTTGGGCTGCGCCCGCCTTCGGCTCGACAAGCTCAGCACGGACGGGTGGGGGGGGGGCTGTTTGACGCCCGGGGCCCCAGAACCGTGCCATGGTAACCGCCGCACCCGATCCCTTTGACGCCATCGTCGATTCGCCCTTCGATTCGGCGCTGTCGGAGCGCTATCTCGTCTATGCGCTATCGACGATCACCGCCCGCTCGCTGCCCGATCTGCGGGATGGGCTGAAGCCGGTCCATCGTCGGCTGCTATGGGCGATGCGGCTGCTGCGGCTCGAACCGACCAATGCCTATAAGAAATCGGCGCGCGTCGTCGGTGACGTCATCGGTAAATATCACCCGCATGGCGATCAGTCGGTCTATGATGCGATGGTACGGCTCGCGCAGGATTTCTCGCTGCGCTACCCGCTGGTCGACGGGCAAGGCAATTTCGGCAATATCGATGGCGATAATGCCGCCGCTTACCGGTATACCGAAGCGCGGCTGACCAAGACCGCGATGCAATTGATGGCGGGGCTGGATGAGGGCACCGTCAATTTCCACCCCACCTATAATGGCGAGGATGAAGAGCCGGAAATCTTTCCCGGCCTGTTCCCCAATCTGCTCGCCAATGGCGCCACCGGCATCGCGGTCGGCATGGCCACGTCGATACCCAGCCATAATGTCGCCGAGATCATCGACGCCGCGCTGCTGCTGATCGACAATCCCCACGCCGAGCATGCCGAGCTGATGCAGCTGTTTCATGGGCCCGACTTCGCCACTGGCGGCGTGGTGGTGGACAGCCCTGCGGCGATTTCCGCCGCTTATGAGACCGGCAAGGGCGCGATCCGGGTGCGCGGGCGCTTTTCCACCGGGCGCGACCCGTCGGGCGTTTGGGAAGACAGCGGCATCGAGCGGCAGGCCGGGGGCCAGTGGCAGCTGGTCATCTCCGAAATTCCCTACATGGTGCATAAGGGCAAGCTGATCGAGCAGCTCGCCGCGCTGATTGCCGACAAAAAGCTGCCGATTCTGGAAGATGTCCGCGATGAATCGGACGAGGCGATCCGCATCGTGCTGGTGCCCAAGAGCCGCAACGTCGATCCCGATCTGCTCAAGGAGAGCGTCTACCGGCTGACCGAACTCGAAAGCCGCTTCAGCCTCAATCTCAATGTGCTCGACGCGCGGCGCACCCCCGGCGTGCTCGGGCTGAAGCTGATGCTGCAGGAATGGGTGATCAGCCAGATCGACATCCTGCTGCGCCGCAGCCAGCACCGGTTGGACAAGATCGCGGCGCGCTTGGAATTGCTCGAAGGCTATATCATCGCCTTCCTCAATCTCGACCGGATCATCGCGATCATCCGCAGTGAGGATGAGCCCAAGCCGGTGATGATGGCCGAATTTCCGCTGAACGATCGCCAGGCTGAAGCGATTCTCAACATGCGGCTGCGTAGCTTACGCAAGCTGGAAGAAATGGAGCTGCGCCAGGAGCGCGATGTCTTGCTCGCCGAGCAGGAAGAATTGCAGAAATTGCTCGACAGCCCGGCCCGCCAGCGCACCCGGCTGAAGCGCGATCTCGCCAATTTGCGCAAGGATTATGCCGAGGATACCCCGCTCGGCCGCCGCCGCACGACCATTGCCGAGGCGGCGCCAACGCGCGAATTCAACATGGACGCGATGATCGAGAAGGAGCCGGTGACGGTGATCCTGTCGGCGCGCGGCTGGATTCGCGGGGCCCAGCGGCATCTGCCATTGGATGGCGATTTCAAATATAAGGAAGGCGACGGGCCGGCGTTCGCGCTCCATGCGCAGACCACCGACAAGCTGCTGATCGCTTGCGATAATGGCCGCTTCTACACCCTGGGCGCGGATAAATTGCCCTCGGCGCGCGGCTTTGGCGAGCCGCTGCGCAGCATGCTCGATATCGATTCCGAGGCGCAGATCATCGCCCTCATCGTCCATAAGCCGGGCGGGCAATTGCTGCTCGCCGCCACGAACGGGCGCGGATTTGCCGCCGACTCCGGCGAATTGCTGGCCGAGACACGCAAGGGGCGTGGGGTGATGGGGGTCAAGCCTGGCGTGAAGCTGATGCTGGTGCGCGAAATTCCGAAGGAGCATGATCACGTTGCCGTCATCGGTGATAATCGCAAGATGGTGATCTTCAGCCTCGCCGAACTGCCGATGCTGGCCAAGGGGCAAGGGGTGACGCTGCAACGCTACCGCGACGGCGGCCTTGGCGATGCGATCACGCTAAAGCTCGAAGATGGGCTGAGCTGGACCATGGGCGGCGATAGCGGCAGGGTGCGGACCGAAAAGGACATGCGGCTGTGGAAAGTCGCGCGCGGCGCCGCCGGGCGAATGCCGCCGACCGGATTCCCGCGCGACAACAAGTTTTAGGCAATGCCCAAGTCCTGGCGGCGATCCAAAAGCCCCCTCCTCTTCAGAGCAGGGAAATAGCATATGGAATCGTGCCCGATTGGTCATCCTGACGAAAGTCAGGATCCATTCAGCGCAGCGTTTCTTGGCCAACCGTTGCCATCGGTTTTCACAACCAAGAGGTACGAAGAAACGCCATTTGCGATTGCCCTGCTCTTCAGAGGAGGGGGTTGGGGGTGGTGCCTCTCCTTCAGGCTCAAGATTGCGCCTGGAGGTCAGACCCCACCCCGCTGCGACTAAGGCGGCAAAGCCGCCAAGTCTCACTGCCCCTCCCCTGGGCCGTAGGCTAACATGAGGGGCGACGCCTGAGCTAGGCTTTCGGCCCCAGCACTTCGTTCAACAGCGCCTCTGTGCGCTCCGGATCGGGAAACCCTTCCTTGACCCATCGCGCTTCGACTTGCTGAAGGATGCGCGCGACGTCGGGCCCGGCGGTAACGCCCGCCGTAATGACCGCGCCGCCCTTCAGCGGAAAATGCGGAACGCTCCAGTCGCGCAAAGGGTCTGTTGCTCGCCCGGTCAGCAGCAGTTGGTCGGTCGCGGCTTCCAGGCCCAGCCAATAGGCCAGCGTGCGGGCATCTTGCGGCCCCTCGCTGCGGCCAGCGGCGAGTGCCAGCCGCTTCTTTTGCGCGGTGGACAGCCGGAAGCGCGCGGCAACCTGTTCGGCCAGCACCGGCTCGGCGGGCAGCAGCGCTGCCAGGCGGCGCAGCGCATCGGGCGGGACTGCCTGCGCGGTTTCTTCGGCAATCAGGCGGGCCAGAGATTGTGGATTGGCTTCAGGCAGGATCACCCTCAGCACGCCTAGTTCGGCCATGCGCGCCACCGTTGGCCCCGGATCGGGCAGCCCCAGCAACAGCATCACCTCCATGCCGATCCGTTCGCGCGACAAGCCCTTGAGTGTCGCGGCGAGATCGGCACAAGCTTCCTCTGCCTCGCTATCGGCCGGCAGCGACCCGAACCGCGCTTGAAAGCGAAAATAACGCAGGATGCGCAAATGATCCTCGCGGATGCGCGTCCGGGCATCCCCGATGAAGCGCACCCGGCGCGCCGCCAGATCCTCCAGGCCGCCGAAGAAATCGGCGATTTCGCCGCTGGCGGGATCGGCATAGAGCGCATTGATGGTGAAATCGCGGCGCGCGGCATCGTCGTGCCAGCTATCGGCGAAGGCGACCGTGGCGTGGCGGCCATCGGTGGCGACGTCGTGGCGCAGGGTGGTGATCTCGACGGGGCCATCGGGCAGCACGGCGGTAACGGTGCCATGGGCGATGCCGGTGGGAATGGTGCGAATGCCTGCCGCGCCCGCGCGTGCCATGACCTCAGGCGGTGCCAGCGAGGTGGCGACGTCGATGTCCTTCACGTCCAGCCCCAGCAGCGTGTCGCGCACCGCGCCGCCGACGTAACGGGCGTTGCCCGCCCCCAACGCCGCGATCAGTGCAGCCAGATCGCTGCGCTGGGCCCACTCCGCTGAGGGCAGCAACTCAGTCATGCCAGTTCAGGCGCCGAGCGAGATTGAAGATGATCGCCGCAGTCACCCCCCAGATGCGATGTTCCTGCCACATGATCTCGATGAAGGGGTGTTGGACACCCTCATAATCGATCCATTGCTGCACATGGTTGGCCTGGGTCAGGATATGGTCCAGCGGTGCCTCGAACCATTGCGCGACTTCAGCGGGATTGGGCGTGATCGCGATATCGCCGGGCACCATGGCCAGGATCGGGGTGATCGCATAGCCCGAGCCGCTGTGATAGCTGTCCGAGGGGCCGATCACCTGCACGCGAGCAGGATCGATGCCCATTTCTTCCTGGGCTTCACGCAGCGCGGCTTCGATCGCGGTTTCGCCGGGATCGAGCCGGCCACCGGGAAAGGCGATCTGGCCCGGATGCGCGCGCATGTGCGAAGGCCGGTAAAGCAGCAGTACGCCGGGCTGCTCGCGTTCGGTCACCGCGATCAGCACTGCAGCGGGGCGGAATTCCTCGTCGCCGATCAAGCGCGGGTCTTCCCAAAGCTGTGGCGGCGAAGCAGCCTCGCCTTGCTGGTAGAGACGCTCCAGCCGCTCGAACAGCGCGCTCATGCCGGCACCAGCGGATAGATTTGTCCCTGGCTGGTCACGGTCAAATCGCCTCCGGCCAGAGCGATTTCGGCGAGCTGGGCATAGGTACTGCGATTCAATCGGGCTTCGGTGCCGTGGCGCACGGCGACATAGAGCGCTGGCGTATCGCGGTCGCCGCGCGCCAGGATCGGGTGTTCGGGGCCGGCAATCACCAGATCATCGGTATTGAGCCGAAACACCAGCGCACCGTCCTGCTGCTTGACATCAATGGCGATAAATGCGGCGTCCTCCACCGCGATCGCCTGTTTCTCGTGTGGCGTGACCAGCCAATGCGCGCCTGCCTCATCGCGGATCAGCAGCGAGGCAAAGGCCCGGATCATCGCCGGCCGGCGCACTTCACCGCCGTCATGAAACCAGCGACCGTCAGCGCCGATCCGCATCAGGCTGTCGCTGGTCGCAGTCGGCTGCCATTGTTCGACCGGCGGCAGTTTGCGTGCCTCTACCAGCGCGGCGATTTCGCTCAAGCTTAACTGGGACAGGTCAGGCGGCGGCTCATAAGGCATTGCCCTATGCCCTGCCAGATCGGGTCAGCGCCGCCAAGGCCCGAGTGTGCCCTGCTGCGGCAGCACGGTGGGGTTATCACAGCGCGTCAGCAAGCGGCGCGGCTCCCATGGGCCGGGCAAGGTCCAGCCCCCAGTCGCGTCGTTAGCGAAGCCCCAGAAGCGCCCGTAATATTCGGGATCGCCGATCATCACTTGCGGCAGCGGCGCCTCGGGCGACAGTGCCGACAAGCTCACAGTCATCAGCGCCTGGCCATAACCCGCGCCCTGATGCTCGGGGAGCACCGCCACCGGGCCGACCATGATCAACGGATGCATCCGTCCCGCCGGATCGGTGAGCGCGACCGGCCAGCACTGGATGGTGCCGACCAGCTGATCACCTTCATCGAGCGCGGCAAAGCTGAGCGCGGGCAGCCAATCCATGCCCTCGCGCACCTTGTAGGCGGTGCGGAGGTGGCGCTCGGGTTCGAAGGCGCGGTCGAGCAGGGCTTCGACGAGTGCTGGATCGACATTGTCGAGCGGAATGAGGTTGGCAAGAATAGTCATCAGGGCGGCGCCGATACGGGAGTGGGGGGAAGCTGGCAATTGAAAGGTGTAAAAGCTTCGGAAGACTCTTGCTGTTCCCGCGCTAAATGCGTCAGGGCTATGACATGGCGAGGCGAGAGCAGCGATTCATCATCGGCGTGGATGAGGCCGGGCGCGGTCCGCTGGCTGGGCCGGTGGTGGCGGCAGCGGTTGCGCTCAATGTGACGATGATCGAAGGGCTGGACGATTCCAAGCGCTTGTCGGGAAAGGTCCGGGCGGCGCTTGAAGTGCAGATCAAGGCGCGGTGCCGCTGGGCGGTTGGGGTCGTTCATCCGCCTGAGATCGACCGGATCAATATTTTCATGGCGACGATGATGGCGATGACTCAGGCCGTCGCCGCGCTCTGTGCCGCCGTAGAGGATGCTGAGGAGCCACACGAAGTGCTGATCGACGGCAATCTCACGCCGCATGGGCGGACGGCGGATTGGCGTTGGCCGGCACGGGCGATCGTCGGCGGCGACGGGATCGAGCCATGCATTTCCGCCGCCTCGATCATCGCCAAGGAGCATCGCGACC
This sequence comes from Sphingomonas palustris, assembly GCA_026225215.1. Classification (GTDB taxonomy): domain Bacteria; phylum Pseudomonadota; class Alphaproteobacteria; order Sphingomonadales; family Sphingomonadaceae; genus Novosphingobium; species Novosphingobium palustris. The sequence continues at coordinate 19,139 of JAMFSI010000102.1, read as the reverse complement.
GGCTGATGCGCGAACTGGCCGCCGATTTTCCGCAATATGGCTGGGAGCGCAACGCCGGCTATGGCACACGCGAGCATCTTGCAGCGCTGCAACGTCACGGGCCCACGCCGTATCATCGGCGCAGCTTCGCGCCGGTAAAGCAGTTGGTGCTCATTTAAGTTCGCTGAGGAGAAATCGAGTGACGGGTTTTACCGCGCGTGACGTGCCCGATCAGTCGGGCAAATGCTTCATCGTAACCGGCGCGAACACCGGGATCGGTTTCGAGGCGGCCAAGCTGCTGGCCAGCCGGCGCGCGCGGGTGCTGCTGGCCTGCCGTGACGAGGCCAAGGGCCACGCCGCCATCGCGCGTATTCGTACCGAGGTGGCACAGGCCGATCTGGCTTTCCTGCCCTGCGACCAGAGCGATCTCGCCAGCGTGCGCCGCGCTGCCGAAATCGCCAGCCAGGAACCGCGCATCGATGTGCTGCTGAACAATGCCGGGGTGATGATGCCGCCCTTGACTCGCACCGCGCAGGGCTTCGAGGAGCAATTCGGGGTCAACCATCTCGGCTGTTTCGCGCTGACCTGCCTGCTGCTGCCCAAGCTCGCGCAGACTGCCGGGGCGCGGGTGGTGGTGACGTCAAGCCTGGCGCATAAACGCGGCGATATCGTCTGGGACGATCTGAACGCCGAGCAAAGCTACAATGCCGGGACGCGCTACGGCGATAGCAAGCTCGCCAATCTGCTGTTCGTGCAGGAACTCGACCGGCGCTTGCGCGCCGCCCATTCGCCGGTCATCGCGCTTGCTTGCCATCCCGGCATCGCCGGCACCGATCTGGCGCGGCACATGCCGGCTTTCGCGCGGCTGTTCTGGCCGCTGCTCGGCATGGCGCTCAATTCGGCGGCGCAGGGCGCGTGGCCGGCGTTGCAAGCGGCCACCGCGCCCGATGTCATGCGGGGGCAATATTATGGCCCGCAGCAGCTTGGTGGCGCTCGCGGGCCCTCGGGGATCGCCAAGCGTACGGCGCAAGCCCAAGATGCCACCTTGGCGCGTCGGCTCTGGGATGTGTCGGTGGCCATGACCGGGATCGATCCTGGCCTGGCGGCTGGTTGAAGGCGGGGCGGCTAAAAATATTTTGGCCTGAGAGTCCGTCATGTCACACCACTATATATCGAGTCCGGTGCGAATCGGCGCACCCATATGCTGTGCCGGACTCGTTCCGTTCCGCTGCCGTTGATTCAATATTAACCATAAGATGCGAGGATTCCTGCGGAGTCGCGACTTGACGCGGACTCCGTGAAGACTCACCCTATGCGCCATTCGAGGGGGCATCACGGACATTATGGGGCTACTGCTAACCAAAGAGCGCGCCACCGCGCGGACGAAACCGCGCGCTGCGGCCAAAGCCGAACCGCAGGATCTGCCGTTGGGTCGTATCCTGACAGGTGACTGCATCGAGGCGATGCGGTCGCTGCCATCGGCGAGCGTCGATATGGTTTTTGCCGATCCGCCTTACAATCTCCAACTCGGCGGCGATCTCAACCGGCCCGATGGCAGCCATGTCGATGCCGTCACTAACGATTGGGACCGCTTCGACAGTTTCGCCACGTATGACAGCTTTACCCGCGCCTGGCTGAGCGAGGCGCGGCGTGTGCTCAAACCCGACGGGTCGCTGTGGGTGATCGGCAGCTATCACAATATCTACCGCGTCGGCGCAATTCTCCAGGACCTCGGCTTCTGGATTCTCAACGATATCGTCTGGCGCAAGGCCAATCCCATGCCCAATTTCAAGGGCACGCGCTTTACCAATGCCCATGAAACGCTGATCTGGGCGTCGCAGGGCGAAAAATCGCGCTACACCTTCAATTATCGCACGATGAAGACGCTGAACGACGAATTGCAGATGCGCAGCGATTGGGTGCTGCCGATCTGTTCGGGCCCCGAACGGCTGCGCAAGGACGGCGCCAAGGTGCATCCGACCCAGAAGCCGGAAAGCCTGCTCTACCGGGTGATGCTGGCGACCACGAACAAGGGCGATGTCGTGCTCGATCCGTTCTTCGGCACCGGCACCACCGGCGCTGTGGCCAAGCGGCTCGGGCGTGAATGGATCGGCTGTGAGCGCGAGAGCGGTTATCGCGAGGCGGCGCTGGAGCGCATCGAGATGGCGCTGCCGCTCGACGAAAGCGCGATCGCGACGATGCAAAGTGTGAAATCCACGGTCAAGGTCGCCTTCGGTACGCTGATCGAGACTGGCTGGATTGCGCCGGGGACGGTGCTCACTGACAAGAAGCGCCGCTTGGCGGCAACGGTACGAGCCGATGGTTCGTTAGTGGCTGGCGAAAATAGCGGCTCGATCCACGGTCTCGGCGCGAAACTGCAGGACGCGCCGTCGTGCAACGGCTGGACCTTCTGGCATATCGAGCATGAGGGGCAGGCCAAGCCGCTCGATGCCATCCGCCAGCTTTATATCCTCGCCACCGAGCCGTGAGCGAAACGCTTTACCTGCGGCCGATCGCGCTGGCCGACAGCCCGCAAAGCGAAGAAGGCGATGCGGTCCGGCTGGCAGGTGGGCTAGTCTATGCCAGTCGTTTTGCCCTGATCCGTCGGCATGGGGGTCGGATCATTGAGCGTCAGCGGCTATCGGTGGCGGAAATGCCGGCAGCTCTTGTGGCATTGCCGGCGGCCCTAGCGGCGGAAGGCGCAGCGCAATGGGCGGCGCTGCGCGCCACGCACGCGCCGCTGCACTGTGGCGCGCGGATCATCCGGCTCGACCAGCCGCAGGTAATCGGCATCCTCAATGTGACGCCGGACAGCTTTTCCGATGGCGGCGAATTTCTCGACAAGCCCGACGTCGCGCGGGCTCATGCGGCGGCGATGCTCGAAGCCGGCGCCGCGATCATCGATGTCGGCGGCGAATCGACCCGGCCCGGCGCGGCGGCGGTGTGGGAAGGCGACGAGTTGAAGCGCGCGGTGCCGACGGTCGAAGCGCTGGCGGCGATGGGCGCGGCGATCAGCATCGACACGCGGCGGATGGCGGTGATGGAAGCCGCGCTGGCGGCCGGCGCGCATATCATCAATGACGTCTCGGCGCTGCGCCACGATCCCCGCAGCTTGGAATTCGCCGCGCGCACCAGCGCCCCGGTGGTGCTGATGCACGCACCCGGCGAAGGCGAGGATCTGCACGGCACGCCGGGTTATGGCGATGTCGTTCTCGACGTTTTTGACTGGCTGAAGGCTCGGCGCGATGCGGTGCTGGCGGCGGGCGTGGCGGCGGAGCGGATCATCCTCGATCCCGGTATCGGCTTCGGCAAATCGGTCGCCGACAATCTCGCCTTGCTGAACGCGCTGCCGCTGTTTCACGCTTTGGGTCAGCCCTTGCTGGTCGGGGCCAGTCGCAAGCGGATGATCGGGGCTTTGTCGAACGAAGCGCCGGCCCACAAACGTCTGGGGGGATCACTGACGCTGGCGCTGAAAGCGCTCGATGCGGGCGTGCAATTGATCCGGGTCCACGATGTCGTCGAGACGGTGCAGGCACTGCATGTCTGGCGCGGATTGCGCGATGCGGCGTTGACCGATTTTGCTCAGTTGCCAGTGATTTAAGCGGCAAGATAAGGTGCGAGGGGTGTCCCCCTCGCGCTCCCCGTCATTGGCTTCATTACGCACAGTCTGGCTGTCGTGGCTCGCCGCGAAGCGGCTTTTATAGCCTGCGGCGCTTCATTTTTCCGTCCTTGCTGCTTGTCGAAGCATTGCCTTGCTTCTTTTCGGGATTGCCAAAGAAAAGCAGTCCTTCGACAAGCTCAGGACGGACGGCAAGGGGGAGGCGTTGCGCAAGGGTTGAATGGCTACGCAACGCCGACAAGTCGGGGGTCTGGGGCCGCTGGCCCCAGAAAACCTTCCCTTAAAAATTTAAGCGACGTTATCGATCCCCAGGTCCGACAGCTTGCGATACAGCGTCGACCGGCCGATCCCCAAGCGCCGGGCCACTTCGGTCATGCGGCCGCGGTAATGGCCGATGGCGAGGCGGATGACATCGCCTTCGATCTGTTCGAGCGGGCGCAGATTGCCGTCGGGGGTGAACAGGGTGATGCCCGCGCTTTCCTGGACGTGGCCGTTGACGCCGGCTGCGGCGCCTTGGCTGACCATGTCGGCGAGTTGCGGGAAATCGTCCGAGGTCAGGGCATCGCTGTCGCAGAACACGGCGGCGCGGAACAGCACGGCTTGCAACTGGCGGACATTGCCCGGCCAGTCGTAAGCCGCGAGCAGCGCCAGCGCGCCATCGGTGATGCCGAGCGGGCGCAGGCCGGGTTGTTCGCCGATCTTGCCAAGGAAATGGCGGGCCAGCGCGGCGATGTCGCCGGTCCGTTCGCGCAAGGGTGGCAGGGTGAGCGCCACGGCGGACATCGCCTGATACAGGTCAGGCAGGAAATGCCCCTCCTCGACCAGATCCTTGAGCGCGAAATTGGCGGCGAAGATATAGCGGACATCGACGCGGAAGCTGTGCCGGGCACCGATCGGTCGGCAATCGCCCCGCGTCAGCGCTTCGAGCAGGCGATGCTGCATGGATTCGGGCAGGCGATCGACCTCGTCGAGCATCAGCGTGCCGCCATCGCAATGTTGGATGGCGCCGATCTGGCGATCGAAAGCACCCGGGAAGGCGCCCTTTTCATGGCCGAACAGCGCTGATTCGATCGAATTGGGCGGCGTCGTGCCGACATTGATCATGCGCAGCGGCAGCTTGGCGCGCATGCTGGCGGCATGGATGGCGCGGGTCAGCATTTCCTTGCCCGAGCCGGATTCGCCCTCGATCAGCACGGGGGTATGGCCGCGCGCAGCCTTGGCGGCGATGGCGAGAGCAGTGCGAAATCCCGAAGAAGCGCCGACCATCGATTCGAAATCGGGGTTGGCCGACATTTTCTCGGTCAGTGGCTGGAGTTCGGCGAGGGGCGCTTCGCGAGTAGTGGCGGCACGTAGCGCCTGCATCAGCCGATCGGGCGCGACTGGCTTGACGAGATAATCGGTCGCGCCGGCCCGCATCGCTTCCACCGCCAGCAGCGGCGATGCGCTGGTGGTCAGCATCAGGATCGGCAGCGCGGGACGGCGGCTCTTCAATTCGGCGATCAGGTCGCAGGCGTCATCGCCGGGTACCCATTGGTCGAGAATGATCGCCGAGAGCAGCATCCCCTGGCGCGTGCCGAGCGTGGCGATGGCGCTATCGGCATCCTTGACGACGATCGTGCGCCAGCCCTCGCGCGCGGCGAGCGCGGTGATGAGCCGGCATTGCGCTGGTTCATCATCGATCAACATCACCAGGCGCTGTTCGATTTCTACCATATCCCCACGGTCCGAGCTCACTCCGACAGCGGATATCCTCTTTAGGTAAAGACCCCATTAAGCGCGCGGCGCGGAAACTGGGGCGATTTTCCCGGACGCTCCCTTTCGTCTTGAGCCGAGCCCGGTGCAGCGGTAAGGGCGGGATACGGAATTGGCTCATGCATGGGGAAAATGGCGATGGCTTCGGGCAATGACATCAAGGCGGCACAGCAGACGTATGAAGGTTTCATCCACACGATCAAACTGGCCACGCCGGTCATCGCCCTTATCGCGGTCGTTGTTGTCTATCTGCTTTCCCACTGACATCTTGATTTAATGGCCGAAAGCCAACGGATTGCCGTTCTGAGGGAGCGCGCACCGGGGGAAACCCGAGTGGCCCTCACTCCTGAAACCGTGAAAAAATTCCTGGTGCTGGGCGCGCAGGTGGCGGTGGAAAGCGGCGCTGGCGAGCGGGCGGCGGTGGCTGATCGGGATTATGTCGCGGCCGGTGCCGAGGTCGGCGGCGCCGATGCCGTGCTACGCGACGCCGATATCGTGCTCGGTATTCAGGGCCCCGACCCGGCTTTGTTGGCCTTTACCAAGCCGGGCGCCTGGATTGTGGCTGCGCTCGATCCATTCGATCCGCAAGGACGCGCGCGCGTCGATACCTATGCTGCGGCGGGGCTGGAAGCGCTGGCAATGGAATGGATGCCCCGCATCACTCGCGCGCAATCGATGGATATCCTGTCGAGCCAGTCCAATCTCGCCGGATACAAGGCGGTGCTGCTCGCGGCCAACGTCTACGGCCGCGCCTTTCCGATGATGATGACCGCCGCGGGCACGATCAGCGCGGCGCGGTGCTTCGTGATGGGCGTCGGCGTGGCGGGGTTGCAGGCGATTGCGACGGCGAGGCGGTTGGGCGCGCAGGTTTCGGCCACCGATGTGCGTTCAGCGACCAAGGAGCAAATCCAGTCGCTTGGTGCCAAGCCGATCTTCGTTGAAAATGTCGCCGGGATCGAAGGCGAGGGCGCGGGCGGCTATGCCACCGAAATGTCGGAGGAATATCAGCGGGCGCAGGCTGAATTGGTTTCCGGCCATATCGCCAAGCAGGATCTCGTCATCACCACAGCCTTGATCCCCGGCCGCGCCGCGCCGCGCCTGATCACCGATGCGCAAATCGCCAGTATGAAGGCGGGCAGCGTGATTTATGACCTAGCGGTGGGGCAGGGCGGCAATGTCGAAGGCAGCGTGGCGGATCAGATCGTTGAGCGTCATGGCGTCAAGATCATGGGCTATGCCAATACGCCGGCCTTGTTGGCGGCAGATGCCTCGGCGTTGTTCGCGCGGAACCTCTATAATTTCCTCGCCGCTTTTTGGGATAAGGAAGCGGGTAGGCCGGTGCTGGATGAAGAGATCGGGAATGCCATCCGGCTGACACGGGGTGGGCAGGTGGTTAGCGAAAGGCTGGCAGCCTTGAGCGTCGCCGCACCCCCTCCGTCAGTCGCTGTCGCGATTGCCACCTCCCCCAAAGGGGGAGGATTTTGAGAAGTCGCAGGATATGAATTTTATCTCTATTTCTCTAACCTTTAGATCCTCCCCCGCTGGGGGAGGTGGCAGCGCGCAGCGCTGACGGAGGGGGCGTCTTGGAGAACCATACCCCTGAAGCACTCCACAACGCCAAGCGCTTGCGATCCGAAATGTCGCTTCCCGAAGTTCTGCTATGGCGTCAACTGCGCCAACGACAATCAGGCATGAAATTCCGCCGCCAACATCCGATCGGCAATTTCATTGTGGATTTTTGCTGCATCGAGCGGAAGCTGGTCGTGGAGATCGATGGCAAAGCGCACGACATGGGCGACAGGCCCGATCGGGATGCGAAACGGGATGAATGGTTGCGGTCGCGCGGGTTCACCGTAGTAAGGTTTCCGGCTGAGGGTGTGCTGCGGGATGTGGCAGCGGTGGCGGAGAGTTTGGCGGCGTTGTGTATCGAGGCGCCCCCTCCGTCAGCCGCTGGCGCGACTGCCACCTCCCCCAAAGGGGGAGGATTTTAGGAAGCTGTCATGGACTTTATCTCAATCCTCTCGATCTTCGTCATGGCCTGCTTCGTCGGCTATTACGTCGTCTGGTCGGTCACCCCGGCACTGCACACGCCGCTGATGGCGGTGACCAATGCGATTTCCTCGGTGATCATCGTCGGCGCGCTGATCGCGGCGGCGGCGAGCGGGTCTTCGGGCTCGAAGCTGCTCGGACTGGCGGCGGTTGCGCTGGCCAGCGTCAATATCTTCGGCGGCTTTGCCGTCACCGCGCGGATGCTGGCGATGTATAAGAAAAAGGAGCGCTGAGCGCATGGCGCATGTCGCTCTCCCGGCATGGGTGATGCTGGCTTATCTGATATCCGGGGTCTGCTTCATTCTCGCGCTGCGCGGGCTGTCATCGCCGGCCACGGCGCGCAAGGGGAACCGCTTCGGCATCCTTGGCATGGGAATCGCCGTGGCGACGACGCTGCTGATCGAAGCGCCGGTGCCCCCGGGCGGCTTTTTGCCGCAGCCGACCATCGATGATCTGCAAACCCTTGCGCAAATTCTGATCGCGATTGCGCTGGGCGGCGCGGTGGGTCTGATCACCGCACGCCGCATCCAGATGACCGATATGCCGCAACTGGTCGCTGCCTTTCACTCGCTGGTCGGGCTGGCGGCGGTGCTGGTGGGATGGGCCGCCTATCTCAATCCTGCGGCTTTCGGCATTCTCGGGCTTGATGGGGCGATCGAGCCACAAAGCCGGGTCGAAATGGGTCTGGGCATCGCTATCGGCGCGATTACCTTTTCGGGCTCGGTGATCGCCTTCCTGAAACTGGCAGGCAAGATGAGCGGCGCGCCGATTCTGCTGCCCAAGCGGCACTTCATCAATCTCCTGTTGCTGCTGGCGATTGCCTTCTTCCTCTATGGCTTCTTCGACTCACAGTCACCGATCGATATCAGCCTCATTACCGCGCTCAGCTTCGCCATCGGTTTCCTGCTGATCATCCCGATCGGCGGCGCCGATATGCCGGTGGTAGTGTCCATGCTCAATAGCTACTCAGGCTGGGCGGCGGCGGCGATGGGCTTCACGCTGCATAACACCGCGATGATCATCACCGGCGCGCTGGTCGGCAGCTCGGGCGCGATCCTCAGCTACATCATGTGCAAGGCGATGAACCGCAGCTTCATTTCGGTGATAGCGGGAGGCTTCGGCGCCGAGGCCGCCGTCTCCGGGGAAGCGCGCGAACAGCGCCCGTGGAAGCGCGGCAGCGCCGAGGATGCCGCCTTCATTCTCGAGCAGTCCGAGAATGTGATCATTATCCCCGGCTATGGCATGGCCGTGGCGCAAGCCCAGCATGTGCTGCGCGAGATGGGCGATTTGCTTAAGAAAGCCGGGGTTAATGTCAAATACGCCATTCATCCCGTGGCGGGCCGAATGCCAGGACATATGAACGTGTTGCTGGCCGAAGCTAATGTCCCCTATGATGAGGTGTTCGAGCTCGAGGATATCAACGGCGAATTTGCGCAGGCCGACGTTGCCTTCATCATTGGCGCGAACGATGTGGTGAACCCAGCGGCGAAAACCGACAAGACCAGCCCGATCTACGGCATGCCGGTGTTCGACGTGGAAAAGGCCAAGACGGTGATGTTTATCAAGCGCAGCATGGCCGGGGTCGGCTATGCCGGAGTGGATAACGACGTGTTTTACATGGACCAGACGATGATGTTACTCGCCGATGCCAAGAAAATGGTCGAAGATATCGTCAAGGCGCTACAGCGGTGAGGCGTGGCCATCTGGTTCTGGCAACTTTGGCGCTGCCGCTGCTGGCTAGCGGCTGCATCGAACAGACGATCGCGCAGAGCCGGGTAAAAAGCGCGCTGCTCCATGCCGGCCTGTCGGAAGCTACCTCGCAATGCATGGCGCATCGCATGGTCGATCAGCTCACCATCAAGCAATTGCGCAAGTTGGAAACGCTGCAGGGGCCCAGGCGTTCGACCGCCGACTATATCGCGGCGGTGCAACGGATTGACGATCCGCAGGTGGTCCGCGTGACGATCGGTTCGGCGGCGCTATGCGCCTCGGGCCTGGGGCATTAGACCAACCGTTCCGTGTGGCAATGCCCACCCCTAGCCCCTCCCGCAAGCGGGAGGGGAATAAATTGCGCGACGCTGGACGCCATCGGGTCGGTTATCTAAGGCTGCTGCTTCCGTAATCCGCCTATCACCGGAGAATCACCTTGCGTAAACTCGGCCTGATCGGCGGCATGAGCTGGCTGTCGACGCGGACTTACTATGAGCATATCAACCGGCTGATTCAGACGGCGAAAGGCAAGCAGGCCAGCGCGCCGCTGTTGATCGAAAGCCTCGATTTTTCCGAACTAGTCCGGCTGTCGAGCGACGAAGATTGGGCTCGGGCCAGCGCGGTGCTGTGCGATTCGGCGCGGCGGCTCGAAGCGGCGGGGGCAACGGCGCTGGTGATCGGGGCCAATTCGATGCACAAGGTCGCCGATGCCGTGGCGGCTAGCGTATCGGTGCCGCTGATCCATATCGCCGAGGTCGTTGGTGAGCGTATGGCGGAACGCAAGGTCAAGCGTGCCGCGCTGATCGGTTCGCGCAATGTGATGATGGAAGATTTCTATCGCCAGAAATTGATTGCTCATGATATCAATCTCTTGCCAGTCACTCCTGAGAATATAGATACGCTCGATCGGATCGTTTATGACGAATTGATGCTCGGGCGCGCCAGCCGCCAGGCTCAGCGCGAGGTGAAGTCGATGATCGTCCATTTCGAGCAGGACGGAGCGCAGGCGATCGTGCTGGGTTGCACCGAGCTGGAAATGATCGTCGATGTCGATGCCAATGTCCTGCCGATCTACGACTGCACGCGCATTCATGCCGAAGCTGCGGCGCAATGGATATTAGGCGGCGAGTGAGCCTGCTTTCGCCGCTGGCTTCTAATCCGGCCTGCTCGCGCGGCCGTGAGTTTCCACTGGAAGCCGCGCTCGCGCGCGGGCCCCGGAGCGATTACCAGCGCGATCGCGACCGCATCATCCATTCGATCGCCTTTCGCCGCCTGCGCCACAAGACCCAGGTGTTCATCGCGCCCGATGGCGATCATTACCGGGTAAGGCTGACGCATAGTCTGGAAGTGGCGCAGATCGGCCGGGTCATCGCCCGTGCCCTGGGGCTCGACGAGGATTTGACCGAGGCGCTGTGCCTGGCGCATGATATCGGCCATCCGCCCTTCGGTCATTCGGGTGAGGATGCCTTGAACGGGGCGATGGCGGGGCAAGGCGGCTTCGATCACAATGCCCATTGCCTGCGCACGCTGATGCGGCTCGAATCGCCCTATTGCGAACATGATGGGCTGAATCTGACCTGGGAATTGCTCGAGGGGCTGGCCAAGCACAATGGCCCGGTGCTGGCGCAGCCCAACTGGGCGCTGGCTGAGCTGGATGCCGCGTTTCCACTGGAATTGGCAGGCTATCCCAGTCTGGAAGCGCAGGTCGCGGCGATTGCCGACGATATCGCCTATGATAACCACGACATCGATGATGGGCTTCGTGCGGGTTTCCTGGCGCTCGATGATCTCCTCGAACAGCCCTTCGTCGCCGAACAATGGCGCGCCATCGAGCGCCGCTTTCCCGGCGCACCGCAAGACCGGCGCTTGCGCGAACTGGTGCGCAGCCAGATCGGTGTGATGGTGAATGACGTCATCACCGAGACGGGACGCCGCACGCGGGGGATGAGTTCGCAGGCCGAGGTCCGTGCGGCCGGAGGGCTTTGCGCCGATTTCTCGCCCGAGATTGCGGTCGAGGAACGTCGGCTCAAGCGGTTCATGTATGAGCGTCTCTATTATCACCCCGAACAGCTGGCGACGGCAATCAAGGCGCGTGACGTCACTTCCGGCCTGTTTGCCGCTTTCGCGCAGGAGCCGGGATTGATGAGCGATGGCTGGGCGGCCCGGTTGCCGGCGGAGGAGCCGCAACGCAGCCGCCACATCGCCGACTACATTGCCGGCATGACCGATCGCTTTGCTATTGCAGCCTACGCTCGAATTTACGGGGAAGCCCCGGAAGGATTGAGCAGCGTTTGAACCCCCTTGCCCCGCTCCTTTAGGGGCGGGGCTTCAGCGCTCGGGGATAAATCAGCTATCTTCCTTTGACTTTTGCACTGCAACATAGGACATCAGGGCCAGTCGCTGATCGCGCGGGAGAGCTCCTGCGATTCGGGCCTGGTGCATTCGTACCAGCCACGCTTCGCAGGGCGCCGAAGGAGCAACCGCCCCGGAAACTCTCAGGCAAATGGACCGCGTGGGTCGATAGCGATGCTCTGGAAAGAGTTCCCGTCCATCCGTTTACGCGGTAGGGCAGGGGGCCACCGAAGGGGTAAGCCCGATGCTTCGACGTCAGTGTCGATCGCTCGGGTGAAACTCTCAGGTTCCGTGACAGAGGGGGCACCGATGAGGTGTCCCACTGTGCGGAAAGTGTTCCTGTGACTGATCCGGAAAATTTTGCTGACGATGATGAAGTGGTGGAAGCCCCGCCGCTGACCTTGCCGCTCGATGCCTGGCATCGCGCGCGGAGTGCGCGGATGGTGGAATTCGCCGGCTATATGATGCCCGTCCAGTATGAAGGCATCATCGCCGAGCATCTGTGGACGCGCAGCAGCGCCGGGCTGTTTGACGTCAGCCATATGGGCCAATTGGTGGTGTCGAGCGAAGCAGGCGGCATGGCCGCCGCCGAGGCCGCGCTGGAGGCGCTGCTGCCCGCCGATCTGTCCACGCTGAAGCTGGGCGGGCTGCGCTACTCGCTGTTGCTGGGCGATGACGGCGGCATTCTCGACGACCTGATCGTTGGGCGCTGGCGTGATGCTTTCCAACTGGTGGTCAATGGCGCGACCAAGTGGGACGACATTGCCCATCTGCGCGAATATCTCCCAGACGACATCACCCTCTCGCACCGCGATGAGCACGCGCTGCTGGCCTTGCAGGGGCCCGAGGCGGCGGCAGTGCTATCCGCGCTCGATATCCAGCCGGCGATGCCCGGTATCGTCCCGCCCGAGGCGCTGAGCTTCATGCAGGCCGGACCCTATCTGTGGCAAGGACGTCCGCTCGGGATCAGTCGCTCGGGCTATACCGGCGAGGATGGCTTCGAGATTTCGGTGCGCAATGAGGATGTCGTGGCCTTGGCGGATGCGCTGGCGGCGCTGCCACAGGTAAAACCGATCGGTCTGGGCGCCCGCGATTCCTTGCGATTGGAGGCGGGGCTGCCGCTCTACGGCCATGATCTGAGCGAAGCGACCGAGCCGGTCAGCGCCGGCCTGGGCTTCGCGATCAATAAGCGGCGGCGCAGCGAGGGTGGCTTTCCGGGGGCTGCGCGCATTCTGCCATTGCTCGCCGATGGCGCGGCCACGCGCCGCGTCGGACTAGCGCTCCAGGGCCGTATGGCGGCGCGCGAAGGCGCGCAGGTTTTTGTCGGCGATCACTTGGTTGGCCAGGTGACGTCAGGCGGTTTCTCGCCGAGCCTCAATCACCCCATCGCCATGGCCTATGTCGATGCCGCACAATCCGCGCTTGGCACGCAGCTCGAAATCGACATGCGCGGCAGGCGTCTGTCGGCCGAGGTCGTGCCACTACCATTCGTCCCCCACCGCTATTTTCGCACAGGAGCAGCCCGATGAGCCGCTATTTTACCAAAGAACATGAATGGATCGAGGTCGCAGGCGACATCGGCACGGTGGGTATCAGCGATTATGCGCAAGGCCAGCTCGGCGATATCACCTTTGTCGAACTGCCGGCGGTGGGCGCAGAATTCAAGCAAGGCGATGCGGCGGCGGTGGTCGATTCGGTGAAAGCAGCGTCTGACATCTATGTGCCCGTGGCCGGCAGCATCACCGAGATCAATGCGGCGCTCGAAGACCAGCCGGAACTGGTCAACACCGCCCCTGACGCGGGTGGCTGGCTATTCCGGGTCAAGCTGGCGGATGCCGGTGAATTGTCCGGGTTGATGGATGAGACGGCTTATAAAGCCTATGTAGCGGAGCTCTGAAGAGATGCGCTATTTGCCGCTAACCCAAGATGATCGCCAGGCGATGCTGGCGACGATCAGCGCAGGCTCGATCGATGAATTGTTTCGCGACGTTCCCGAAGATGCTGTGCTCGATGGTCCGGTCGCCGGGCTGCCCCTGCATGCCAGCGAAATGGCGGTCGAGCGTCATATGGCGGCGCTGGCGGCGAAAAACCTGTCGGCGGGCGCGGCGCCGTTCTTCATCGGCGCCGGGGCTTATCGTCACCACATTCCGGCATCGGTCGATCATCTGATCCAGCGCGGCGAGTTTCTCACCGCCTATACCCCGTATCAGCCGGAAATCGCTCAAGGCACGCTGCAAGTGCTGTTTGAATTCCAGACGCAAGTGGCGCGGCTGCTGGGCACCGATATCGCCAATGCCTCGATGTACGATGGCTCGACGGCGTGCTGGGAGGCTATCGCCATGGCGGGCCGCATCACCCGGCGCAAGCGGGCGGTGCTGTCGGGCGGATTGCACCCCCATTATGCCGAAACGGCGAAGACCATGGCGCGGTTTACCGGCGATGCCCTCGCTGCGCGGGTGCCGGTATTGGTGCCGGAACCCGACGATGCCGAAGTGATTGCTGCGATCGACGCCGAAACCTCCTGCGTCGTCGTGCAATACCCCGATGTGCTTGGTCGTATTCCCGATCTGGCAGCGATTGCCGAAGCTGCGCATGCCCAGGGCGCGCTGCTGGTCGCGGTGGTGACCGAACCGGTGGCGCTGGGCCTGCTGGAAGCGCCGGGCGCACTCGGCGCGGATATCGTCGTCGGGGAAGGGCAGGCGCTGGGCGTCGGTCTGCAATTCGGGGGGCCTTATCTGGGGCTGTTTGGTTGCCGCGAGAAATTTGTGCGCCAGATGCCCGGTCGGCTGTGCGGGCAGACCGTCGATGCCGATGGCCGGCGCGGTTTCGTGTTGACGCTTTCTACTCGCGAGCAGCATATCCGCCGCGAGAAGGCGACGAGCAATATCTGCACGAATTCAGGCCTATGTGCCTTGGCCTTCAGTATTCACATGACTTTATTAGGCGGCGAAGGACTGGCCAAGCTGGCCAGGATAAACCATGCACGCGCCCGGCGAACTGCCGATGCGCTATCAGTCCTACCGGGCGTATCGGTACTCAACTCGGCTTATTTCAACGAGTTTACTGTGCTGGTCCCCGGTGAGGCGCGCGTGGTCGTTCAGGCGCTGGCCGATCGGGGTGTGCTGGGCGGGGTTTCGTTCGGGCGGCTTTATCCCCACGCGCCCGAATTGGCCGGTGCGATGCTGGTTACCGCTACCGAAACCACCGCCGACGAGGATATCGCCGCGCTGGTCGCAGCGCTGCAGGAGGTCTTGCCATGAACGCCCCCAACCCATCAGGCTGGCGCCCGTCGATCGGCATCGACAGCTCTGAAGAAATCGCCGTAAAAACCGCCAGCGGCGATCGCGGGCTGGCGCTGGAAGAGTCGCTGATCTTCGAACTTGGCGCGACCGGCAAATGCGGGGTAGATTTCGATCCACCGTCCGCCGAGCCTCTACCGGGGCTGGCCAAATTTCTGCGCGCCGCGCCGCTCGACTTGCCCGGGCTGACCGAGCCGGAGACCGTGCGGCACTATACCAGGCTGTCGCGGCAGAATTACGCCATCGATCTCGGGCCGTTTCCGCTCGGCAGTTGCACGATGAAGCATAATCCGCGCTTGAACGAAAAAGTGGCGCGGATGCCGGGCTTTGGCGATATTCACCCGCTCCAGCCGCGCCGGACGGTGAGCGGGGCTTACGAAGCCATCGCCCAATTGGCCGACTGGCTGCTCGCCCTGACTGGCATGGCCTCGATTGCCTTGTCGCCCAAGGCGGGCGCGCATGGCGAGCTTTGCGGTCTGCTCTGCATCCGCGCGGCGCTGGAAGCGCGCGGTGATCCCCGCGAAGTCGTGCTGGTGCCGGAAAGCGCTCACGGCACCAATCCCGCCACCGCCGCTTTCGCCGGCTACCGGGTGGAAAACATTCCCGCGACCCCCGAAGGCCGCGTCGATCTGGCGGCGCTCAAGGCGCGGCTCGGCCCCGATGTCGCTGGCGTGATGATCACCAATCCCAACACTTGTGGGTTGTTCGAGCCCGATATGAAAATCATCTCACAAGTGGTTCATGAAGCTGGTGGTTTCGTCTACTGCGATGGCGCCAATTTCAATGCCATCGTCGGGCGGGTACGGCCCGGCGATCTTGGCATCGATGCCATGCATATCAATCTTCACAAGACCTTTTCGACCCCGCATGGCGGCGGTGGTCCAGGGTCGGGTCCCGTCGTGCTCTCGGTAGCGCTCGCGCCTTTCGCGCCGCTGCCGATGGTTCGCCGGGATGCGACCGGTGTGGCACGACTAATTGAGGAATCGGATGCCACTGGCACCGGCCATGACAGCTTCGGGCGCATGGCGGCCTTCCACGGCCAGATGGGGATGTTCACCCGCGCGCTCACCTATATCCTCAGCCATGGCGCCGATGGCTTGCGCCAAGTCGCCGAGGATGCCGTGCTCAACGCCAATTACGTGCTGCGCTCGCTCGAAGATGTCCTCGATGCGCCCTTCGCCGCCAGCGGCCCCTGCATGCACGAGGCTTTGTTCAGCGATTTCGGGTTGGCGGAAGGCTTTTCGACCATCGACATCGCCAAGGGCCTCATCGACGAAGGCTTCCACCCGATGACGGTCTATTTCCCGCTGGTCGTCCACGGCGCGATGCTGGTCGAACCCACCGAAACCGAAAGCAAGGCGGGGCTTGACCGCTTCATCGCCAGCCTACGGAGTCTAGCGGAACGCGGGCGCGCAGGGGATGAGGCGTTGAAATCAGCCCCGCATTTTGCGCCACGCCGTAGACTGGATGAGACGCAGGCGGCCCGGAAACCGGTGCTGGTCTGGAAGGCTGAAGGCTGAAGGCTCTTTTACCTATAGGTCTACACCAACACAGAGAAACATCCCGTTCGTCCTGAGCTTGTCGAAGGACTGTCCTTCTTTCTGGCAAACGTTGCAAAGAAAGGCAGTCCTTCGACAAGCTCAGGACGAACAGGGAGAGAAAATAGCCGGGGCCGTTATCCCCAACTCCACCTCGGAAGACATAAGCGGGTCTGGGGCCAAAAGCGCCAAGTCTTCCCCTTACAGACAAGCCTCAAGATAAGCCTGATCAAATCCAAACTGCCGCGCCTTCTCCAGCGTATAGGGCCGCAGCCCGGCTGGCCGGAATTCGCCGATGATCTTGCCGTCGTCGCTCTCGTCGAGATATTCGAACTTGAACAATTCCTGGGTGACGATGACGTCGCCTTCCATGCCGATCACTTCGGTGATGTTAGTGGTGCGACGTGAGCCGTCGCGCAGGCGCTTGACCTGGACGATGAGATCGACCGATTCGGCGATCTGGCGCGAGATCGCTTCCTTGGGAATCTTGATGTCGCCCATCAGGATCATGTTTTCCATACGGCCCAGGCATTCGCGCGGGCTGTTGGCGTGGAGCGTACACATCGAGCCATCGTGGCCGGTGTTCATCGCGGCCAGCAGGTCAAAGCATTCCGATCCGCGAATTTCACCCAGGATGATCCGATCCGGCCGCATACGCAGCGCGTTCTTGACGAGGTCGCCGATCGTGATCGCGCCCTGGCCTTCCAGGTTTGGCGGGCGCGTTTCGAGCGGCAGCCAGTGCGGCTGTTGCAGGCGCAGTTCGGCGGCGTCTTCGATCGTCAGCACGCGTTCGCCCGGATCGATCATTTTCGACAGCGCGTTGAGCATGGTGGTCTTGCCCGAACCGGTGCCGCCCGAAATGACGATGTTCATCCGGCTTGCGCCCGCGATCTTCAGCGCGGTACACATCTTGTCGCTCATCGCGCCAAAACCCATCAGCATGTCGAGCGTGATCGGTTTCTCGGAAAATTTACGAATCGAGATCGCGGTGCCGCGCAAGCTGAGCGGTGGCACGATCACGTTGACGCGGCTGCCGTCCTTGAGGCGGGCGTCGGCCAGCGGCGTGGTCTGGTCGACGCGGCGGCCGACCTGGTTGACGATGCGCTGCGCGATCTGGAACAAATGGCTTTCATCGCGAAACCGGATCGGCGCGAGCGTCAGCTTGCCCTTTTTTTCGATATAGGTCTGGTCGGGGCCATTGACCATGATGTCGGTGATGTCGGGATCGTTGAGCAGCTCTTCCAGCGGCCCGAACCCGAGCAATTCGTCGATCAGCACCTTTTCGAGCGCAAACTGTTCGCGCCGGTTGAGCGTGACTTTCAGCTCGGCCAGCACTTCCATGATGATCGGGCGGAATTCTTCGGACAGCTCTTCCTTGGTCAGGGTCGCGGCCGCTTCGGGATCGACGCGCTCGAGCAGGTGCGGCAGCACCTGTTCCTTGATCTTGTGGACCGAGGCTTCGAAACCTTCGGCGTGATGATGGCTTTCGACGACCTGGTTGGCCCGGTCGGCCAGCCGCGCCAGCGCGTCCGACTTTGGATCGCCGCTGTCATATCCGCCAGCGGCTGCACCGTCGTTGACGGGCAAAGGTACGGCGCCGCCCGCAGGTGTCATCGGCGCAGCACTGTCACTGCCCTTCATCGGCCGGGCAACGCCGAACGAAGGCCGCATCGCTGCGCTGCCTCCCCCGGTACCAGCCTTTCGACCAAATGCGCTCATGCATAGCTTCCCGTTTGCCGATTGCCCGGCGCACGGAAATCCGTGGGGGCAATTGTGTCGGTTCGATAACCGTCAATAGACAGAAAAATGCTTAGAATTTGATAAATGCCCGGAAAGGTTTTTGGTCATCGTGCTTTGCAACGCGGCACGCGGCCATCCCCGGCGAAGGGGCAGACGTTGCGCGAACGCACAAGGGTCGCACAGACCCGCCGCTGTCTCTGCAGTGGCGACCGCGTGTTCCAGGGAGTCTCGATGCATCGGCGCGAGCGCTGAGCATCGGAAAACATGGCTAAGAATTCGTTAGGAAGATTGCTGCATAAACTGCGTCATGAACGCACAACCGTCCAGACTTGAGCCAGCTCCTGCAATCGACCAAAGCGCGGCATTCGCGCGCGCGGTCCGGGCCATTTCCTTGCGCATGGTTGCGCGGGCCAAGGCTTCGCACATCGGCAGCGCGCTATCGATCGCCGACATCGTCGCGGTATTGTATTCCGGGGCGCTGAATTTCGATCCCGCTGCGCCCGCTGATCCTGCGCGCGATCGGTTCATTCTCAGCAAGGGGCATGCCTGCGTGGCGGTCTATGCTGCGCTGGCGCAGGCCGGGTTTATCGCGCATGATGTGCTCGACAGTTACGGCAGGGACTGGTCGCCGTTGATGGCGCACATCAATCATCATGTACCGGGGGTGGAATTTTCCACCGGCGCGCTGGGTCACGGGTTGCCGTTCGGCGTCGGCAAGGCCCTGGCTGCCAAGCGCAAGGGCCAATCGTGGCGCACGGTGGTGCTGATGAGCGATGGCGAATGCGGCGAGGGCAGCAATTGGGAGGCGACATTGTTTGCGGCGCATCATCGGCTCGACCGGCTGACCGCGATTGTCGACTACAACAAGCTGCAAAGCCTGGGCTCTGTCGCCGATACGCTGGGGCTGGAGCCGCTGGGGGAAAAATTCGCAGCATTTGGCTGGGCCGTGCGCGAAGTGGACGGGCATGACCATGCCGCCTTGCGCGACGTGCTGAGCGACCGGGTCTGGCAGCCGGGCAAACCTCAACTGGTGCTTGCCCATACGACCAAGGGCAAAGGCGTTCCCTTCATGGAAGACAAAGTGGAGTGGCATTACCGCTC
>JAMFSI010000101.1 GCA_026225215.1 Sphingomonas palustris | reverse complement strand
AGTGGCCTGAAAAAGGGCGATCAGGTGCTGACCGGTGGCGGCTTGATCGGTAAGGTAACGCGGCTCGACGATACCTATGTCGATATCGAACTCGCCCCCAACATCAAGGTCAAGGCGCTGAAATCCACCATCGCCGATGTCATTCCCCCAGGCGGCACCCCGGCGGCGAACGATTGATCGCCCGCATGTCCACCTCGCCGTCGTTTTAACCTGAAGTCTTTAGACAAATGCTTGATTTTCCTCGCTGGAAACAGCTCTGGTTCTGGGCCATCGCGCTGGTGTGTTGTGCCGCGGCGCTGCCTTCGATCTTTTCCGTGGCCGATCTGCAATGGCCGGCGGTACTGCCCCAGCCGCGCGTCAACCTCGGGCTCGATCTGGCCGGCGGCAGTCATCTGCTGCTCGAGGCCAATCCCGACCAGGTGGTCTCGCAGCGGCTCGAGGCGATGGAGGAAAGCGTTCGCGCCAAGCTTTCGCAGGCGAACGCCACGGTCAAGGTCGGCGACATTTCCAACAAGGACGGCTCGCTCAGCTTCATGGTCGACAATCCGGGCGAGGTCGATGCCGCGCGCGAATTGATCCTGCCGCTGACCAGTGGCGCCGGGCTGACCGGCAAGCGCGATTGGGACATAAAGGTCGTCGATAGCACCCGCTTGGTGCTGACCCCGACCAAGGAAGGCATCGATCAGGCCGTCACCAAGGCGATGGATACCGCCACAGAAGTGGTGCGCAAGCGTATCGACGCATTGGGCACGCGCGAGCCGACGATCATTCGCGAGGGCGACGATCGCATCGTCGTCCAGGTGCCGGGGCTCAAGGACCCGACCGCGCTCAAGAACCTGCTCGGCCAGACCGCCAAGCTCGAATTCAAGCTGGTCGATCTCTCCGCGCTGCCCAGCGATGTCGCCAAGGGGATCAGGCCGCCGGGCGACGATCTGGTGCCTTATGCACCGGGTGCGCATGGCGCCGAGGCCGGTTTCCTCGCGGTCAAGCGGCTGGGCGGGATCAAGGGCGATCAACTCACCGATGCCAGCCAGGGCTATGATCAGCGCAACAACAGCCCGATCGTCTCGATCACCTTCGACTCCGCCGGTGGTGCGAAATTCGCCAAATTGACGACTGAGAACGTCGGCCATCCCTTTGCCATCATCCTCGACGGCAAAGTGCTCTCCGCGCCTAATATCAACGAGCCGATCATGGGCGGTAGCGCGCAGATTTCCGGAGGTTTTACCGTCGATTCGGCCAATCAACTGGCGATTGCGCTGCGCTCGGGCGCGTTGCCGGTCGATCTCAAGGTGATCGAGGAGCGCACCGTCGGTCCCGATCTTGGCGCCGATTCGATTCACAAGGGCGTGATCGCGATGATCGTCGGCACGCTGCTGGTGATGGTGGTGATCGTGCTGACGTATGGCCGGTTCGGGATCTATGCCGATCTGGCGCTGATGATCAACGTGCTGATGATCCTGGGGGTGATGGCGATCATCAACACCACGCTGACACTGCCCGGCATTGCCGGCTTCGTGCTGACGATCGGCGCAGCGGTGGATGCCAACGTGCTGATCAACGAGCGCATCCGCGAAGAACGCAAACGCGGTCGCCGCGTGTTCCAGGCGGTGGAGATGGGCTATAAAGAGGCGAGCCGCGCCATCTTCGACGCCAATATCACCAATATCATCGCCGCGCTGCTGATGGCCAAATTCGGCTCGGGCCCGGTGCGCGGCTTCGCGATCGTGCTGATCATCGGCATCGGCACTTCGGTGTTCACTGCGGTATTTCTGACGCGGATGTGGGTGGCCGGCTGGCTGCACCGCACCCGGCCCGCCGACATCAATATTTAGGATTCGCGCGATGCGTTTGCTCAAAATGGTGCCCGAAAACACCAACATCCATTTCCTGAAATGGCGGCTGCCGTTCTTCGCGCTCAGCGGATTGCTGGTGATCGCCTCCTGGGTGATGATCGCGGTCAACGGGCTTAATCTCGGCGTCGATTTCGTCGGCGGCCAGATGATCCGCGTCACCTTCACCCATAGCGCGGCGGCGCCGGTGGCGGCCTTGCGCGGCGAGGTAGAGTCGCTGGGCTATGGCGATCCGATCGTCCAGACCTTCGGCGCACCCAACGCGGTCTCGATCCGTATGCAATTGCCGCCGGGCGCAGCGCATAATCCCGCGCTTGCGACGGCAATGTCGAAGGCGATCGTTGCCAAGATCAGCGCGGCGCACAGTGATGCGCGGCTCGATGGCATCGATCTCGTTTCGGGCAAAGTCTCCAAGGAGCTGGGCGAAAGTGCTGCCGAGGCGCTGGGCTTTGCCGCGATCGCGATCTCGATCTACATCTGGTATCGTTTCGAATGGCAATTCGGCGCCGGCGCGCTGCTCAGCCTGGTCCATGACGTTTCGCTAACGCTGGGCATGTTCGCGGTCACGCAGATGGAGTTCGATCTCAATATCGTCGCCGCCGTGCTCACCATCATTGGCTATTCGTTGAACGATACCATCGTCGTCTATGACCGGATTCGCGAGAATTTGAAGAAATTCCGCCGCATGCCGATGCCCGAATTGCTCGATTTATCCGTGAACGAAACCCTGTCGCGCACGGTGATGACTTCGGCGATGATGCTGATCACGCTGCTGGCGCTGCTGCTGCTGGGGCCGCGGGTGATCTTCGGTTTTACCGCGGCGATCACCATGGGCATTTTCGTGGGTAGCTACAGCTCGATCTATATGGCCGCGCCGCTGCTGATCTGGCTGAAGGTGACGTCAAAGAGCTTCGTGCCGGTGGAAGGCAAGCTCGACCAGCAGGAACGGCTGGCGCGCGAGCGGAAGTAAGGTTTGATTGGGGTAAACTCAGTGCGAGCAGGTTCAGCTCGCACTTCCACTACCCGTCCGTGCTGAGCTTGTCGAAGCACTGCCTTGTTCTTCGGGTCTCCGAAAGGAGGACAGTCCTTCGACAAGCTCAGGACGAACGGGGGAGGGTGCTTGGGCCTTGATTAGCTACCCGAAACTTTCTCTCGCCAGAAGCCAACGAGAGCAGCGGCATTTGCCTCCCAACTGAAACATGCGGCCTGTTGGCTCACTTCGTTCTGATCCGGCGGGGCCGCGAGCAATTCGTTCACCGCCGCCGCGATCGCCTCCGGCTCGCGCGCAGCCAGGCGCCCGGCCTCGGGTTGACGCACGACTTCGCGCGCACCGCCGACATCCGGGATCACCAGCGGTGCACCGCAGGCGAGCGCTTCGATCCAGGCATTGGCCAGGCCTTCCCGTTCCGAGGGCAGCACCACGGCATCAGCGGCGGAGAGCAGGATCGGCAAGGTGTCATGCGAGACCTGCCCGAGAAAATGCACTCGCGACGCGAGACCAAGCTCGTCCGCCTGCTGCCGGAGGGCTTCATCGCTGCCGGCGCCGGCGAGTGCGAGATGCGCGCCGGGAATGTGGACCAACGCCTGGATTGCCAGCTTCTGCCCCTTGATCGGGATCAGCGCGCCGGGGCAGACGAGTAGCGGCCCGTCGTCGGACAATCCCAGCATTTCAGGCAATCGGGCTTTGGCCTCGGCGCGTGGGGTGACGCGGAAACGGGCATGATCGAGCCCGGTGTAATGGACGCGGATCGCCTCAGCCGGAAAGCCGAGCGCGATCATGTCGCCGCGCAGCGCCCCAGACACCGCCAGCATTCCCGGCGCGCCGCGCGCCGCCGAGAGCATTTGCACGCGTGCGTTGGGCCGTTCGCCCCAATAATGGATATCCGAGCCGCGCGCCTTGATCGTGTAGGGCAAGCCCAGCGCTTGTGCGATCCGCTGGACGGCGGGGCCATCGGGAAAGAAGAATTGCGCGTCGATCAGGTCGAAGGGCCGCTCGCGATGCAGCCGCCGCACCAAGGGTAGCACGGCGCGGACGATACGGCCCGGATTGCTATCGCCGCCGATCAGCGGAATCAGCGGAAAGCGGGGATGATGGATTGGGATGGGCCCGAGCGTGGACGTCTTCGGGCATGCCGCGAGCGAGCGATAGGGCTCGCGCGTGGTCAACGGCCAGGGTGGCAGCCCGATCGGATTGATCATGACCAGTTCGACGTCGCCGCGCGCGGCCACGGCCTGCGCCTGATTGGCGACGAATTTGCCGAAGGCGGGACGAGCCGGGCTGGGAAATAGCGTGCTGAGCGAGAGAACGCGCATCACCGCACACTCTCACATTCGTCACCCCGGGCTTGACCCGGGGTTAGGCTTCTAGTGTTGGAGCAATTGACTCGCCGCACTCGCGCCAACCCAGCCCGACCCCGGGTCAAGCCCGGGGCGACGAGAGGATGGACGCCGCCGTTGCGTTGTCGTTCAACCACGCGCTCAGCCTTCGACCAGTTCGGCGAGTTCCAGCCAGCGCAGTTCCGCAGCTTCCTTGTCGGCACGGGCCTTGTCGATGGCGGCGGTCAGTGCGGCGAATTTCGCAGGGGCACTGGTGTAGAGCGCAGGATCGGCCAGCGCTGCCTCATCGCGGGCAATCGCAGCGTCCAGCGCCTCGATCCTTTCGGGCAGCAGTTCATAATCGCGCTGATCCTTATAGCTCAGCTTTGCTTTGCGGGGCGGTAAGGGCGGGGGCGCGGCTGCGGCAGTCTTCGCGGGCGTCGGTGCAAAGCTGCGCTTTTGGCGCTGCTTTTGCCAATCGGCATAGCCGCCGGCGACGATATCGACCTTGCCTGACCCGTCGAGCCCCAGTGTCACCGTCACCGTCCGGTCGAGGAAATCGCGATCGTGGCTGACGATCAGCACGGTGCCGTCGTAATCCGAGATCACTTCCTGGAGCAGATCGAGCGTTTCCAGGTCGAGATCGTTAGTCGGCTCGTCCAGCACCAGCAGGTTGGAAAATCGGGCGAACTCGCGGGCCAGCAGCAGCCGCGAGCGTTCGCCCCCGGAGAGCGTGCCGACGCGCGCCTCGACTAATCCGGGGTCGAACATGAAGTCCTTGAGATAGCCGTGAATGTGTTTGCGCACCCCGCGCACGTCGATCCAGTCGCCGCCCTCGGCCAACACGTCGCGGACCCGCTTTTCAGGGCTCATCAGGCTGCGCTGCTGGTCGATATTGACCGCCTCCAGCGAATTGGCCAGCGTCACGCTACCCGTATCCGGCGCCATTTCACCGGTCAGCAGCTTGAGCAACGTGGTTTTGCCCGCGCCATTGGAGCCAACCAGCCCGATGCGGTCGCCGCGCGTGATCCGCAAGGTGAAGTCCTTGATGATCGGGCGCCGCTGATCGCCCTCACCGAAGCTCTTGCAGACCTTGTCGGCGACGATCACCGCCTTGGTTTTGACGTCATCGCTGGCCAGGGCCAGCTTGGCGGTGCCGGCGGGGGCCAGCATCGCGGCGCGTTGGGCGCGCATTTCCCATAGCTTTTCCAGCCGGCCCTGGTTGCGCTTGCGCCGCGCGGTGACGCCGCGCTCGAGCCAATGCGCTTCGATCTTGAGCTTGGCGTCGAGCTTGTCGGCGGCGCGCGCTTCCTCGGCGTAGACTTGTTCGGTCCAGGCGTCATAGCCGCCGAAACCGATGTCCTTGCGCCGGATCGAGCCGCGCTCGATCCACAGCGTCGCCTTGGTCAGCCGGGTCAGAAAGGTGCGGTCGTGACTGATCACGACGAAGGCGCCGTTATAGCGCTGCAGCCAGCTTTCCAGCCATTCGATCGCGGCGAGGTCGAGGTGATTGGTCGGCTCGTCGAGCAACAGCAGGTCGGGCTCGGAAGCGAGCGCGCGGGCAAGCGCGGCGCGGCGGCGTTCCCCGCCGCTGGCGCTGTCAGCCGGGCGGTTCATGTCGATGCCGAGCTGGCCGGCGATCGATTCGACTTCATAGCGCGGCGGCGCATCGTCACCATGCAGCGCGAAATCCATCAGCGTATCGTAGCCGGTGAAGAACGGGTCCTGCTCCAGCGTGACGATTTTAGTGCCGGGGCGGACCGCGCGGATGCCGGCGTCAGCCTCGGTCTGTCCCGAAATCAATCGCAGCAGCGTCGATTTGCCCGCGCCATTGCGCCCGATCAGCGCCAGCCGGTCGTTCGCGCCGATGCTCAGGTCGAGATCGCGGAACAGCCAGCCTGATCCCTGGATCAGGCCAAGCCCTTCCCAGGACAGGATCGGTGCGGCAGCCATCGCGGGCCTCTAGCCGCCAATGCCCGGAAATGACAAGCCTCGACCCTGATAGTCTGATCCGAAACTCCGTTTCGGATAGTCGGCACCAGCCCGCTCCCCCGGCCCAACCACCCACAGCATATCCTCAATAGGTGATTGAGCCGGGAGAGCGGGCTGGTGCCTAGTTTGCCTGTTATGCATCCTTGACGAAAGCTGCAGCATGGGCATTCACACCCGGTTCAATAGTTGGGCGCTATCAGACTGGCGATCATGAAAAATCGACTGGTTCTCTCGTTCATCGCGGCCCTCCTTCCCGCTGTCGCCGCGCAGGCCGGCCCTGGCGACGCGCAAGGCGCGGCTCGGCTCGAAGTGCATCGCGGGGAGGTCCGCCCGCTGCGCGAAATCGAGCGCCATGTCGTGCCGACGATGCCGGGGATGCAATATCTGGGGCCGGAATACGATCCTGCGGCGATGGCTTACCGGTTGAAATTCATCCGCAACGGACGCGTAGTGTTCGTCGATGTCGATGCCCGCTCAGGTCACGTCATCCACCATTCGCCCTGATCCTTCTGCGGGTCGGGCGCCATTCGCTTGACCGGGCCGGGCCGGGCTTTCATGACCATCCTGAATGGCAGGGCGAGATGACAGGGGAAAGCAATGCGGATTTTGATCGTCGAGGATGAACCCACGCTGGGCCGCCAGCTCAAGACCACGCTGGAGCAGAACGGCTATGCCGTCGATCTGTCGGTCGATGGTGAGGACGGGCATTTCATGGGCTCGACCGAGGATTACGATGCGGTGGTGCTCGATCTCGGCCTGCCTGAGATCGACGGGCTGACCGTGCTGGGCATGTGGCGCAAGGAGCAACGCAAGTTTCCGGTGCTGGTGCTGACCGCGCGCGACAGTTGGTCCGACAAGGTGGCGGGGCTCGATGCCGGCGCCGACGATTATCTCGCCAAGCCGTTCCAGACCGAGGAACTGATCGCCCGGCTGCGCGCGCTGATCCGCCGCGCTTCGGGCAATTCCTCGTCCGAGCTGATCGCCGGCGGCGTGCGGCTCGACACCCGCTCGGGCCGGGTGACGCTCGATGGCGAACCGGTGAAGCTGACCGCGCAGGAATATAAGCTGTTGTCCTATCTGCTCCACCACAAGGGCAAGGTGGTCAGCCGCACCGAGTTGATCGAACATATCTACGATCAGGATTTCGACCGCGATTCCAACACTATAGAGGTCTTCGTCACCCGCATTCGCAAGAAGCTGGGCGCCGACGTCATCACCACGATTCGCGGGCTTGGCTATAGCCTCGACGATCCGGTCCAGCCGGCGCGCGGCTAACCGGAGCCGATGGCCGCGACGGCATCTTCTAAAGGTTCAAGTTCGGCTGCTTCTCGTGACGCCGTGCCGGCCATAGCGCCGCATACCGGATCGCTGGCGCAGCGGATGATGCTGATCGCGGCGGGTTGGATCACCATCCTGCTGCTGGTTGGCGGCGTGGCGCTGGACCGTAGCTTGACCAGTCTGGTCGAGCATAATTTCGACGATCAGATCAGCTATATGCTCACCGCCATGGTCGGCGCCGCCGAGATCGGTCCCGATGGCGAGGTGTTTTTCAACCGCCCGCTGGGCGACCAGCGTTTTCTCGAACCCAATAGCGGGCTGTATTGGCAGATCAGCGGCCAGGGGCACGAGGATTTTCCGTCGCGCTCACTATGGGATCGCAGTCTCAAGATAAAACAGGATCATTTCGATTCGCAGCCGCACTCCTACGACAGCGCGCAGTTTCCGGGCGAGCCGCTGCGGGTAGTGGAGCGTTCGATCATCCTGCCCGGCAGCAAGACGGTATGGTGGTTCGTCGTCGCCGAAAGCCGCACCGAGATGGATGCCCAGATCGCTCGCATCCGTTCGATCCTGGTCTATAGTTTCCTCGTGCTGGGGCTCGGGCTGCTGCTGATGGCGGCGTTGCAGAGCTGGTATGGCCTGGGGCCGCTCCGCCGGGTGCGGCTGGCGATCAAGCGCTTGCGCGATACCGGCGCGAACCGCGTCACCGAACCACTGCCGCTCGAAGTGCAGCCGCTGGTCGAGGAATTGAACGGCTTGCTCGCGCATACCGAGCGCCAGGCGGAGGAGGCGCGCACCCATGCCGGCAATCTCGCCCATGCGTTGAAAACCCCGCTGACCGTGGTGATGAATGCGGCGACCGCGCAGGCGCCCGATTTGTCCGAAACGGTGATGCGCGAGGCGGCGGTGATGCGCCGCCAGGTCGATCATCATCTGGCGCGCGCCCGCGCCGTCGGCCGCCGCGCGGTCGGCCGTTCGCATGCCGTGATCTGGGACAGCGCCGAGGCGGTGCTGCGCGCGGTCACCCGGCTATACGAGGCGACGCGTTTCGACCTCGATGGCAAGCGCGAGGCGGCAGTGCGGATCGAACGCCAGGATCTCGATGAAATTCTTGGCAATCTCATCGAAAACGCCGCGAAATACGGCGGCGGCAGCGTATTCGTGACGGTGGATCCGCGGCCGGATACGCGCGCCTTTTGCGAAGTATGGATCGAGGACGACGGTATCGGCATCCCCGCCGAAGAACGTGAACGTATCTTTGCGCGCGGCGCCCGGCTCGACACCGATAAGCCCGGCACCGGCCTGGGCCTGGCGATCGTGCGCGATGTCGTGGAGATTTACGGCGGCGCGGTGCTGCTCGAGGAAAGCGAGGATTTGGGCGGGCTGCTGGTCAGGGTGCGATTGCCGCGGGCGCTGGGGTAATATGGGCGAAATTGTCCGCTCCAGATTGAAAGATGGCACTCATGTTTGGCAGCTTTGCGAACTAGAGCATCGTGCGAAGAAGGGGGTACCGGTTTTTCGCGTTAAACGATGCGATAACAAAAATTTAGAGCGGGCACATGATTCACGTATCACGCTGCCCGCTCTAGCGACATCGCCCTCGCCCAGGCTGAATGGATTGGTGGCGATGGCGCTCGCGCTTCTGTCCCTCAGTTCGCCTGGGGCAAGCTTCGCGCAGACTCGGCATAATATCGAACCGACCGAGGCGGGCGCCGGCGCGACCTCCGATGATTCCACCAAGCTGACGGATCAAGCCGACGCACTATCCCGCCAGGGCCGCTATGCCGAGGCCGAAGTGTTCTACCAAAAGGCGCTTGCCCTCCGCCGTGCCACGCTTGGCGAAAATAATCTCGGCACCGCCACGAGCTACAATAACCTTGCCGCCAATTTGAACGCTCAGGGGCGTTACGCCGAGGCCGAACCGCTCTACCGCAAGGCCCTCAGCGTTGTCCGCTTGGCATTGGGCGATGGTCATCCCGACGCTGCTGCAATCTACAACAATATCGCCGTTAATTTGGGAGCGCAGGGGCGCTATGTCGAGGCCGATCCGATCTACCGCAAGGCTCTCGCCATCCGCCGCGCCGCGCTGGGCGAAAATAATCCGGACACCGCCGCAAGTTACGACAATCTCGCAGTCAATTTAAATGCCCAGGGGCACTATGCCGAAGCTGAGCCGCTGTTCCGCAAGGCGCTCGAAGTCCGTCGCGTCACACTGGGCGAAAACCATCCTGACACCGCCACGAGCTATCACAATGTCGCGATCAACCTGTATTGGCGGGGGCACTACACCGCGGCCGACCCGTTGTTTCGCAAAGCGCTGGCCATCCGCCGCGAAGCGCTGGGCGAAAACCATCCCGACACCGCCCGGGCCTACGACAATCTCGCGGGTAATTTGCGAGCGCAAGGGCGCTATGCCGAGGCCGATCCGCTGCTTCGCAAGGCGCTCGCTATCCGTCGGGCCACGCTGGGCGAAAACCACCCCGACACCGCCACGAGCTACAATGATACCGCAGGCAATCTGAAAGCGCAGGGGCTCTATGCCGAGGCCGACCCGCTTTACCGCAAGGCGCTCGCCATCCGCCGCGCCGGGCTCGGCGAGAACCATCCCGACACCGCTGCGAGTTACAATAATATCGCGTCTGACCTGAATGCCGAGGGGCGCTATGCGGAGGCCGACCCGCTCTACCGCAAGGCGCTCGACATCCGCCGCGCCGTACTGGGCGAAAACCACCCCTATACTGCCGAGGCGTACAACAATCTGGCCTTCAACCTGAATGCCCTGGGGCGCTATGCCGAGGCCGATCCCCTGTTCCGCAAGGCGCTGGACGTCCGCCGCGCTACTCTTGGCGAAAACCATCCCGATACCGCCACAGGCTACAATAACCTCGCGGCCAATTTAAACGCCCAGGGGCACTATGCCGATGCCGACCTGCTCTACCGTAAAGCACTCGATATTTATCGTGCCACGGAGGGCGAAAACCATCCGGACACCGCCCAGGGATACAATAATCTCGCGTCCAACCTGGTTTTTCTGCGGCGCTATGGCGATGCCGACCCGCTGTTCCGCAAGGCGCTTGCCATCCGCCGGGCTACGCTGGGCGAAACGCACCCCGATACCGGCACGAGCTACAACAACCTTGCGTTCAACCTGAATGCCCTGGGCCGTTTTGCCGAAGCCGACCCGCTCTATCGCAAGGCGCTCGCTATCCGCCGGACCACGCTGGGCGAAATGCATCCCGATACCGCCGAGACCTATAGCAATATTGCGGCCAACCTCGACGCCAAAGGGAGCTACGCCGAGGCAGAGCACAGTGCTGCGGATGCGCTCACAATTGCCATTTTTTTACGAAACCGGGACGTAACCAACCAACATAACCCCGCGAGCGCCAAAGACCCGTTGGCAAATATCAGCTCGACCTATCTCCGC
Organism: Sphingomonas palustris; assembly: GCA_026225215.1. Classification (GTDB taxonomy): domain Bacteria; phylum Pseudomonadota; class Alphaproteobacteria; order Sphingomonadales; family Sphingomonadaceae; genus Novosphingobium; species Novosphingobium palustris. The sequence goes on along the minus strand of JAMFSI010000101.1, from coordinate 29,942 downwards.
GCCGCCTGGAAAGCGGATGCTCCGGGGTTGCGCAGCGCCAGTCCGCATGCGACCACCGCCCTGCAGGCCGCGCAGGATCTGGTTCAGTCGGCCTCCTCGCGTGCCATGATCCGGGCAGCGGCACGTCAGGCCGCCAGCAGCGGTCCTCTGGCTGGGATCGTGCGCGAGGAGCAGGACATGTCCGCCCGTGCCGGTATTGTCGATCGCCGGATCATCGGCGCTCTCGGCAGCAAGAATCCGGCGGATGCCGACAAGCTGCGTGCGCAGCGCGATACGATCGCTGCGCGTCTCACGGTGCTCGACGCCGAGATCGATCGCGATTTTCCAACCTATCGGGCGATTGTCTCGCCGCAGCCGCTGCCGCTCGATCGCATCCAGGGCGCATTGATGCCCGACGAAGGATTGCTGCTGCTCCTGATCGATGGCGATGACATCTATAGCTTCGCCGTCGGAAAGCGCGCACTGGCCTGGAACCGCATCGCAGGCGGAGCCCCCGGCACCTTGGCGAAGATCGCTCATCTGCGGTGTCAGGTCGATACCAATGCCTGCAAGGGCCCACGCACGGCCGACGAGCAGCGCAATTACGGTGCCTCGCATTCGCAGCATTTCGATCTTCGCGCAGCGAATGACCTCTATACCAGTCTCGTGGCGCCGATCGAAAAAGCGCTCGGCGGGGTCCATCGGCTTTACCTGACCACGTCCGGCGCATTGGGCGATCTTCCGATCGGGATGTTAGTGACGACACCCCCGGTAGCAGACGCCGCAGATCCCGATGCCGAGTTCCATCCGGAAATCTTGGCAAGGGCGCCCTGGTTCGCCGATCGCTACGCCATTACTTACCTGCCCGCCGTCTCCGGGCTGCTGCTGCGAAATGCTCAAAAACCTGCCAATCACGCGACGACCGTGCCTTTCGACGGTTACGGCGATCCCCATCTGCTGGGCTCCGGGACCGATGGCGAGCGCGGTCTGACGGCATTTTCAGGCATGGAACGCAATGGCTTGCCCGTGGGCGACTTGGAGTTGATCCGCAAACTTCAACCTTTGCCGGGCACCGCGGTGGAATTGCGCGGGATGGCGACTACGCTCGATGCGCCCAGCAGCATGGTGCATGTGCTCGATCAAGCGACTGAATCGGCTTTGAAGAGCGATCCGCTGCTTTCGCGAGCGCGCGTCGTGGCTTTCGTAACCCATGGCGCGCTGGCGGGTGAAGGAGCGCGGGCCGGTTTGGGTTTTTCCGAGCCAGGCCTGATCTTCACACCCCCGCAAGCGCCGATCAGTCTGCCGGACGGGTCGACGGATGATGGCGTGTTGACCGCGTCGGAAGCCTCCCTGCTTTCGCTCTCGGCCGATTGGGTGATCCTGTCCGCCTGCAACACCGCCTCGGCCGAAGGGTCGAGTGGCGGCGATGGGCTTTCGGCGCTGTCGCGCGGGTTTCTCTACGCGGGCGCGCATGCATTGCTGGCTAGTCACTGGCGCGTGGCGGATGATTCAGCTTCGGCATTGACCGATGAGGCGATCGATATTCATCAGCACCATCCCGAGTTGACCAAAGCTCAGGCGCTGCAACACGCCATGAGGACAATTCGGACCGGCGTGCGCGATGACGGCACACCATTAGCCAACTATTTTCCGAGTTTCGCCCATCCGGCCGATTGGGCGCCGTTTACCGAAATCGCCGACCACGACGAATGACCGGCGATCGCAGGCTCATCTGCGCCGGGAGACAAAGCGGTTGCCATCACCCCCGGCCATTCGCCTGCTCATGGTGCCGGATCACTTCCTGGATAATAAATCGCAGGAATTTCTCGCCGAAATCGGGATCGAGTTGCGCTTCCTCCGCCAGCTTGCGCAGGCGGGCGATCTGGCGATCCTCGCGGGTCGGGTCCGAGGCGGGCAGGGCGTGAGCGGCCTTATACGCGCCCACCGCCTTGGTGATGCGGAAACGCTCGGCGAGCATGTGGATCAGCGCCGCATCGATATTGTCGATGCTGGCGCGATAGCCGGCCAAAGTGGCGTCGGGCGTCTCGGGTGACGGGCTTGCGGAAGAGTTCTCGGCCATTAGCCAGCCGCTAGCACGACCTTGCCTCCGATTCCAAGCTTGCCTTCACGGCTTTGCGCGGGCTAGGCCCCGACCATGACTGCCCCCATGACCGCTAAGGTAATCCCGCTGAACCCGAAGCCGGCCCCATCTTCGTCGGCACCGACGCTGGCGCCGATGCTGGCCTTGACCGCCGCCGATATGAACGCCGTCAACGCGGTGATTCTGGAGCGGATGCAGAGCGAAATCCCGCTGATTCCATCGCTTGCCGGGCATCTGATCGCCGGTGGCGGCAAGCGGATGCGGCCGATGCTGACGCTGGCCGGCGCGGCGCTGTGCGATTACCAGGGGGCGCGCCACCACAAGCTCGCCGCCGCAGTCGAATTTATCCACACTGCGACACTGCTCCATGACGATGTCGTTGATGGCTCGGATTTGCGGCGCGGTAATGCCACTGCCAATATCGTCTTCGGCAATCCGGCGACGGTGCTGGTCGGCGATTTCCTGTTCAGCCGCGCCTTCGAACTGATGGTCGAAGATGGCAGCCTCAAGGTGCTGAAAATCCTGTCGCATGCCTCGGCGGTGATCGCCGAGGGCGAAGTCGATCAATTGACCGCGGCGCGCCACGTCGAGACCAGCGAGGAGCGCTATCTGGCGATCATCGGCGCCAAGACCGCCGCGCTGTTCGCTGCCGCCTGCAAGATCGGCGCGGTGGTTGCGGAACGCGGTGAGGCCGCCGAACGCGCGCTTGACGATTACGGGCGCAATCTTGGCATCGCCTTCCAACTCGTCGACGATGCCATCGACTACGATTCCGAAGCCGCCGAAATGGGCAAGGGCAAGGGCGACGATTTCCGCGACGGCAAGATGACGCTGCCGGTGATCCTTGCTTACGCGCGCGGCAGCGAGGAAGAGCGCAGCTTCTGGCGCGACGCCATCGCCGGCTTCAGCACCAGCGACGAGGATCTGGCGCATGCCGTCGAACTGATCAACCGCCACGAGGCGGTATCGGCGACCCGCGAGCGCGCCCGCCATTTTGCCCAGCGGGCGATCGATGCGATTGCCGCGTTTCCCCGTGGTGAAGCGCATGCGGCGATGGTCGAGGCTGCCGAGTTTGCGGTTTCGCGGCGGTATTAACTCGCCTCGAACATGCTTCCTTTCCCGTCCGTGCTGAGCTTGTCGAAGCACTGTCCTTCCTTTCGGTCGAAGGAATAGGGAATGCAGCCCTTCGACAAGCTCAGGGCGGACGGGTTAGGGGTTAGGTGACTGATCTCCCCATTCACGCCGCCCTGCCCGAATTGCTGGCAGCCCTGCGCAAGGATGGCGCAGCCATCCTGATCGCCCCACCGGGCGCGGGCAAGACTACGGCGGTGGCGCCCGCCTTGCTGAACCAGCCGTGGTGCACCGGCAGCGTTATCCTGCTCAGCCCGCGCCGTGTTGCCGCGCGTGCTGCCGCCGAGCGCATGGCCGAGGCATTGGGCGAGCAGCCGGGCGAGATCGTCGGCTATCTCACCCGGCTCGACAGCAAGCGCTCGCCGCGCACGCGCATTCTGGTCATGACCGAGGCGATCTTCGTCTCTAGCATTCTCGCCGATCCGGAGCTTTCGGGGGTGTCCGCGGTGCTGTTCGACGAGGCCCATGAGCGGCATCTCGATAGCGACCTTGGGCTGGCGCTGGCGATCGAGAGCCGCCAGGTGCTGCGCGAGGATTTGCGGCTGCTGGTCATGTCGGCGACGATCGATGGCGCGCGTTTCGCGGAGCTTCTCGGCAAGGCGCCGGTGATCGAGAGCGAGGGCAAAGCCTATCCGCTCGCGATCCGCTGGCTGGGCGCGCGTGCAGAATTGCGGGTGGATGAGGCGATGGCCGCCGCGATTCACACCGCCTGGCGCGAGGAAACGGGCGATATTCTGGGTTTCCTGCCCGGTGTCGGCGAAATCCTGCGCACCGCCGAGCGGCTGGCCGAGCGTTTGCCCGATGCCTTGATTCTGCCGCTCCATGGCCAATGCGAACCTGCCGATCAGCGCGCCGCGATCCGCCGCGATCCCCAGGGGCGCCGCCGCATCGTGCTTGCCACCGCGATTGCCGAGACTTCGCTGACACTGGATGGGGTCAGCGTCGTCGTCGATGCCGGGCTGTCGCGCCACGCCGAGTTCGATAAGGCGGCGGGGGTGACACGGCTGGTCACCCAGCGCGCCAGCCAGGCGGCGGCGGCGCAACGCGCGGGCCGTGCGGCGCGGCAAGGGCCTGGCGTTGCCTATCGCTTGTGGGAGGAGGCGGCGCATCCCGGCCGTCCAGCGTTCGCCGCGCCCGAAATCCTCACCTCCGACCTTGCCCCGCTGGCGTTGGTGCTGGCGCAATGGGGCGCGGGCGACGCGGTGGCGATGGCCTGGATCGATCCGCCGCCAGTCGCGGCCATGGCCGCCGCGCGGGCCAAGCTGATCTCATTGGCTGCGCTTGATGCGGGGCTTCGGATAACCCCGCATGGCCGGGCGATGGCGGCTTTGCCGATGGCGCCCGAGCCGGCGCATATGCTGCTTTACGCCGCCGAACGGGGTGCCGGTGAGACGGCCGCTTCGCTGGCGTTGCTGCTGCAGGAGCGCGGGCTGGGTGGGCGCGGAGACGATTTGCTGGCGCGGCTGGAACGCTGGCGCTCCGAACGTGGCACCCGTGCCGAGGCTTCACGCCAAATGGCGCGGCGCTGGGCGAAACGGGCGGATGAACTGGGCGCCAAGGCGCCGCGCGATACCGAGCCGCCGCCGGCTGGCATATTGCTGGCTGAAGCGTTTCCCGACAATCTCGCCAGGCGTCGAGGGCCATCGGGCGAGGAATGGCTGACCGCCGGGGGCAGGGGGCTTCGGCTTGACATCACCTCGCCGCTGGCGCGCGCCGAATTCCTGGCGGTGGGCGAAGCGCAAGGCGAGGCCAAAGGCGCGCGTATCACTGGCGCGATCGGCTTGACCGAAGTCGAAGTGCTGCGCTGGCTGGGGCATCGGATCGAGCGGCGCTCCGCCTTGCGCTGGCTGGATAGCGAGCGCCGCGTCGAGGCGCTGCTCGAACAGCGGCTCGGCGCGATCGTGCTGACGCGTGGCCCCGATCCGGCGCCCGATCGCACCGCGATGGCCGCGCTGATCTGCGCTAAATTGCGCGAGGCCGGGCTGGACCTGCTACCCTGGACCGATGCCAGCCGGTCGCTGTTGCGCCGCGCCCGCTTCGCTGGAGTAGAGGCGCTGGCGGACGATGCTCTGCGCGATTCGCTGGAGGAGTGGCTGGCGCCTTTGCTCGATCGGCGGCTCGATGCCATCAACCCCGCCGCGCTGCATCAGGCTCTGGTGGAACGGTTGGGCCACGGCGGTCGCCGGCAGCTCGACCAGCTTGCCCCCGCCAGTTTCGCCAGCCCGGCGGGGTCGCATCACGCCATCGATTACGACGATCCCGGCGGCCCCAGCGTCGAAGTGCGCGTGCAAGCCTTGTTCGGCCTCGACCGCCACCCCGGTTTCGGCCAGCCGGCGCAGCCGCTGCTGCTTAAGCTGACGTCGCCCGCCGGTAGCCCGATCCAGACCACCCGCGATTTGCCGGCGTTCTGGCGCGGCAGTTGGCGCGATGTGCAGCGCGATATGAAAGGCCGCTATCCCCGCCACCGCTGGCCCGACGAACCCTGGCGCGAGGATCCCAGCCTGAAAACGAAGAATGCCTTCGAGGGGCGACCGAGGAAGTGAGAGCTTAGCCGAAGGGATAAATCGACCCGGTTTCCTTTTGGGGCGTTATCGGGGAGCGGGATGGAACAGACTATCCGAAACGAAGTTTCGGGGCAGACACTCAGCCGGAGAACACCGTGGAAATCTACTTCGTCTCGACCCTGCTGGTGGCGCTCGCCGAGATGGGGGATCGCACGCAACTGCTGGCGATCATGCTCGCTAGCCGGTTTCGCAAGCCAGTTCCGATCCTGTTGGGCATTTTTGCCGCGACGATTGCCAATCATACCTTGGCAGCGGTTGCCGGGTTTTACGTTTCGAGCCTGCTGGAAGCGCTGTGGTTCCGCTATGCCATATCGGCCAGCTTCATCGCCATGGCGCTATGGGCGCTGATTCCCGACAAAGCCGACGACGATGATGAGGCCGAGCATTCGGGCAAGCTGGGGGTCTTTTTGACCACCGCTGTCACATTCTTCCTGGTGGAAATGGGCGACAAGACCCAGATCGCAACGGCGGCGCTGGCGGCGCGCTATCATGGAGTTCTGCTCGTTGCCGCCGGAACGACGACTGGCATGATGCTCGCGAATATTCCCGCCGTCCTGTTGGGCCACAATGTCACCCGCGTTCTGCCGATTCGGGTGCTGCAGATCGGCGCCGCGCTGCTTTATCTGGCCCTCGGGATTTGGGGATTGGCCGCCACCGCTGGTTTGATCAAGTAAAGGGCCCGGCGCTCTAAGAGGCTGTTTGAAAATTCGCTCGAACAGCGAATTTTAGTGCGGTTCCGGCCCGCTCCCCCGGCCCAACCACCCATAAGATAGTACGCTATCGGGTGGTTGGGCCGGGGGAGCGGGCCGGCACCGCACTAAAATTCGCTCTTCAAGCGAATTTTCAAACAGACTCTAAGCGCCTTTTCCCGCCCGTCCTGAGCTTGTCGAAGGATTGTCTTTCTTTTCTAGGGCTTACCGGAAGAACAAGGCAGTGCTTCGACAAGCTCAGCATAGACGGGACAGGTTTCGGCCATCCAAATTCGTATTGCGCCCTCTTTATAAAACCTCAGCCAATAACGCCTTGCGATCGAGCTTCCCGATTGCGGTCTTAGGCAGGGTGTCGCGAACCACCACCGCATCGACACGCTCGTGTTTGCCCACCCTGTGATTCAGCCAATCGTGCAGCTCCTCGCCGGTGACCTCGCCTTTCAGCGTGGCATAGGCGCGCGGCACTTCGCCGGTATAGGCGTCGGGCACACCGATCACGAGCACCTCGTTGACCGCCGGATGATGCAGCAGTGCAGCCTCGACCACGCTGGGATAGACCTTGAAACCGCTGACCGCGATCATGTCCTTGATGCGGTCGACGATGCGCAGATAGCCGTCCGCCGAGATCGCCGCGATGTCGCCGGTGCGCAGCCAGCGTTCGGCGCCGCGCTGCGCGAAAGCGGTGGCCGCCGCCTCGGGGCGGTTCCAATAGCCGGCCATGATCTGCGGACCGAGCACCGCCAGTTCGCCCGGCTCTCCCAGGCGGGCATCGCGGGTGGGATCGTCGCGGTCCAGCAGGCGGATATGCGTCCCCGGCAAAGGCTGGCCGATGGTGCCGCCACGGTGATTGCCGCGCAACGGGTTAGTGGCCACCACCCCGGCGCTTTCGGTCAGCCCGTAGCCTTCGATCAGGGCGACGCCGGTGCCCTGCTCGAAACGCGCCCGAGCCGGTGCCGACAAGGGCGCGCCGCCCGAGACGACTTCCCGCAGCGACGAAAAGTCGGTCCGGGCGAAGCGGGGGTGATCGAGCAGCGCCTGCAGCATGGTCGGCACCGCGAACATCGAGGTGGGCCGCAAATGCTCGATCGCGGCGAGCACTTGCCCGGCATCGAAACGCGGCAGCATCGGGATGCAGCCGCCATTGATCACCGTCCGGTTCAGCACGCAGCTGTTGGCGAAAACATGGAACAACGGCAGCGCGCCCAGCGTGACATCGCGGGCCCCTTGATCGGGATCGATGGCACGCAACTGGCGGGCATTGGCGGTAAGATTCTGATGCGTCAGCATCGCCCCCTTGGGCACGCCGGTGGTGCCGCCGGTATATTGCAGCAAGGCGATGTCGTGCAGCGGATCGATCGCCACCGGCGCCGGCTCGCCGCTCGCGAGCACCGTATCCCAGGCCACGATACTGGCGTTTCGCGGCAAAGACGTAAGCTGCGCGCGGCCGAACAGCCGTAGCGCCCAGCCCTTCGCGCGCGGCAGCATGTCGGCCAGCCGCCCCACCACCAGCCGTTCCAACGGCGAATCGCGCAGCACCTCCACCGCCTTGGGCAGCAACGCCGGAACATCGAGCGTGACGATCAGCCGCGCGCCCGAATCCGCGACTTGCGCCTCCAACTCCTCGGCGGTGTACAGCGGCGAGAAATTGACCAGCGTGGCGCCGGCCAGCAACGCGCCGTAATAAGCGGGAACGTAGATCGGGACATTGGGCAGAAACAGCCCGACCCGGTCGCCCCGACCGATCCCCAGCTTTTGCAATCCGACGGCGAAAGCCTGCGCTTCGTTCAGCATAGCACCGTAAGAATAAGCGCGACCGGAAAACGTCACCAGCGGGCGATCGCGATAGGTGGAGACCGCCTGGATAAACATATCAGGCAGCGACAGCGCCGGAAATTGCTGATCCCAAGCGCAGCCATGCGCGTAACTGACGCGCCATGGCTCCGCCGAACTGACGGCGATTTCGCTATTCTCTCCCATGGCACAAGGCTGCGCGGATGACGCGGGAAAATCAAGCCTGTGCTGGGAGGTTGCAGGTTTTGGAAGGTAGATGCGAGGGGTAACCCCCTCGCGCTCCCCGTCATTCTACATGGGGAGCGCCATCTGTTGATGGCCAATGGCAGCTTCCGACCTGTTGCAAACGCCCAAGCGCTTCCGCATAATCCCGGCGGAGATCGACAATGCTTGACCACATCACCTTCGGCGTAACGGATTTCACGCGCTCAACCGTTTTCTATGATCACGCCTTTGCCCCATTGGGCATCAGGCGACTTTTCGATGTCGCAAAGGAGCACTCCAATGGAGTGAACCTGACCGGTTATGGCGATGACCGGCCATTTTTCTGGTTGGCGGAGCATGATGCGACCAAAGGTAAGCTGCACATCGCCTTGCGCGCCGAGAGCCGTTTGGCAGTCGATGCCTTTTACGCCGCTGCCCTTCTCGCCGGCGGAACGGACAACGGTGCGCCGGGCCCTCGACCCTATTACCATCCAGACTACTACGACGCATTCGTCCTCGATCCGGACGGTCACAACATCGAAGCGCTTTGCCGCTCCCCGGAGGGTCGCTAAAGCCTGCGGCGCTGCGAACTCACGCCACAACGAATGTCGCGCGACAATGACAGGACCGGGGTCTGGGGCCGCTGGCCCCAGAGTCTACATCTTATAAAATCTTCAACAAAAGCGTGAAAGTCAGCTCTGCCCTTCGGCCTCCGCCGTGCGCTTGGCCAGCAGCCAGGCCGCCGCCTCGGCTTCCTGCGCGGCATCGTTAGCCGCCTTGTGCGTGGCATCGCGTTCGGCGCGCAGTTCTTCGATCAGCGCCACGCGATCGTCGCCCAGGCGGGTATCGTCGGCGCCGTCATCGACCACGCCGGCTTTTTTGGCGAGGCGCGCGACGATGGCATCGAGTTCGCGCTGCGAGCACAGGCCCAGCGTTACCGGATCCTTGGCCTGGATATTGGCGATATTCCAATGGCTGCGATCGCGGATGGCGGCGATGGTGGTGCGGGTGGTGCCGATCAACTTGCCGACTTGTGCGTCCGACATGTCGGGATAATGGCGCAGGATCCAGGCGATGCCGTCGGGCTTGTCCTGCCGCTTCGACACCGGGGTGTAGCGCGGGCCCTTGGTGCGGCTGACGGTGACCGGGGCCTTGTGCATGTTGAGCCGGTAATTGGGGTCCGCCTGGCCCCTTTCGATCTCGGCCATGGTCAATTCGCCGGCGCGCACCGGGTCGCGGCCGGTGTATTTGCTCGAGGCGAGATCGTCGGCCATTGCCTGCACTTCGAGGATGTGCAGGCCGCAGAAATCGGCGATCTGCTCGAAGGTGAGCGCGGTGGTGTCGACGAGCCACGATGCGGTGGCATGCGGCATCAGCGGGGTGGGCTGGGTCAATGGTATTCTCCAAGCCGGGGTCCGGGCATGAGGGCACCGGAATTCGGCCAAAAATGCAGCAGAAAATATAAGGGCCGCCCCTGAGGGAGCGGCCGATTAGAACGTGATGTAGGACGATCTGCCGCTTTCGGCAAGCTTTCGCGTGATGGCCCCGAGCTTTTCACCCCATCGCGACATAGCCGGGCTGGCTCGCCACCCGTTTCAGCCAGCGGCAGACATGGTGATAATCGCCTAAGCGAAAGGCGCCACCTTCGCAGACATGGGTATAGGCATAAAGCGTGATGTCGGCGAGCGAGAGGTGCTGGCCCACCATCCAGTCGCGCGTCGCCAGATGCTCGTCCATCAGCTTCAGCGCGGCTTCCCCGGCGATGCGCTTGGGCATGATCTGCGCCTGCTGGAACTCGTTGAGATTGGCCTCGCCGACGAAGGTCAGCCAGAACCGCAGCGTCGCGATATTGGGTTCGTGGTTGTATTGCTCGAAGAACATCCAACGCAGCATGTCGGCGCGCTCGAAGCGATCTGTGGGGATCAACGCGCTGCCCTCGGCGAGATACCAGCAGGCGGCATTGCTTTCGGGGAGGAAGCGCGTGCCCACTTGCAACACTGGGATATTGCCGCTGGCATTGACCTCGGCGAGGAATTCCGGCGTCCGCGTCTGGCCGCGAAGGATGTCGTAGTCGCGGCGTTCCAGCGGCAGGCCGAGCAATGCGGCGGTCAAGGCAATCTTGTAGCAGTTACCGCTGCGGCAATCCTGATGCAGGATCAGCGCCTCAGCCATGGCTCACCGCCAGCACGATCTTGCCGACATGGTCACCCGATTCCATGTGGCGGTGCGCGGCAGCCGCCTCGGCCAGCGGGAACACCCGATCCATCACCGGGCGCAGATTCCCCGCCTCGACCTCGGGCCAGACCTCGCGGGTGATTTCCTCTGCCAGCAGCACCTTGAATTGCTTGCTGCGCGGTCGCATCGTCGATCCGGTCAGCGTCAACCGGCGGCTCATGACTACCGCCATGTTGATTTCCGCTTTTGCGCCGCCCTGGACCGCGATCGTGACATGGCGGCCATCCTCGGCGAGGCATTTCAGGTTGCGCGACACGTAATCGCCGGCGACCATATCGAGCACCAGTTGCACGCCCCGGCCATCGGTGATGCGCTTGACCTCTTCGACGAAATCGGCCGCCTTATAATCGATCGCATGGGCCGCGCCGATCCCCAGCGCCCGCGCGCATTTTGCCGGACTGCCGCAAGTGACGATCACGCGCAGATCGAACAGCCGGCCGAGCAGGATCGCCATGCAGCCGATGCCGCTGGTGCCGCCGTGGACCAGCACGGTCTCGCCTGGGCTGGCCCAGCCGCGTTCGAAGACATTGTGCCACACGGTGAACAATGTTTCGGGCAGCGCCGCCGCTTCGTCGAGCGGCAGGCCCGGCGGCACCGGCAGGCAATGACCGGCCTCGGCCAGGCAATATTGTGCATAACCGCCACCCGTCACCAGCGCGCAGACCTGCCCTCCCAGCGGCGGCCAGCTCACGCCTTCCCCCAGCGCCACGACTTCGCCGGCGATCTCCAGTCCGGGCAGTGGCGACGCGCCGGGCGGAGGCGGATAATGGCCTTGGCGCTGCACGACATCGGGCCGATTGACCCCGGCGTAAGCCACTTTGATCAGCACTTGCCCGGCTTGCGGGCGCGGCGTCGGCACTTCGCGCAATTGCAGGACTTCGGGTGGGCCGGGCGTATCGAAACCCACGGCGTTCATGCCCTCGGGAATGAAAGCCGGCACGGATTTCGCAAGGACGCTTACCATCTGCCGACCCCGTTCATCGCCCCTCCGTTCGTCGCGGTACACTGGCGTAGCTCGACCCTAGCTTCGCCACTGGTTGACAGCAAGCAAAAGCAAGTTGATGCTGCAGCGCAATGGAGGACGGTGATCTCCCTATTGGCTTGGCCGGTGCTCGCGAGGATGCGGCCCACAAACTCGGCCAGGAAAGCCTCGACCGTTATTCGCTGGATGAATTAGACCAGCGTGTGACGTTGCTCGAGGCGGAGATCGCACGGGTGACGGCGCATCGGCAGAAATCCGCGGCGCATCGCCTGGCTGCGGAGGCGCTGTTCGGGCGCAAAGTCGAATGAATTTGCGCCCCTCTCGTCAAAGCGCCGGGGCGCACCATATATGTCTGGTTAAGCCAGCACGCTTATATCTCGACAACCGTGGCACCGGGACAATCACGCCCGCGGCCCCAGCCAGCGAAGGTGCATGATGCCCAGTTTCGCCCAAAGCCTTGAAAAAACCCTGCACGCCGCGCTCGCCCAGGCGTCGGAACGCAGCCACGAATATGCCACGCTGGAGCATTTGCTGCTGGCGTTGATCGACGACGCCGATGCGGCGCAGGTGATGACCGCTTGCGGTGTCGACCTTGGCGATCTCGGCGATGTCGTGCGCCAATATCTCGACCAGGAATACCAGTCGCTGAAAACCAAGGAAAAGGGCGATCCTGCCCCCACCGCCGGTTTCCAGCGGGTGATCCAGCGCGCGATCCTGCATGTGCAGAGTTCGGGCAAGGATACGGTCACCGGCGCCAATGTGCTGGTGGCGCTGTTTTCCGAGCGCGATTCCTATGCGGTCTATTTCCTCCAGCAGCAGGACATGAGCCGGCTCGACGCGGTGAGCTTCATCAGCCACGGCATCGGCAAGGGTGGTCGCCGCGTCGAGGATAAAAGCCCCAAGGGCGCCGAAGCCGAACCGCATCACAGCGAAGACAAGAGCGAAGCCAAGGGCGCCAAGAAGGATTCGGCGCTCGACCAGTTCACCGTCAACCTCAATGACAAGGCGCTGGCGGGCAAGGTCGATCCGCTGATCGGGCGTGGCCCGGAAGTCGATCGCACCATCCAGATCCTGTGCCGCCGCAGCAAGAACAACCCGCTCTATGTCGGCGATCCCGGCGTCGGCAAGACCGCGATCGCCGAAGGGCTGGCGCGCAAGATCGTCGAGGGCGAAGTGCCCGAGGTCTTGACCGAGGCGGTGATCTATTCGCTCGACATGGGCAGCCTGTTGGCGGGCACGCGTTATCGCGGCGATTTCGAAGAACGGCTGAAGCAGGTCGTCAACGAACTCGAAAAAATGCCGCATGCGATCCTGTTCATCGACGAAATCCACACCGTGATCGGCGCTGGCGCGACCAGCGGCGGGGCGATGGACGCGTCCAACCTGCTCAAGCCGGCATTGTCGGGCGGCACCATCCGCTGCATCGGCTCGACCACCTACAAGGAATTCCGCAACCACTTCGAGAAGGACCGCGCGCTGCTACGGCGCTTCCAGAAGATCGATGTCAACGAGCCGACCATCGAGGACACGATCAAGATCCTCAAGGGTCTGCGCACCGCCTTCGAAGAGCATCACAAGGTGAAATACACCCCCGATGCGATCAAGACCGCGGTGGAATTGTCGGCGCGCTACATCAACGACCGCAAGCTGCCCGACAAGGCGATCGATGTGATCGATGAAGTCGGCGCGATGCAAATGCTGGTGCCGCCCTCGAAGCGCAAGAAGACGATCACCGCGCGCGAGATCGAAGCGGTGATTGCGACGATGGCGCGCATCCCACCGAAATCGGTGTCGAGCGACGACAAGAAGCAACTCGAGCATCTCGAGCGCGATCTCAAGCGCGTGGTGTTCGGCCAGGACAAGGCGATCGAGGTGCTGGCCAGCGCCATGAAGCTGAGCCGTGCCGGCCTCCGCGATCCCGACAAGCCGATCGGCAGCTTTCTGTTTTCCGGCCCCACCGGCGTCGGCAAGACCGAAGTCGCGCGGCAGCTTGCCGATATCATGGGCATCCCGCTGCAGCGCTTCGACATGTCGGAATATATGGAGCGTCACAGCGTCTCGCGCTTGATCGGCGCCCCCCCGGGCTATGTCGGTTTCGACCAGGGCGGGCTGCTTACCGATGCCATCGATCAGCAACCGCATTGCGTGCTGTTGCTCGATGAAATCGAAAAGGCGCACGCCGACCTGTTCAACATCCTGCTCCAGGTGATGGATAATGGCCGGCTGACCGATCATCACGGCAAGACCGTCGATTTCCGCAATGTCGTGCTGGTGATGACCACCAATGCGGGCGCCTCGGATATGACCCGGTCGGGCATCGGTTTCGGCGATGTCTCCAAGGAAGATGCCGGCGACGAAGCGGTCAAGCAGATGTTCTCGCCCGAATTCCGTAACCGGCTCGATGCGATCGTGCCGTTCTCCTACCTGCCGACCGCCGTCATCAGCCGGGTGGTGGACAAGTTCATCCTCCAGCTCGAATTGCAGTTGGCCGATCAGAACGTCCATATCCAGTTCGACAGCGACGCCCGCGCGTGGTTGGGCGAACGCGGCTACGACAAGCTCTACGGCGCGCGACCGATGTCGCGGGTGATCCAGGAAAAGGTCAAGAAGCCGCTGGCCGAGGAACTGCTGTTCGGCAAACTGGCAAATGGCGGCGAAGTGCATGTCTCACTCAAGGACGACGCTTTGAGCTTCGAACTGACGCCTGCTGCACCAAAGCTGGTGAAACGCGCCGATCGGAAAAAGCCGCCGGTGGCTAAAGGCAAGTCTCGGGCCGAGCCGGAAGGCGAGGATAACGGGGAGAAATAGGGATTAAGGTTAAGGTGCGAGGGCCAGCGGCCCTCGCGCTCCCCTTACGTCTTCCGGCGAGAGCGAGCGTTTGCCTCGCCGTGGTTTGTCACCTCATCGTTGAGATGCCCGTTTTCTCTTTCCATCTGTCCTGAGCTTGTCGAGGACTGCCCTTCTTCTTGGTCAACGATCAAAAGCAAGCAGCCCTTCGACAAGCTCAGGGAGGACGGTGAGAGATACACGGCGATGCCGCCAGAGCCGATATAAACGTCGGAAGACGGCATGGGGTCTGGGGCCTTTGGCCCCAGAATCTTCGCTCTTAATCCGCTTAGCTATTTTGCTCCGCCAAATGCAACTTGGCGTTCTGCACATAGCCCTGCACGCCACGCTGCATATCCGCGAGCGCCGCGTCGGTCAGGTCCCGCGCATATTTAGCTGGTCGGCCCATCCATAATTGCCGTGATTCGATCACTTTGTTAGGCGACAGCATCGCGCCAGCGGCCAGCATGCCGTCCGAGGCGATGCGGCAGCCGTCCATGACGATCGCGCCGAGGCCGACGAAGGCGCGGTCTTCGAGGATGCAGCCGTGGACCATGGCGAGGTGACCGATCAGCACGTCGTCGCCGATGATCGTGGGGAAGCCTTCGGGGCGTTGCAGCTTGGGACTGTCGCAATGGACGACGCTGCCGTCCTGGATGTTGGTGCGCGCGCCGATGACGATGCGGTTGGCGTCGCCCCGGATTACGCAATTATACCAGACGCTGGCCTCGGGGCCGATCTCGACATCGCCGATGATCCGGCAGCCGGGGGCGATGTAGGCCGACTCGTGAATGCGGGGATATTTGCCGCGAAAGGGCAGAATCGAGACGTCCGGGCGGTGAGTCATCGATCAGGCCCCCAACAGCCGCGCCGCATGAGCGGCATGATAGGTCAGCACGCCCGAGCAGCCCGCGCGGCGAAAGGCGGTGAGCGTTTCCAGCACCAGCGCATCGCGGTCGCCGGCGCCCACGGCCACCGCCGCCTCGATCATCGCATATTCGCCGCTGACCTGGTAAGCGAACACCGGCACCTCGAAGCGGTCCTTCACCCGGCGGACGATGTCGAGATAGGGCAGGCCGGGCTTGACCATCACGCTGTCGGCACCCTCGGCCAGATCCAGGGCCACTTCGCGCAGGGCTTCCTCGGCATTGGCCGGGTCCATCTGGTAGGTCTTCTTGTCGCCTTTCAGCAGGCCTCTACTGCCCACGGCATCGCGAAACGGGCCGTAGAACGCCGAGGCATATTTGGCGGCATAGGCCATGATCTGGACATTGCCGTGGCCTGCACCTTCCAGCGCGGCGCGGATCACGCCGATCCGTCCGTCCATCATGTCGGACGGGGCGATGATGTCGGCGCCGGCGGCGGCCTGATTCAGCGATTGGCCGACCAGCACCTCGACCGTGGCATCGTTCAGCACATAGCCGGCGGCATCGATCAACCCGTCCTGGCCGTGGCTGGTATAAGGATCGAGCGCGACATCGGTGAGCACGCCGATGTCTGCGCCGCAGGCATCGCGGATCGCCCGGATCGCCCGGCACATCAGATTATCGGGATTGAGCGCCTCGCCACCATCTTCGCTGCGTCGGCCCGGCTGGGTGTTGGGAAACAGAGCCAAACAGGGAATGCCCAGTGCGATGGCTTCCTTCGCGCGAGCGACGATGCCGTCCACCGACCAACGGGACACGCCCGGCAATGCGGCGATCGGTTCTTCGACGCCGCTGCCTTCGGTGATGAACAGCGGCCAGATCAAATCGGCCGGTGACAGCACCACCTCGCGATGCATCGCCCGGCTCCACGCGGTAGAACGCGCGCGGCGCAAGCGCAGGGCAGGGTAGGCGGCTAGGGTCATCGGGGCACCTCTAAATGAAATCAGCTAGTAGAGCGAAAGGGTAAGGTGCGAGGGCCATTGCCCTCGCGCTCCCATTAATGTCGTCCTCACGCTACTATCCAGCCTCAGCGCAACGCCGCGAAGCGGCCATATAGCCTGCGGCGCTGATACGTTACGCAATGACGAATGGCACCAAACGACGACAGGAACGGGGTCTGGGGCGATGGCCCCAGAAACCTACCCCTAACCTCTTCAAAACCCCTCAAACCAAAGCAATATCCGGCGCATCCTCCTGCTTCATCCCGATCACATTATACCCGCCATCGACGTGGTGGATCTCGCCGGTCACCCCGACCGACAGATCGGACAGCAGATAGAGCGCGGCACCGCCGACATCCTCGATCGTGACGTTGCGGCGGAGCGGCGAATTCAGCTGGTTCCATTTCAGGATGTAATTGAAATCGCCGATGCCGCGCGCCGCCAGCGTCTGGATCGGTCCGGCCGAGATCGCGTTGACCCGGATCGCCTCGGGCCCGAGATCGTTGGCGAGATATTTGACGCTGGTTTCCAGCGCCGCCTTGGCCACGCCCATGACATTGTAATGTGGCACGACCTTTTCGGCGCCATAATAGGTCAGCGTCAGGATCGCGCCGCCAGCGGCCATCATCGGCCGCGCGCGCTGCGTCACCGCGACCAGACTGTAAGCCGAGATGTTCATGGTCATCAGGAAATTATCGAGCGTGGTGTCGTAAAAGCGACCGCGCAGTTGGTTCTTATCGGAAAAGCCGATGGCGTGGACGACGAAGTCGATCGTCGGCCAGCGCGCCGCCAGCGTGGCGAAGGAGGCATCCAGCGCCGCCATGTCGGAAACATCGCATTCGATCAGAAAATCGCTGCCGAGGCTTTCCGCCAGCGGGCGGACGCGCTTTTCCAGCGCCTCGCCCTGGTAGGAGAAGGCCAGTTCGGCTCCTTGTTCATGCAGCTTTTTGGCGATGCCCCAGGCCAGTGACTTGTCGTTGGCAAGCCCCATGATCAGGCCGCGCTTGCCCTGCATCAATCCCGTCATTCGTTGTCTTCCTGTCTTATTCCCTGATGGCGCGCCTTATCGCGCGCTCGTTCGTTCGTGTGTCCCAGCATGTCGCGCTCCTCGGGTGATTCCGCCAGCGCGGCGTTCAATTCGGCTCCGGTCACCACCCCTAGGCCCACCAGCCAGAAAAAGAAAAGCGAGATCATCACCCCGGCGAGGCTGCCGTAAGTCAGGTCGTACTTGAAAATAAAGCGCAGAAGCAATGGCAGGATGATGCTGACCACGCCCCACCACACCGTAACCAGCAAAGCGCCGGGCCATTTCGGGTAGTGGCCGCGACGATAATCGGCCGGAGTGAGGGAAAAGAGTAACAGATAGATCGAGCCGAACAGCACCGCCGCCGGGATCATCCGCGACAGATCCAGGCCGCTGTTGAGATAAGCGAGATGCGGCAGGCGGGCATCGATCAACTCGCGCGCGCTGGCGATCGCCACTTGCGCGTAAAGCGACAGTAGCAGCAGGATCACCGCCGCGACGATCATCGCGATCGAAAACAGCCGGTAGCGCCATACCGCGCTGGTCAGCGGGACGCCGTAAGCGCGGTGCAGGATATCGCGGATCGTCTCGATCAGGCTCGATACCGTCCACAGACCGATCACGCCGCCCGCCCACAGCAGCCAGCCATGCCGCGCAATGATCACATCATGCGCGACGGGCGCCAGCGCGCGGGCGACGACATGGGGCAGCGCGACCAGAAAGGCATCGACTGAGGCAGCGCGTTCCCCGCCCTCGCCGAGCGCGGAAAACACCGCGCCGACGGTGATGAAAAACGGAAACAGCGCCAGAATGCCCATATAGGCGAGATTTCCGGCGTGAATGAAGCCGTCCTCCCAGACGCCGATGACCACCCGGCGCAGGACGATGAAGACGCGCGTGCCGGGGCCGACGTGTTGCTCGAACGCATCCTGCAAATCGTCGCGCCAGCGTAGCGCCGCGCGTCGCCGTGCCTCGGGCGAAACGGGTTGGGCCGGGTGTAATCCGGATGCGCGATCGCCCGAGGGGCTGCGACCGCGCTCCAAACCCGTCATCGGGCCGTCATGAGGAGCAGCGCCTCAGATTCCGAACTTTTCGCGCAAGTCGCGGGGGTCGTGCCAGCCTTCCAGGCGATGCGCCAGATCCGCGTCGCCTTCGGGCAAGGCGATTTCCAAGGTTACCAGCTGATCGCCGCGTGAGCCGTCCTTGCGGGTGAAGCCCCGGCCTTTCAACCGCAGCGTTCGGCCCGAACTGCTGCCCGGCGCCACCGTCAGCATCACCGCGCCTTCGACTGTCGGCACTTTGACCCGGGCGCCGTTCACCGCTTCGTCGAGCGTGATCGGCAGATCGAGGCGAACGGTATCGCCGTCCTTTTTGAAAAACGGATGAGGCGCCAGGGTGATCGTCACCAGCGCATCGCCGTTTCCGCCGGGGCCGGCCTCGCCCTTGCCGGCGAGGCGCATCTGGGTGCCGTCCTCGACACCGGCGGGCAGCTTGAGATCGATGGTCTTGCCATCGGACAGGGTGATGCGCTGGCTGGCGCCGGTGGCGGCATCGGGCAGCGACACCGTCAGCCGGTATTGGGCATTGCCGCCGCGCGGCGGAGCCCGGCGCTGGCCACCGAACGGGTCGCCGCCCATCCCGCCACCCCGGCCGCCGCCGAAGATTCCCCCGAAAATATCGCCCAGATCGATGCCTTCGATATCCGCGCCGCCGCCGAAGCCGCGCTGCGAACGGTCAAATCCTCCACCCCCGCCGCCGAAGCCCGCACCTCCAAAGCCGATTGGATTGCCATCGATATCGATTTCGCCGCGATCGAAGCGGGCGCGCTTGTCGGCATCGGATAGCAAGTCATAAGCCCGCGTGACTTCCGAAAAACGCTCGGTTGCCTTGGGATTATCCTTGTTCTTGTCGGGGTGAAGCTCCTTGGCGAGCTTGCGATACGCCGACTTGATGTCCTTCTCGCTGGCGCCGCGTGCTACGCCAAGCAGGGAATAAGGGTCTGTTGCCATAATGGCCCCATAGCTAGGTGTGCGAGGCCCGCTCGGCAAGCCCCGCTCGGCTAGACACAGCCCCGAATTTTCAGCAGTTTGCTGCCACCGCCCGTTCGCAGCTTCGCCTTTCCTCCTCGATCTGGGCCGGCTATGGCTGTCGGCTATGTCCACTCCCCCGATATCTGGCCCCCTGACGATAGCCACAGATCCTGCCAGCGAAGCCCAGATGGCGAGCGAAGCGATCCCCCCGGGGGATCCTTTTGCCTTATTCGACCACTGGTTCGCCGAGGCTCGGGCGGCAGAGCCCAACGATGCCAACGCCATGGCCTTGGCCACGGCAACCCCCGCCGGGCTACCCTCGGTGCGGATGGTGCTGTTGAAGGGGCATGGTCCGCAGCACGGCGCGCGCGGTGGCTTCGTGTTTTATACCAATAGTCGCAGCCGCAAGGGCAGTGAAATCACCGCCAATTCCCAGGTCGCGCTGCTGTTCCACTGGAAAACGCTACGCCGCCAGATCCGTATCGAGGGAGCGGTGTCGCCGGTCAGCGATGCCGAGGCGGACGCCTATTTTGCCAGCCGCGCGCGCGATTCGCAGCTCGGCGCGCTGGCCTCGGATCAATCCGCGCCGCTCGACAGCCGTGCGACCTTCATGGCGCGATATGAGGATGTCGGCGCACGCTATGCGGGTCAGCCTATTCCCCGACCGTCGCACTGGCATGGCTATCTGGTCACCCCCGAGGCGATCGAATTCTGGATCGATCGGCCGCACCGCCTCCATGAGCGGCGGCGCTTTCTCCGGGCTGACAGCGCGCCGGGCGGCTGGGTCAGCACGTTGCTTTATCCATGAACCCGCCAGCGTCTGGACTTGCCGCCGATACCTCGTTGAACAAAAGCGCGGCGCTCGCCAGCATCGCGATGGCGGCGCTGTTGCTGGTGATCAAGAGCTGGGCCGCCTGGCATACCGGCTCCACGGCAATGCTCGGCAGTCTTGCCGATACCGGGCTGGACTTGATTTCGAGCGTGGCAACGCTGGCGGGAGTGTGGATCGCGGGGCAGCCCGCCGACCGCAACCACCGCTTCGGCCACGGCAAGGCCGAGGCGCTGTCGGCGATGCTGCAAGCGGTGCTGATCGCGTTTTCGGCGCTCGGCCTCGGGGTTCACGCCGCCACCCAATTCTTCACGCACGAGCGCACCAGCGCGGCTGGCGATGGTATTGTCGTTTCGCTGATCGGCATCGCCGGCACGCTGGCGCTGCTGGCGTGGCAACGCCATGTCATCCGGCGCACGTCCAGTCTCGCCATCGCCACCGATCATATCCATTATCAGGCGGACCTCCTGGTCAATATCGCGGTGATCGCCGCGCTTGCGCTCGACCAATATGCCGGAATCGCGCATGCCGATCCGCTGTTCGGCCTGGGGATCGCGTTGTGGCTGGGCTGGGGCGCCTGGCAGGCTTCGCACAATGCCGTGACCCAGCTGATGGATCGCGAATGGCCGTCCGAGAAAAAGGCGCATTTTCTCGAGGTATTGAGCCGTCACCCGGAACTGCGCGGGGTCCATGACTTACGCACCCGCACCTCGGGCAATCGCGATTTCGTGCAGTTCCACGTCTGGGTCGATGGCAATATGTCGGTGCGTCACGCGCATCGGGTGATGGATGAATTGGAGGCGAAGATCGCCGCCGAATTTCCCGAGGTGGAAGTGCTGATCCATCCCGATCCCGAAGGCCATGTCGACGAACGCGGCATAGCGGCGCGGGACGAGTTGGGCGGCGAAGAGGCGGCTTAGTCCGCCTGCATGCCATTAACTCTTCTGGAACAGCTCCACCACATCGCCCAGCCGGGCACGTAGCGCGTCGCGTTTGTCATTGTCGGTCTTGCCGAGGCGGACCACGGTCAAGTGCTGCTCGGGGGAGACCAGCACATATTGGCCAAGGTGACCGATGCAGGCGAACAGGCTGGCCGGCGCGCGACCGGGGAACAGTTCCTCATGGCCGCCCGATTGGGGCGCATTGAGCCACAGCTGCGCGCCATAGCCGGGATTGCCGGGGGCGGGGCTGGTCATGAACTGGACCCAGCTTCGCGGCAAGATCTGGGCGCCATGTACGGCGCCGTCATTGCGCAGGAATTCGCCGAATTTGCCCCAGTCGCGCGCGGTGGCGGTGATCATGCTGCCGCCGATCATGGTGCCGGCGGCGTCGAATTCGGGCACCGCCGAGCGCATGCCCAAGGGCTCGAACAGCCGGGTGCGCAAATATTCGGAGACCGCGGCCTGGCGGACTTTGGGATCGTGGCTGTCGGTCAGTGCGCGCGCGGCAATGTCGGACAGGATCACCGCCGTCGCGGTCGAATAGAGCCAGCGGCTGCCCGGCACCGCCGCCAGCGGCTGGGCCTCGGCGTAAGCGGCCATGTCGTCGCGCCCGTCGGCAAACAACATGCGGACGGTATCCGATTCGGAGAGCGACGCGGTATCCTCGTGGTGACGCAGGCCCGAACGCATTTGCAGCAATTGCCGCAAGGCGATTTCGCCGCGTGGATCGCCGGGGCGCTGCCACAGCGGCACCGGCGCCGCCTGCTCCAGCCGCAGCCGACCATCGGCGACGAGAAAGCCGACCATCACCCCGGTCACGCTTTTCGCCATCGACCAGCCCAGCATCCGCGTCTTGCGGTCATAGCCCGGGGCGTAGCGCTCGGCGACGATCCGGCCATTGTGCAGGATCACCACGGCGCGGGTTTCACCGACGTCGCTATCGGTAAACAGCGCATCGACCGCGCGGGCCAGCGCCTCGCGCGGCGCGTCGGGCTTGGCGGTAACGGCGGCCAGCGCGGCTGGACTCAAAAGGGTCGGGTCACTGGCGCCGTGGCAGCCGATCAGGGCTGGCAGCAATCCCAGCGGCAGGATAAGGGATGAAATCCGAAAGAAAGAGCGGTGCGACCCCATGTCGCGCCAGTTCATGGGCAAGGCTGATCCCGATGGCAACCGCAAAGCCGCATCGCATCTATCGCAATGGGCCGCGTCGCCACTATCTGCGCAATGGCCTGATCGCGCTGGTGGTGGTGGGGGCGCTGGGAGTCGCGCTGTTCTGGAGCCAGCTTCATACTCGGGCCGTCGTCGCTACCTCTTATGGTGCGCGGATCGCCTGCACTTGCCGCTACATCGAAGGGCGCGGACTGAAGGACTGCCGCAAGGATTTCGAACCCGGTATGGCGCTGGTGATGCTCAGCGAGAATGTCCCGGCGCGCAGCATTACCGCGCGCGTGCCGCTGGTCGCGAGCCAGACCGCCACGCTGCGCGATGGCGCCGGCTGCATGTTGCAGAGCTGGGCGTCCTGAAGTGTCTGATTCGAAATCCGCGAAAGAGCAGATTTGGCTTCGCCGAACTCTGTTTCGAAATCGGTACCGGTACCGACTTTCCGAAACGAAGTTTCGGATCAAACTCTCAAAAGGTTTCCGCGATCCAGCCGCCGCCTACTACTCGCTCGCCCGCGTAAAGCACTGCAGCCTGTCCTGGGGCGACGCCATATTCGGGCGTAGTAAAGCGCAGCATCGCCTCCGATCCCGCGCCAAACCCCGCCGGATCGGTGAGGATCACCGGCACCGGCTTGGCCAGCGAGCGCACCTTGGCGGTCAGCGGTCCCTCCGGCAGCGCGCCGATGCGATTGGTTTCGGTAATTCGTGCGCCGCCCACCGCCAGCAACCGCCGCGGGCCGACCAGCACCCGCGCCTGCGCCGCATCGATCGCGGTGACATAGAGCGGTTCGGGCTGGCCGCCGATCTCCAGGCCCCGCCTTTGCCCGACCGTATAATGAATCACCCCGCGATGCTCGCCAAGGCGCGCGCCGGTCTCGGCATGGATAATCTCTCCCGATGCTTCGGCTTCGGGACGAATGGCGCGCACCACGCTGGCGTAATCGCCATCGGGCACGAAGCAGATGTCCTGGCTATCGGGTTTGGTCGCGACCTTCAGCCCGGCCGCCTCGGCCATCCGCCGCACTTCGGGCTTGGGCAATCCGCCCAGCGGAAAGCGCAGGAAATCGAGCTGGGCTTCGGTGGTGCCATAGAGAAAATAGCTCTGGTCGCGGGCCGGGTCGATTGCCCGATGTAATTCGGCTCCGGCGGATCCGACCACGCGCCGCACATAATGGCCGGTCGCCAGGCAATCGGCGCCGAGATCACGCGCCATCGCGAACAGATCGGTGAATTTCGGCCCCATGTTGCAGCGGATGCAGGGGATCGGGGTGCGACCGGCGAGATATTCCTCGGCAAAGTGCTCCACCACGCTTTCGCGAAAACTGCTTTCATGGTCGAGCACGTAATGGGCGATGCCCAGCCGATCGGCCACAGCACGGGCGTCGCGAATGTCCTGCCCCGCGCAGCACGCACCCTTGCGCTGGACTGCGGCGCCGTGATCGTAAAGCTGCAAGGTGATGCCGATCACCTCGGCCCCGCTCGCTGCAGCCAGCGCGGCGACCACCGAACTATCGACCCCGCCCGACATGGCGACGACGATTCGGCGCGCGGCGAAAGGCGCGGCGAGCTGGAACAACGCGGCAGCATCCCGAGAATCGGCGGGCGCAGGCGAAACGAAAGCGACGGACATGGATGCCGCCATACACGCCGCGCGAGGGTGTGGCAAAGTTAAGGCGCTAACGGGTTTTGTGGCGGAGAGGCTTTCCAGAGGCCGCGGATTTTCGGCCAAATCCCTGCTGGCGCGGGCATAAACGCCCGCTTTATCCCTCAGGCGTGAATCTCAATGGCGGTTAATCATCATCACCAGCAGGTAAAGCCCGCCTTTACCCCGTCTTGACCTTGCCCGTGTAGAGACGGGCTATGGACATTGATTTTGAGCATTTTGGCAGCAGGCCCGGTCGGGGTGCGGGGACCGCGCGAGCGGGGTCGCCCGCGTCGCTGGACTGGCACGGCCTGGCAGCGCGGCTGGCGGCGGCGCACGCCGGTCGTCAGGCCATGTCCGGTGAGAAGCGCCGGGGCAGCAGCGCTACCGGTAGTTTCGCACCCGGTCTCGTCCGGCAGGTGGCCGCTTATGCGAAAATCCTGAGCGTCATGGGTGCTGCCATCAGTGGCGATGCCGGGCATGATGTATCAAATCGCGTTAACCCAAAAACTAAAGCCAATGGCAAACCCCCGTGCGGGATAGGGAGCCGTGTTGCCGGCGTGAACAAGACCGGTGTTCGAGGGCTGTTATGATCGAAAATCAGAAGATTCGACCCACCATGGTCATTGGCCCGCTTGGCGAACCGCTGACGCTGGATTCGCTTCCGCCGCCCGATACCACACGCTGGGTCGTGCGGCGCAAGGCCGAGGTCGTGGCTGCGGTCAATGGCGGGTTGCTCACCATCGACGAGGTGTGCGAGCGCTATCGCCTGACGCTGGAGGAATTCGCTTCCTGGCAGCGCGCGGTCGATCGTTCGGGGATGCAAGGTCTGCGCGTCACGCGCATTCAGCATTACCGCGACTTGTACGAGCGCCAGCTCAAATACTGACTTGTACCAGGATGCGTCGCTCTAAGCTCAACGCATCCTGGTCAAGCTCGCACGGATTCGAGTGCGGGCAAGGGCGATGCGTTAGCAACTTGGCGGTTCCGCATTAACATTGTTGAGTGGATCGCGGATCCAGCATCGCTCCGACATCGTTTGATACATCTTACGAAGCTTCCATTGCTTGCGACGCTGCGCCGGTCTATGTCCCGGCAGGATTAACCCTCGGATGTTTTGGACATCCGTTGGGCAAATGACATGGCCGGGGCCGCGTTTGTGGTGTTCTGGTGTTCCGGGCGGTGATCGCGATGAATTACGATGCCAGGATCGACGTAGGCCAGAGGCCCCAGGCGCGCGCCGAGCGTGGTAGCGACGAGGATGGCACATCCGGGCTGGCCGCCGGTCATCCGCTGGACCATATCGACGATGAAGAACGCCGCCTGCGCCGCCGCAATCTCGTGTTGGCGGGGCTGGCCGCCGTGGCCCTGATCGCCCTGTGGTTTGCCTTGCATCGCAACCAGGCTCCCGGTTTCGAAGGCGATCCATCGGCACAGGCGCCTACGGTCTCGGTAACGGTGCCCGGCACGACGACCGTAGTGGGGACGATCAATGCCACCGGCACGCTGGCCGCGCGGCGTGAATTGCCGGTGGGTTCGGTCGGCGATGGCGGCTCGGTCAGCCAGGTGCTCGTCGATGCCGGCCAATGGGTCCATCAGGGGCAAGTGCTGGCGCGGCTCGACAGCTCGGTTCAAGTGGAGCAGCGGGCCAACCAGCAAGCGCAGATCGCCGCCGCCCAGGCCGATGCCCGGCTGGCCCAGGCCAATCTCGAACGCGCGCAGAAGCTGGTCAGCCACGGCTTTATTTCCAATTCCCAACTCGATCAGCTCGTCGCCACGCGCGATGGCGCAAACGCGCGGGTGCGCGTGGCCGACGCCCAACTTGGCGAAATCGACGCCCGCATCCGGCGCCTATCGATCGTCGCGCCCGCCGATGGCTTGTTGCTCGAACGCAATGTCGATCCTGGGCAGGTCGTGATCAACAGCAACACCGTGCTGTTCCGCATCGCCAAGGACGGCCAGATGGAGTTGCAGGCGCGGCTCAGCGAAGCTGATCTGGCGCAATTGTCGGTCGGCGAGGCGGCGCAAGTGACGCCGGTGGGGGCAAGCCACAGCTTTACCGGTCAGATCTGGCAATTGTCGCCGGTGATCGATCCGCAATCGCGCCAGGGCCTGGCGCGGATTGCGCTGGCTTATGCCGCTGAATTGCGACCGGGCGGCTTTGCCAGCGTCGATATTAACTCGGGCACGCTGCAGGCGCCGATGCTGCCCGAATCGGCCCTGCTGTCTGACACCCAGGGCAGCTATGTGTTCGTCGTCGGCAAGGGCAACAAGGTGCAGCGCCGGGCGATCAAGATCGGCCTGGTCACTGACAAGGGGGTTGCGGTGACGCAGGGGCTGACGGGCGGGGAGCGCGTGGTGCTGCGTGCCGGCGCCTTCCTCTCGAACGGCGAATCGGTCAATCCCGTGCTTGCTGCCCGGAACTAGGCTGCATTTGTGAATTTCCGTAACCTCTCGGCCTGGTCGATTCGTAACCCGGTGGCGCCGATCGTGCTGTTTGCGGCGCTGGTGCTGCTCGGCATGGTCAGCTTCATGCGGATGGAGGTGCAGGACCAGCCGGATATCGAATTCCCGATGGTCATCGTGACGATCCAACAGCCGGGCGCCGCTCCGACCGAGATCGAGACGCAGATCACGCAGCGGATCGAATCGGCGGTACGGTCGATCTCCGGCGTTTCCTCGATCAGCTCGACCGCCTCGGAAGGGATGAGCTCGACTCAGATCGAGTTTCAGCTGGGGACCGACATCAACGCTTCGGTCAGTGAGGTTAAGAACGCCATCGATCAGCAGCGCGGCGAGCTGCCCGACGGCATTCTCGAACCGCAGATCGTCAAGGCCACCAGCTCGGGCGACCCCATCGCTTATTTTGCAGTGGCCGCTGACGACATGAGCATCGAGCAATTGTCGTGGTTCGTCGACGATACCATCGCCAAGCGACTGCTGTCGGTCGACGGCATGGCGGAGGTGAAACGCGAAGGCGGCGTCGCTCGCGAAATTCTGGTCACGCTCGATCCCGCCAAGATGCAGGCTTACGGGGTCACCGCGCCGCAGATCAATCTCGCGCTGCGCGCGCAGAACATCAACGCCGCCGGCGGTAAGGCAGAGATCGGCGGCACGCGCCAGTCGGTGCGCGTGCTCGGCAATGCCCAGGATGCCTATGCCTTGTCGCAGACGCAGATATCGCTGGGCGGCGGGCATTCGATCAAGCTGACCGACGTCGCCACGGTGACCGACTCATTTGGTGAAATAACCTCGGTCGCCAAGATGAATGGCCATCCGGTGGTCAATTTCTCGATGGCGCGCGCGCGCGGCGCTTCCGACGTTGCCGTCTACGATGCCGCGGTAGTGGAGCTGGGCAAGCTCGAGCGGGAACACCCCGGCATCCACTTCATGCGGCTCTATACCTCGGTCGATTACACCAAGCAGCAATATGAATCGTCGATGTCGTCGATGGTCGAGGGCGCGGTGCTGGCGGTGATCGTGGTGTTCTTCTTCCTGCGCGACTGGCGGGCGACGCTGGTCTCCGCCATCGCCATCCCGCTGTCGGCGATCCCGACCTTCTGGTTCATGAAAGCCTGGTTCGGCTTTTCGCTGAACCAATTGTCGCTGCTGGCGCTGGGGCTTGTCGCCGGGGTTCTGGTCGATGATGCGATCGTCGAGATCGAGAACATCGTGCGGCATATGCGCATGGGCAAGACCGCGTATCAGGCGGCGATCGACGCGGCGGACGAAATCGGGCTCGCCGTCGTCGCCACCACCTTTTCGATTGTCGCGGTATTCCTGCCGGTGGGGCTGATGCCCGGCGTATCCGGGCAGTTCTTCAAGAATTTCGGGATGACCGTGGTGGTTTCGGTGCTGATGTCGCTGGCCGTCGCCCGCATGATCACGCCGATGGTGGCAGCCTATTTCCTGAAAGCGCATGGGCATGCCGAACATGCCGGCGGCCCGATGATGGAGCGCTATCTGCGCGTGCTGCATTGGTCGCTCGATACCGGCAAGGCTCAGGCCTATCGCGCCAGTCGCGCCGCAAGAGCCATGCAAGACCGGCTCGGCTGGATGGCGCGCAGCCTCGCCACGCTGGGCGCACCTGGACGCCTGGTTCGACTCGCCGATCGTTTGGGCACCTCGTTTCTCGCCCGGTTGCGCGACCATCGCATCTGGATGATGGGCACCGGTATGCTGGCGCTGGCGCTCACGGTCACGCTGTTCGCGTCGCTACCGATCGAATTCTTCCCGGTATCGAACAGCGACTTCACCTCGATCAACGCGGATATGGTTCCCGGCACCACCATTCCTCAGACCGCGGCGGTTGCCGATCGCGTCGTGGCGTTAGTGCGCAGCCAGCCCGAGATCGATCATGTGTTGGAAAACGTCGAAGAGGGCCATGCGCATATCTTCTTAACTCTGCGCAAGGACCGCAAGCGCACGACCGATGAGGTTCAGCACGCGCTGACGCCGAAGTTGCAACAGATCGCCGATGCGCGGGTCAGCTTTCAGGCGCAGAATTCGCAAGGGTCGGGGTCGGGCCGGGCGATCTCGGTGATGTTGTCGGGTTCGGACTCGCAACTGATCGAAGATACCGCGGCCACGCTGGTCGAACAGATGAGCGGTATCAAGGATCTCGTCGCCCCGCGCATCAGCGGCGATCTCAAGCGCCCGGAAGTGGTGATTCGCCCGCGCCTCGACCTGGCGGCGGCGCTGGGCGTTTCCACCAGTTCGCTCAGCCAGGCGATCCGCATCGCGACGCTGGGCGAGATCGACCAGAATGCCGCCAAATTCTCGCTTTCCGATCGCCAGATCCCGATTCGCGTGCGGCTGCCCGAAAATGCCCGGCGTGACATCAGCAGCATCGAAAACCTGCCGGTGCAGACTGGCAGCGGCGGCTCGGTGCCGCTCTCCCGCGTCGCCGAGATCAGCTTCGGTTCGGGCCCGACGACGATCGAGCGCTACAATCAGGATCGCCGGGTCTTCGTCGGCGCCGACCTTGCGCCCGGCGTGGTCAAGGGCACCGCAACCGATGAAATCAATGCCCTGCCGATCATGAAACATCTGCCGTCGGGCGTCTCCAACCCCTCTTATGGCGAGGATCGCTGGCAGGCCGAGATGCTCGATAATATCAGCCTCGCCGTGCCGGCCGGGATCATGCTGGTGTTCGCGGTGCTGGTGCTGCTCTATCACCGGATGGTCTCGCCGATGGTCAATATGGGCTCGCTGTTCCTGGCGCCGCTGGGCGGGCTGGTGGCGCTGCTGGTCACCGGGCAGCCGCTGTCGATGCCGGTGTTCATCGGCTTTCTCATGCTGCTGGGCATCGTCGCCAAGAATTCGATTCTGCTGATCGACTTCGCCATCGAAGAAATGGCCAAGGGCGCCGACAAGTTCAGCGCGATCGTCGAGGCCGGGCACAAGCGCGCGCAACCGATCGTCATGACCACGGTGGCGATGACGGCGGGGATGGTGCCGACAGCGCTCTCGATCGGCGGCGACAATGCCTGGCGTGCGCCGATGGGCACGGTGGTGATCGGCGGGCTGATTCTGTCGACACTGTTGACGCTGCTGATCGTGCCGGCCGCGTTCAGCCTTGCCGATGGTCTGGAAAAGCGCCTGGGCCCGTGGTTGCGCAAGGGTCTGCTGACGTATGAGCCCGAGCATCGCGATATCGGACATAGGCACGACGGTGCCGAATCCGGCGTGCAGCCCGCCGAGTGACGCCCGTCTCCGCGCCTCCCCCATCCGCGCGTTCCACTTTCGCGCCGGCGCCGCTTCCGGCCGATCGCGCCCGCTATATGCGGGCGGTGGCGACGGGGCTGCTGGTGGCGATGGCCTGCCTCTATGGGCTCTCGCGCCATCTGGCGCCGGTGCATCCCCTATGGGGCTGGCTGCGCGCGTTCAGCGAGGCGGCGCTGGTCGGCGGTCTCGCCGACTGGTT
>JAMFSI010000100.1 GCA_026225215.1 Sphingomonas palustris | reverse complement strand
TCCCGCTCACCCGGGTTGGTACCACCCACAGGGTACCTTAACTGGGTGGTACCAACCCGGGGGAGCGGGACGGCACAGACTTCGAAATCCGCTCTTTCGCGGATTTCGTACAAACCCTTACCCCGCAACAACCGCCGGATGGGGCAGGCGGAAAAGCCGCGCCGCGTTCAGTCCGACAATATCGGCCTTGTCCTGCTCGCTGATGTCGATGCCGTCGAACAAATGCGCCAGCACATCCTTGGAGCGCGGAAAAGTGCCCTCGTGATGCGGATAGTCGGCGCCCCACATCAAGGCTTTAACCCCGGTTACCGAACGGGACATGATGCAGGCGCGATCATATTGGAAGGAGCAGGCGACCTGGCGAGCGATGATTTCGCTGGGTTTGAGCGAGAGCTTGGGCCGCACGAAAGCATCGTGCGCTTCGTAGACCTCGTCCATGCGTTCGGCGACGGCGGCGAGCCAACTCGCCCCCGATTCGATGCAGGCGACCTTGGCGCGCGGGAAGCGGTCGAGCACGCCGCCTGCCACCAGCTGCATGATCGACAGCATGCCGTCACAAGCCTGGATGGCATAGTTGATCACCGCACCGCCGGGCCCCCGGTGACTGCGGACATCCTCGCGGCCGGTGCCGGTGTGGAGGACGAAGACGATGCCCAACGCCTCGGCTGCCGCGAATACCGGGTCCCACGCCGCCATATTGTAGCTCGGCAGGCCCGAGGTCACCTCGATCAGGCTCGGGAGCATGGCGGCGGTGAAACCCAGGGCGGCAATGCGCTTCATTTCGGCAACCGTGTTGCCGAGGTCGCGGACGGGGAGGATGGCGCATTTCACGAATTTGGTTGGCTCGACCGAGAGTTGCTGGTCCAGCCAGTCGTTATAGACTTGCGTGGTGGCCAATTCGGCCTCGGCGTTCTCGATCAGGAACGAGGTGATGCCGAGCGAGGGGAAGACGATCTCCGCATCGACGCCATCGAGCGCCATGTCGAGCAGGCGAGGGGTGATCTCGCGCGGACCGCGTCGCTCTGCCCGCCCGAAGGATTCGCCGTCCTTCATGATGACCGGCGCGCGATTGAGCGGCGCCTTGCTGGTGATCTTGTCGCCCGCCATCATGTAGCGATAGCCATCGCGCACTTCCGCCCGCAGCCCGAAGCGCCGCAAGGAGGGCGGCAGACCTTCGGTGAGAAGATCGGAGGGTTCGACGATGTGGCCATCCGCGCTGAAAACAAAGCTCATGATGCAAACTCCTTCGATTTTGGCGAGGCGGAACCCGCAGGTCTCGTCTCACCCGCTCGGTCAGGCGATGGCGCCGACCGCCTTCAGACTTTCGATCCTGTCCCACTCGACGCCCATTTCCATCAGGAAGGTCTCGGTATGTTCGGAAGGCTGCGGACCGCGAATGGTGTCGACGGGGGCATGGTCGAACTGCACCGGACCCCGCGTCAATTTGATCGGCGCGCCCCCGTCCCAGGCCTCGACTTCGAACAGCATGTCGTTAGCCAGCGCCTGTTTGTCGTCGGCAAGTTCGAGCACGCTCTGGAACGCTGCCCATTGCCCCTTCATCGATTTCAGATGCTCCTTCCAATAGGCGATCGGATGGCGTTTGAAGGCCTCGATCAGCAGGGCGTGCGCTTCCTTGGCATGAGCGAAGAGCGAGGTGGCGTCGGCGAACCGCGGGTCGTCAGCTGCTTCGGCTATGCCGAGATGGGTGAACGTGTCGCGAATATAGGCCGTGGGCGATAGTATGCACAGGTTGATCGTGCCGCCGTCCGCCGTGGTGTAGAAATCGGAGAAGGGATTGACCGGGGTAGTGCCGGGCGCGCGCCGTTGGCTATGGGTTTTCTGGCCGGTCTCGACGCCCAGATTGATACCGGCAGCGGTGGCCCACCAGGCGGTGCTGAGCAGCGAGGCGTCGACTTCGCTGGCATGGCCGGTGCGCTCGCGATGAAACAACGCCGCGGC
This sequence comes from Sphingomonas palustris, assembly GCA_026225215.1. GTDB lineage: Bacteria > Pseudomonadota > Alphaproteobacteria > Sphingomonadales > Sphingomonadaceae > Novosphingobium > Novosphingobium palustris. The sequence goes on along the minus strand of JAMFSI010000100.1, from coordinate 95,790 downwards.
AATGCCGCCGGCGAAGAACATGCCGCCCATGGTATCGCCGAACGCCGGGATGCCCTGTTGGAGCGGACCGCCCAGCTCGGGCGGGGACAGCGCCACGCCGACGCCGCCGCGAGTCCAGAAGGAGGTGCTGTCGAAGCCGCCATTCTCGCGTTCGGGGCCCTTGTCGCCAAGCGCGCTGCCGCGCGCGTAGATGATGTTCGGGTTGATGGCGCGAATATGCTCGACGTCGAGCTTCAGCTTCTGGCGCTGATACGGCAGATAATTGGTGATGAACACATCGGCGGTGGCGGCGATCTCGTAAAGCAGCGCCTGCCCCTCGGGTTTGGTCAGATCGATCCCGACGCTGCGCTTGCCGCGATTGGGATGCTCGAGCGCCACGTTTCGTCGCGGATCGAGCTTGATCTCGCCGATAGAGGTGAAGCCGCGCTGGGTATCGCCGCGCAGCGGATGTTCGATTTTGATGACGTCGGCGCCCCAGTCCGCGAGCAGCCCCGCCGCCATCGGCACGAAGGTATATTGCGCCACCTCCAGCACCCGTATGCCTGTCATCACTTTAGTCATTCGGAGTATCCTCTCCGGCGCTTGCTGCACCAGTTTATTTATCGGTATTTGGAGAAAATTATTGATATAATATGGGCGGCTTGCCCGGTGCGCGTCAATCGAAAAAGGCGGCTGCGCGCTCGCCGATCATCACCGCGGTGGCAGCGGGGCAGCGGCGCACGACGGTCGGCATGATCGCGCTGTCGATGACGCGCAGCCCCTCGGCGCCATGCACCCGACATTTTTCGTCCACCACCCCGGCAGCGATCGACGGCGCCATCCGGCAACTACTGGCCATATGGATCGACGTCCCGGCGCCGGCCAGGATAAAGCGGTCAAGCAGGGTGTCGCTGTCCAGTTCCCGATCGCTGATGGCGCTGCGTTCGGCGCCCAGCGCCCGATAGGGATCGCTGGCGATCAGCGTGGCGGAGAGGCGCATCGCCTCACGCATCCGCGCCCGGTCCCGCTCGTCTTCGAGGTTATGGTAGAACAGGTCGGGCTTGTCCGCGAAATCGGCTGATTTGAGGCGAATCTCGCCGCGCGCCTCACCGCGCATGATCACCGCGGTAATACCATGATCCGCCGCGTGGCGCGCCTGGTCGATGAACTGCGACAGCGACATGCGGCGCATTGTCGCGACTGCGGTTTTCATCTTTGCCAGCAGCGAGTTCTCGTAGAAAATGGCGGCGTCCATCGAAACCGAGGACTGCATCAGCATCATGTCGCTGTGCTCGGGCGATCCCCGGCTGGTATAATGCAGGCCGGCGTGTGCCCAAGGGCTCTTCGTGGGCGAAGGCGAGCGACTGGCGCCGCGCCTGATGCGGAAGGGGAGTTTGATCGTGCAGTGATCGGTGAATTCGCGGCCGACCAGCGGGGATTCGACTACGACCGGGATATTATGCCGGCGTAGCTCATCAGCCGGACCGATGCCCGAGCACATCAGCAGTTGCGGAGACATGATCGCACCGGCGCTCAGCACCACTTCCCCGGCGAAGATGGTGGACTGCCGGCCATCGGCGACGATCTCGACGCCGATGGCTTTGCGGCCATCGAAGATAATGCGGGTGACGCTGGTATTGGGTCGAACCTCCAGGTTGGGACGGGAGATCGCCGGGTCGAGATAGGCCATCGCCGTATTCACGCGGATGCCCTCCCTGGTATTGACGGGGAGCAGGCCGACGCCGATCGAGTTCGGACCGTTCTGGTCCGGGTCGTCGGCAAAACCATGCATCCGGCAGGCCGACAGAAAGGCGTGATCGATCGGCAGGAGTTCCTTCTCGCTTGCCCGGCGCAGCGGCATGGGGCCCGAGGCGCCGTGATAAGCGTCGGTAATGTCTGCGTCCGTCTCCAGCTTGCGGAAATAGGGCAGCACCTGCTCATAGGACCAGTCAGGATTACCCGACGCGGCCCAATCGTCGAAATCCTCGGGCAACCCCCGGGTAAACAGCGTGCCATTGAGCGCGCTCGATCCCCCGACGACTTTGCCGCGCGGGAGAGGCTGCAGAATTCCTTCGCGCACCGTCGCGATGAGATCCCAATTATAGGGCTTTCCGGGCATCATCGCGCTGAGCACGCCGCCATAGCGCAGCTCGGTCGGATAAGTCTCCGCGCCGATAAAGCGGGGGCCGGCATCGAGCAGCAGCACCGATCGGCGCGAATCCTCCGACAGTCGTGCTGCCAGCGGGCATCCGGCGGAACCGGCACCAATTATCACCACATCATAGGGCGCCGGCACGGGAATCGCCTCTCCAGTCATTCGAAATATCGATATATATCTCTAAATATAGAACTATGCTGCGTGGTGCGGCCTGTCAAATCGGATTGGCATGGCGCGGCGCGGCGGGTCCGCAGGGCGGGTCTGCGAATGCGAAGCAGCGCCGCGAACGGGAAAGTTTGACAGCAAACAAGATCGTGCTTATTTCGTCATTATAAAATAATTATCGATATATGGAGAAGTTATTGACCACTGGGTTGGGGCTTGAAATCCTCTGTCCGCATGCGAGCTGCGGCATGAAGCGACGTGCGGAGCGCTGCTCTCGATCACATTCCGTGAGTATTTCCAAAAATACATTTCATATAAAACAATTGATAGCGGAAGTCATTGATGGCGCAGATTCACTTTAACTTCGTCGCGCAGACCGCGCCGAGTAATCATGTCCAAGCATCGTGGGCGCACCCTGAGGATCGCCAGGGCGCGGGACTTTATTCTCCGCAATATTGGTGTGATGTCGCTCGAACCTTGGAGCGAGGATTCTTCGACGGCATTTTCTTTGCCGACACGCTATCGACGAACACACAGAATGTGGAAGATGCGGCCGAAGGCGGTATTCCGCGGATCGACCCGCTGATGCTGGTGACGCTCATGTCGCAGGTGACCAGGCATCTCGGCCTGGCGGTCACTTTGACGACAATCGGGACGCCGCCGTTTCTGGCGGTTCGGCGGCTCGGCACGGTCGATCATTTGTCCGGCGGACGATTGGCCTGGAATGTGGTCACGAGCTATCATGAGAATGATTTCGCGGCCTTGGGGTTGGAGCGGCCGGAGCATGACAGCCGCTACGATCAGGCGGACGAATATATGGATGTCGCTTACCGGCTGTGGGATGCTTTCCCGGCCGACGCCATCATCATGGACAAGGCTGCAGGACGATACATCGATACGGCCAAGATCAAACCGGTCCACTACAACGGCAAATATTACCGCTGCAACTCGCTGCCGGTGATGCCCTGCTCCCCCCAGGGGCGACCGCTCATCTTTCAGGCCGGGGCGTCGGGCCGGGGCATGCGGTTCGCCGCCCAGCACGCGGATGCAGTCTTTGCACTTCAGCCCGAAGTGGCGATGAAAAGCTATATCGCCAGCACTCGCGCCGCCGCCGAGGAGATCGGGCGCCCCCATCCCAGGGTGTTTTTCGGGATTCAACCCTATGTCGCCAGCACCGAGGCGGAAGCCGAACGGCAGCTCGAAACCCTGAAGTCGCGCGTCGCCCTGGATCAGGCGGTGATCCGGCTGGGCGCGATTCTGGGCCGGGATTTCAACGACCACGATGTCGATCAGCCGATCGAGACCGGCGAGACTCAGGCCTCGCAGGGCTGGATGACAGCCGTGGGCAACTGGACCAAGGACCGAAGCCCGACATTGCGGGAAATGGCGCTCGATCTGGCGGTGTCGCCGATGAGTCCGAGAATTATGGGCACGCCCGAACACGTCGCCGATACGCTGGAGAAGTGGTGGCGGGACACCGGCTGCTATGGCTTCACTTTCAGCCCCCATGTGATGCCCGGAAGCATCGATGCCTTCGTCGACCATGTCGTGCCGATCCTGCAGCAGCGGGGGCTGATGCGGACTGAATATGCCGGAACGACGTATCGGGAGAACCTGTTGCAACAATAGGCGCGAGGTGGAGCGCCGGGGGAGCGATTGCCTAGGCCAGTCCCTTTGACAGGCTGATTCCATCCGGGCAGAACGTGTCATCACGCTCACAGGGGCAACTCGATGATAGTACGTGCGCCCATTCAAAAACGACGGTTTTTAGGCGCTGTTGCATGCAGCTGAACGCGCCTGCCCTGGTGGCCGAAGTCACCGAAGGCTTCCACGCCTATGAACGCGCCCTCATGGCCGACGATATCGCGGCAATGGACGCCCTGTTCCATGATGCGGAGACTACCAATCGCATCGGCGTAGGTGAGATCTTGTACGGCATCGCCGCGATCCGCGAGTTTCGCAAAGGCCGGGGCGGTTCGCCACCGCGGCGGCTGGGGCGGGTGGAGATCACCGTCTATGGCGATAGCTGCGCGACCGTCGATGCCGAATTCTTCCGCGACAATACTCCGCGACGCGGCCGGCAGAGCCAGACCTGGGTGAAGTTCGAGGATGGCTGGAAAGTCGTCTCGGCGCATGTCAGCCTGGAAGGCAGTACCGATTGAGGCGAGCGTATTATCGCAACCTACGTCACCATCCCGTCTGTCCTGAGCATGCTAAAGGATTGCTTTTCTTTGCGGCGCTGGTTGCAAGCAGGACAGTGCTTCGACAAGCTCAGCACGAACGGGCGGGTTTGTCGGCTCGCTTGCCGCTCCACGAAATGTCTTTTTGCTAATCCGTAATCGATATCAGACGGGTGGCTATTGAGGCGGCGGCAGAACGGTTTTCTACCCCTAATTTAATGAATATCTGCTCGAGATGCTTGTTCACCGTTCTCGAGCTGATATTCAGAATCTCACTCGTGTCCTTGTTGGATTTGCCCTTCGATATCCAATGCAGAACCTCGCTTTCACGCGGGGTAAGGCCCAGCGCTTGCTGCAGCAGCGATGCTTCCCGGCCATCGCTCGAATCCTGCAATCGGAACAGAAATTCCCCGGTTCCCACCTTGCCAATATAAGCGATCTGGATCTTGTGCGGGCCGGCGATCTGCCCCGGCATGGGGGATTGACCGCGCAGCACCGCAGCGATCATCCGCAGGATTTGTTCGTGCAGGGGCGGCTCATGGGTAATGGCGATGAGATTGGCTGCAGCTGCGGTCGTCCAGAGGATGTGGCCTTGCGCATCACAGGCGAGCAATTTCCGGCCGATCGCGTCCAGGGCCGACAAGGCACGTTGCGATATGCGCGAATTGGCCAGATGCACCTCAATGCGCGCCAGCAACTCGTCCAACACCAGCGGCTTGGTGATATAGTCGACCCCGCCCACCCGCAGGCCCTCGACGACATGCTCGGTATCGACCAGACCGGTCATGAAGATCACCGGGACATGCGCGGACTCGGGCCGTGCCTTGATTTGCCGGCAAGTCGCAAAGCCATCGATCTCGGGCATCACCGCATCGAGCAGGATCAGGTCGGGCACCACTCGATCGAGCAGCGCCAGCGCCTGAGCGCCATTTTCCGCCAGGATGGGCGCCTTGCCAGCGGTAGCCAGCGCGGTGTGCAACATCTGCCTGGTATCGGCATCATCATCGACGACCAGAACTAGCCCGTTCGATTCGACGGCTTGTTCGCTGCCATGCGAAGCGGGACTCACTGGTGCAGCCATGTCACCCCCAGCAAGGTCTGGAGGCGGTCGAGCATCTCATCGATTTCATAGGGCTTGGTCAGAAAATCGTCATGGGGGTCGTCCTCGCTGCGGCGGCGCTGGAAATCATGGACATTGGCCGACACCATCAGGATGACCGGGTCTTCGCCATGCAACTGGCGCAAATTGCGCGCCGTTTCCCAGCCATCCATCTCCGGCATCGCCACATCGAGCATGATGAGATCGGCGGGCCGGCTGGCGAAGGCAGCCAGACACGCCGCGCCGCCGGTGGCAAAATCCAGTTCGAAGCCGAGCGGCTCGAGAATGTCGCGAACCATGTCGAGATGCGCGAGATCATTGTCGGTAACCAGAATGCGGCGGCGCGTGCCCGTATAGCCGCGAATGCGTCCGCGTACCGGGGCGGCGATATTGTCCGTCGGGGCCTCGGACAGGAACATCTTGACGGTAAACACGCTCCCTTCGCCCTTTTTGCTGGTCACCGTGAGATCCGCGCCCATGATCTGGACCAGTAGCCGGGTGATGGTGAGGCCGAGCCCGACGCCGGGCACGCCATTGTCATTATGAAGCCGCTCGAACGGCTCGAAAATCCGTTCGATATCCTCAGGCGCGATACCCATGCCCGAATCCGCGATCTCGAACTCGGCGAAAGGATCGCGCCAGCGCACCTTGAGCGAGGCGGTGCCGCTGTCGGTATATTTTATCGCGTTCGAGACCAGGTTGATCAGGATCTGCCGAAGGCGCTTCTCGTCGGTAAAGACGGTGCGCGGCAGCTTGGCGGCGCGCTCGTAAGTCACGCCGAGCCCCTTGGCCGCCGCCTGCAGCCGGAACATATCGGCGATTTGATCGAGCAGATCGGCCAGATCGACTTGTGCCCGCTCGATCCGCAACAGCCCGTTCTCGATTTTCGAGATATCGACCAGCCCATCGACCAGATCGACGAGATGATTGGCACTGCGCCGGATCACCCGGGCGGCATCCCCGGCGTGGCGCTCCGGATCGCGCTCGAGCAATTGCGCATAGCCCGAGATCGTGTTGAGCGGGCTGCGGATTTCGTGGCTGACGCCGACGATGTAGCGGCTTTTCGCGAGATTGGCCGATTCGGCGACATCGCGCGCGTGCTGGAGCGCCTCGTCGGTCTTGGTATGGGCGGTGATCTCGTCGATCAGCATCGAGGTCTGGCGATCGGTTTCCTGCTCGGCGGCCTGGCGGCTTTCGTGGGCCAGCACGAAATACCAGGCGATGAAGGCGAACAGCACCAGCAGGCAGGCATAGACCGCAAGCAAGGTCGAGGCGACGGCGGCGCCGGTATGCGCTGTCGCCGCCTGCTGCATCTGGATCATCGCCAGCATCGCTGCCAGAATCATCGCGACCACCAGATACAGCACGGCGAAGCGGATGATCCGCGCATAGACGGGATCGGCGAGCCGGGTCGGCACGATCCGCCGCAAGGCTTGCGCGGCGCGGTCGACCAGCAGGATATCGGGCTTGCAGGCATCGTGGCAGCGCGCCTCCAGCGTGCAGCACAGCGAGCAGATCGACCCGGCGTAGACCGGGCAATGCGCCATGTCGCTGGGCTCGAAGCGGTTTTCGCAGACCACGCAGGCGATGTCGCCCGGCGCCGAGGGATCGGCGCTCAACCCGGCCGGCACGCGGGCCAGATAGTAGCGGCCCCCGGTGGCCCAGGCGATCAGCGGCGCGGTGACGAAGGACAACAGCAAGCCAAAGACGGGCGAAAAGACGCGGGGAATTTCGCCGAATACGCCGGTAAAGCACAGCGTCGAGCCCAGCATCGACAGCGCCATCGCCCCGACCCCGACCGGGTTGAAGCTATAGAGATGAGCGCGCTTGAACTCGATGCCGGGCGGACTGAGCCCGAGCGGTTTGTTGATGACGAGATCGGCGGTCACCGCGCCGAACCAGGCCACGGCGAAATTGCTGTATAGCGCCAGCACGCGCTCGACCGTGTGCTGGATGCCGCCCTCCATCAGCATCAGCGCACTCGCGATATTGAACAGCAGCCAGACGACGCGGCCGGGATGCCGATGGGTAAGCCGTGAAAAGAAGTTGGAGGAGGCAATCGAGCCGGCATAGGCATTGGTGGTGTTGATCTTGACCTGACAGATCGCGACGAACACGCCCGTCAGCACCAGCGCCGCCGAAGGCGAGGCGAGCAACCCGCTGAAGACATGGTGATAGAGCATCGTCGGGTTGGAGGCCTCTTCGATGCTCATGCCCGCGCTCAGCGCCAGCACCGCCAGGCACGACCCGATCAGCATCTTGCCCGCGCCGAGCACGATCCAGCCTGGGCCGGCGGTCAACAGCGCGGCCCACCAGCGCCGGGCGCCGACCTGATCGCGCTCAGGCAAAAAGCGCAGAAAATCGACTTGTTCACCAATCTGCGGGAGCAGCGACAGGAAAACCGAGAGGGCAAAGCCGAAAGGGATCAAGCTCAGGGTGCTATTCGCCACGCTGCCGGTTCCGACATGAGCAGTGCCTGAAAATCCGGTCCACAAGGCCAGCGCCGCTGGCCCTTTGCGCGCGACGTAAAGGATCGGCGCCAGTTGCAGCACCAGCCAGATCGGCTGCGTCCAGTTCTGCACGATGCTGATCCGGCGAAAACCGTAAGCCGAGATCGGCACCACCACCAGCGCGCTGAAGATATGCCCGATCGCCAGCGGAATGCCAAAGCACAGCTTCAGCGCTGCCGACAGGATCACCGCCTCCAGCGCGAAGAGGATAAAGGTGAAGGAGGCATAGACCGCCGAGGTGATCGTCGAACCGAGATAGCCGAAGCCGGCGCCGCGGGTCAGCAGATCCATATCGACGCCGTAGCGCGCGCCGTAATAGCAGATCGGCAGGCCGGCGAGCAGCAGGATGATGCCGGCAACCAGGATTGCCAGCGCCGTGTTGGGGAAACCGTAATTGATCGTCACCGTCGCGCCGATCGCTTCCGACGCGAGGAAGGCGATCGAACCGAGCGCGGCGTTCGCAACCCAGAACGGCGACCATCGCCGCGCCTTATGCGCGGTGAAACGTAGCGCGAAATCTTCCAGCGTCTCGTTATTGACCCACTGGTTGTATTGGCGCCGGGTGCGCACGATCCGCTGGCGCCGGATATGGCTGCGATCGGCGGTTAGTCCCGCGACAGGCTGGAGGATGGTCAATCAGCGCCCCATCGCGATGGCTGCACAGCGGGAGAGCGAAAGCCCCGCTGCGTCAGGACACGGGCCAAGCCCAAACCGGCCGCCAGCAGCACCGTCGAGGAAAGGAAGAATCCGACCAGAAAGCTGCGCGGATCGCTGCCGGCGGGCACCTCGATGCCGTGAGCGAAGCCATGCGCGAGCCCGGTCATCGCGACCAGCAAGGCGGCGGCATGCGTGCGCAGCTTGATATCGAGCACCAGCGTTAGTGCGAGCACCGCCAGCGTAGCCTGAATCAGCAGTTCGGGAAACGCCATCGCCCCGCCCAGATCACCATAGAGGAAACCGCCGAGAAGCGCGGCGAGCATGATCGCCGGGAGGCACAGCCGGTTTTGGGGAAAGGCCACGCCCGACCACAGGCCGACCATGCTCATCGCCGCCAGATGATCGATCCCGGTGAAAGGATGGACCAGCCCGGCGACAAAGCCGGTGCCATGGCCGGGGTGCGCGAAGGCGGTTTCGGTTAGGAACAGGCTGGCGGGTATGGCCGCCAGAATTCCTAGGTGCCTCATGCGGATTTTCATGCCACGATCTCCTTCCTGGCCGGCAAACCGCCGGCGGCGATGATGAAATCGGCGATGGCGACAGTGCCCTCGCCGGCGCGAATATTGGTAAAGACGAACGGTCGGCTTCCGCGCATCTTTTGCGTATCGCGGTCCATTACCGTCAGGCTGGCGCCGACCAGCGGCGCGAGGTCGATCTTGTTGATTACCAGCAAGTCCGAACGGGTGATGCCGGGGCCGCCCTTGCGGGGGATCTTGTCGCCGGCCGAGACGTCGATGACATAGATGGTGAGATCGGCCAGTTCCGGGCTGAAGGTCGCGGCTAGATTGTCGCCCCCCGATTCGATCAGGATCAGGTCGAGCGCGGGAAAGGCGCGGGTCAATTGATCGACGGCGGCGAGGTTGAGCGAGGCATCCTCGCGGATCGCGGTATGCGGGCAGCCGCCGGTCTCGACCCCGAGAATGCGCTCGGGCGCGAGCGAGCCGGCGCGGGTCAGGAACTCGGCATCCTCGCGGGTGTAGATGTCGTTAGTAATCGCGGCGATCTCGTAGCGATGGCGAAAGGCCTTGCACAGCGCATCCATCAGCGCGGTTTTGCCCGAGCCGACCGGGCCGCCGATGCCGACGCGCAGGGCGGAGGTGCGCCGGTCTTCTGCCGGAATATCGTGATGGGGAGCGTTCATGTGCGGAACAGCCTCGTATATTGGGTTTCATGGGCCATGCAGGCCAGTTCGGCAGACAGGCAGGCACTGCCCAGGACCGCAAAGGGATCGCCATCGGGGAGTGCCTCGGCGCGGACCACGGCGCTGAACAGCGGCTCGCGCAAGGCGCGGATCGCCAGCTGGCCGTCGGTCTGGCCAAGCGGGATCAGCCGTTGGGCGGCGGATACCAGATTGGCGATGGCGCCATGGAGGAAGGCGGTGAGCGCCGCGTTACAAGCAATGCCGTGTCCGGCCATTAGACAGGCGGCGACTAGCGGATAAGCGAGGTCTGCATCATCCACTTCATCGAGTAGCGCCAGGGCAGGTGTGGCGGCCGTGCTGCGGGCGATGCGGCGGAAGGCGGCACCTTGCGCCGTGGCTTCGAGCCGGCGCTCATAGCTGCCGAGCAGAGCGGTCGCCAGTTCGGCGAGTTCGAGCAGCCGCGCGCCGTCATCCTCGCTCGCCGCGCGATGGGCGTGAACGAAAATCACCGCGTCAGACCATAAGGCGCCGTGTTCGAGCAGATCGGCGATCCAGCCCTCGACGCTCGACCGATCGACCACCAACCGCGCTTCGACCGCCCATTCCAGCCCGCCGCTATGCGCAAAGGCGCCGATCGGCCACGCTGGGGACATCCATGAGAGGAGGTCGTAAAGGGCAGTTTCGGCCATATTAATGCCCGTGCTCATGTGCGTGCCCATGCCCATGATGATGCGGCACCGCTTTGCCCATGCGCTCGGCATAAGCGCCGCCTTCGGGGTCGAACGGCGCCTGCACCTCGGTACAGATGCCGCCCAGGCCTGCGACCATCTCGGCGATAACGTGGTCATGGCGGATACGCAGGCTTTCGCCCAGCAATTGCGTGGGCAGATGGCGATTGCCCAGATGCCAGGCGATGCGCACCACTGCAGCCAGGCTGGGCGCGGTAATTTCGATCAGCGCTTCGGGTGCGGCTTCGACGCGCACCACTTCGCCATCATCGAGCACGAGCCCATCGCCATCACGCAAGGAAACGGCGTTGGCCATGTCGAGCAGGATCGCTTTGCCCTGCGCGGTCTTGAACACCATGCGGCGGCGATGGCGCATGTCGTGGTCGAGGTGAACGTGATCGGCGGGCACTATGCTGGGGCTTTTCGGCGCATCGGGCAGGATAGTGGCGATCCGTCGCATGGCTGACCCTCAATAGAGAAAATAAAGCTGCGCCATCGGCAGCACCGCCGCCGGCTCGCAGGTGATCAATTCGCCATCGACCCGGACCTCATAGGTTTCGGGATCGACGCGGATATCGGGCAAAGCATCGTTGAGCTTCATCTGCGCCTTGCCGATGCCGCGCGTGCCGCGCACCGGCAATACCGTCCGTTGCAGCCCGAGCCGGGCCGGCATCCCGGCGTCGATCGACGCCTGCGAGACGAAGCTGATGCAGGAGGCGGCCATCGCCTTGCCATAGGAGCCGAACATCGGTCGGGAATGGACCGGCTGCGGGGTCGGGATGCTGGCATTGGCATCGCCCATCATGGCATGGACAATCATCCCGCCCTTGATCGTCAGATCGGGCTTCACCCCGAAGAAGGCGGGGGTCCACAGCACCAGATCGGCAAGCTTGCCAACCTCGACCGAGCCGATCTCATGGCCCATGCCCTGAGCGATTGCCGGGTTGATCGTATATTTGGCGACATAACGCCGCACGCGAAAATTGTCCGACAATTCATCATCCTCGGGCAGGGGGCCGCGCTGCACTTTCATCTTATGTGCGGTCTGCCAGGTACGGATCAGCACTTCGCCGACCCGGCCCATCGCCTGGCTGTCCGATGAGATGATCGACAGCGCCCCCAGGTCGTGGAGGATGTCTTCAGCTGCGATCGTTTCCTTGCGTATCCGGCTTTCGGCGAAAGCCAGATCTTCCGGGATCGACGGATCGAGGTGATGACAGACCATCAGCATATCGAGATGCTCGTCGATGGTATTGACGGTGAAGGGCCGGGTCGGGTTAGTCGAGGAGGGGATGACATTGGCAAAGCCGGCGAGCCGGATAATGTCGGGGGCATGGCCGCCGCCCGCGCCTTCGGTGTGAAAGGCGTGAATGGTGCGGCCCTTGAACGCGGCGATGGTGTCCTCGACGAAGCCGCTTTCGTTCAGCGTGTCGGTATGGATCATCACCTGCACGTCATAGTCATCGGCGACGCTCAGGCAGCAGTCGATCGCGGCGGGGGTGGTGCCCCAATCCTCGTGCAGCTTCAGCGCCGCGGCCCCGGCGCGGATCTGCTCGATCAGCGCGGCGGGCTCCGAAGCGTTGCCCTTGCCGGCGAAGGCGAGGTTGATCGGCAGGCCTTCTGCCGCCAGCAGCATCCGCTCGATATGCCACGGGCCGGGGGTGCAAGTGGTGGCATTGGTGCCGGTCGCCGGGCCGGTACCGCCGCCGATGAAGGTGGTGACCCCCGAAGCCAGGGCTTCCTCGACCTGCTGCGGGCAGATGAAATGGATATGCGCATCGATCCCGCCGGCGGTGATAATCCGCCCCTCGCCGGCGATGATCTCGGTGCCGGGGCCGATGATGATCGTCACGCCGGGCTGGATATCGGGATTGCCGGCCTTGCCGATCGCGGCGATGCGCCCGGCTTTCAGACCGATATCGGCTTTGTAAATGCCGGTGTAGTCGATGATCACGGCATTGGTGATCACCGTATCCATCGCGCCCGCCGCATTGGTGACCTGGCTTTGCCCCATGCCGTCGCGGATCACCTTGCCGCCGCCGAATTTCACTTCTTCGCCGAGCTGGGTGAAATCCTGCTCGATGGTGACGAACAATTCGGTATCGGCCAGGCGCATGCGATCGCCGACCGTTGGCCCGAACATATCGGCATAAGCGAAACGCGAGATGCGATAGGCCATCTAGCTGCTCTCCCCGGCCAATTTGCCCATCACCAGTCCACGAAAGCCGGTGACTTCGCGCAGGCCCCGGTAAGGCACCAGCGCCACCTCGCGGCTTTGTCCCGGCTCGAAGCGGACGGCGGTGCCGGCGGGAATATCGAGCCGCTGGCCTCTGGCGGCGGCGCGGTTGAATTGCAGCGCGGCATTGGTCTCGGCGAAATGGTAATGGCTGCCGACTTGAATCGGCCGATCCCCGCTATTGGCGACGGTCAGCCGGGTTACCGGCAGGCCCTCGTTGAGGACATGCTCGCCGGGTGCGGTCAGGATTTCGCCGGGGATCATTGACATCTGGCTCTATCGCACCGGATGATGGACGCTGACCAGCTTGGTCCCGTCCGGGAAAGTGGCCTCGACCTGCACATCGTGAATCATCTCGGCGACACCCTCCATCACTTGCGCGCGGGTGACGACATGCGCGCCGGCCTCCATCAATTCGGCGACGCTGCGGCCATCGCGCGCGCCCTCGATCACGAAATCGGAGATCAGCGCGATCGTCTCGGGATAGTTGAGCTTGACCTGGCGCTCGAGCCGGCGTCGCGCGACCATGGCCGCGACCGACAACAACAGCTTATCCTTCTCGCGCGGGCTCAGGTTCATCTCAGCAACCCCAGACGCGGGGCAGGGCGCGCGATCCGCGCAGTGCCGCCAGGGCGCGCAGCACATCATGGCGCAGGATCGCGCCGTTGGGTGCCAGCAGCCGCGTAATCAACATGCCGTTCCAGGCGCTCGCCGCCGTCGTCCCCAACGCGCCGAGCAAAGCTTCGCGCAATCCCCCGAGCAAGCTGGCGGCACGGTGCGAGACATGAATCAGCATCGCCATCGCCCGCGCGCCGGCGCCGACCGCAGCCCGCTGCATGACCAGATCGACCTGACCCGACAGCCGCAGCGCATCGGCGAAGATCAGCCGTCCGCCGCGCCAGATCCGCCAATTATCGGTGAGGCTGCCTTCCAGCATCACTTCACCCATGGCCGTGCGCCCGAGCACCACCGCCTCGAGTCCGATGAATGCGGCGTCATCCGTCAGCGTCACTTGGGTATCGCGGGCGAGCCGGGCGCGGTCGAAGAGGATGGTTTCTTGTGGCAGCCATTCGGCATAGGTGTGGCTTCCGACATTGAGCTTGGTGTCGATGCGCGCATCGGAGCGCTGCGACCGGTAAACCTTCTCCGCCGCCAGCGTGGTGACGGTCGCGCTCGTACCCGCTTCCCAGCGGACTTGCTGCGATAGCCGGTCGCCTTCGCACAAGCCGCCGCTGGTGTTGATCAGCACCGCTTCTGGCGAGGAACCCGGCGGGCTGCGCGGCACACGCAATTTGAGGCAGCCGCCCTGATAGCTGTCAGCGATGACCGTGCCTTGCGCGGTTTGCCGAAAACTCAGCCTCGCTTCCCCCCGGCTGCGAATGCCGGAGAGGACGGCGGTATTCGTTGCTTCTGTCGAGTGGAAACTCCGACTGATGGTGGCATTGCTGCGTTGCAATAGCGCTGGCGGGTGCAGCGCAATGAGGTCGCCATCGACCGCTCGTCGCATCTGCTCTGCTACTTCCTGCATACTGCAAAACCGTCACGAAACATGCGCTGGTTGCCCTATCTTCGGCGTCCCGGCTGATTTCGGCGCCGACCTTGCGATCATGCGCGCGACTGCCGGGACAAGCTGTATGTTAAATGACGTATAGGGGTAAATTGTGCAATGCAACATCGTCTGTGGCCTACGGAAGCGCGTCACGAGGGCAGTGCTTCCGGGCTCAATCTCAGACGGAGGCAGGCGATGGACAGGGGTTTCAAGACGGGACGATTGTTGGCGGCAGTGCTGGCGGCTTCCACGATGCTGGCGGGCTGTTCGAAAGCGCCGGATACCAGCGCCGGCGGTGGCGACGACATCAAGGTCGGCATCCTGCATTCGCTATCGGGCACCATGGCGATCAGCGAAGTCACCGTGAAGAATTCCACCCAGATGGCGATCGACGAGATCAACGGCGGCGGCGGGGTGATGGGCAAGAAAATCGATGCGGTGGTCGAGGATGGCGCCTCCGATCCGGCGATCTTTGCCCAGAAGGCAGCCAAGCTGATCGAGAGCGACAAGGTCGCCACGGTGTTCGGCGGCTGGACCTCGTCGAGCCGCAAGGCGATGCTGCCGGTGTTCGAGAAGGACGCCAATCTGCTGTGGTATCCGGTGCAGTTCGAGGGCAACGAATGCTCGCCGAACATCATGTATTCGGGCGCGCAGCCTAACCAGCAGATCCTGCCGGCTTATGATTGGGCCAAGGAAAAGGGCTACAAGCGCTTCTTTCTGGTCGGTTCCGATTACGTTTTTCCGCGCACTGCGAACCTGATCCTCAAGAAGCACATCGAGGCCGACAAGCTGACGATGACGGGTGAGGAATACCAGCCGATGGGCGGTACCGATTTCTCGGGCGTGGTCGCCAAAATTCGCGCCGCCAAGCCCGACGTGATCTTTTCGACGCTAAACGGCGACAGCAACGTCGCCTTCTTCAAGCAGATGGCCGCGGCCGGCATGAAGTCGGACGTCATCCCGGTGATGTCGTTCTCGATCGGCGAACAGGAAGCGCAGGCGATGGGGCCGGCGCTGATCGAGGGCAGCTATGCCGGCTGGAATTATTTCCAGACCGTCGACAATCCCGAAAACGCCAAGTTCATTGCCGCTTACAAGGCCAAGTTTGGCGCCGATGCGGTGACCACCGATCCGATGGTCCATGGCTATCTCGATGTCTATATGTGGAAGGCTGCGGTCGAGAAGGCGGGCTCCACCGATCCGGCCAAGGTCCGCGCGGCTGCGGTGACGTTGAACGCGATCCCGACCCCGCTCGGCACGGTCAAATTCGCAGCCAACAACAGCCTGGTCCAGACCGGCTACATCGGCCAGGCCGATCCCAAGGGCCAATTCAAGATCCTGTGGACCAGCAAGGGCATGATCGACCCCAATCCTTACGACCCG
Source organism: Sphingomonas palustris (assembly GCA_026225215.1). Lineage (GTDB taxonomy): Bacteria > Pseudomonadota > Alphaproteobacteria > Sphingomonadales > Sphingomonadaceae > Novosphingobium > Novosphingobium palustris. The sequence goes on along the minus strand of JAMFSI010000100.1, from coordinate 79,945 downwards.
CTCGCCTTCCCCGGGAAGACCTGCACCATCAGCTGACCTTTCGTGCTGCGCGCCTGACTACCGGGCGCGCAGCCAGGATTAAGGGCGTATCATGGATCTAGGCTTCATCATCGGCCAGGTGTTCAACGGCTTCAGCGTCGCGTCGATCTATATCCTCGCCGCGCTGGGGCTGGCGCTCAGCTTCGGGCTGATGCGCGTCATCAATATGGCCCACGGCGAGATCCTGATGGTCGGCAGTTATGTCGCTTATCTGACGATCGCGCTGGTGCCCGGCCCGCTCGGCATTTTTGCAGCGATGATCGCGGCTTTCGCGGTCGCCGGACTGCTCGGCGGGGTGCTGGAGGTGACGCTGGTCAGTCGGCTCACCTCGCGTCCGCTCGATACCTTGCTGGCGACCTGGGGGGTCAGCTTGATCCTGCAGCAAGCGGCGCGGGACATCTTCGGCGCCACCGGCGTCTCGGTTACTGCACCTGCCTGGCTCGATCACACCATCCTCATCGGCGGCCAGACGCTGCCGGTCACGCGGCTGTTCATTATGGCGGTAGCGGTGGCGGTGCTGGGTGGGCTTGCTGCCTTTTTGCGCTCGACCCGGATCGGCCTGCTGGTCCGCGCGGTCAATCAGGACCGACCGACCGCTGCCGCGATGGGCGTCGACGTGCGCCGGGTCGATGCCGCGATCTTCGCGCTGGGTTCGGGCGTTGCCGGCATCGGCGGGGTGGTGCTGGCGCTGCTCGGGCCGGTCACGCCCAACGTCGGGCAAAGCTATATCGTCACCGCTTTCCTCGTCGTCGTGCTCGGCGGGCTCGGTAGCACGTTGGGCATGACCATCGCCGCGCTGATGATCGGCCTGTTCATGGCGCTCAGCCAGATCTTCGTCGATGTCAGTCTCGCGCAGGTCCTGTCGTTGCTGTTCGTTATCCTTTTCCTCCAGTTCCGGCCGCAGGGCGTGATCGCCGTCCGCTCGCGCGCGCTTGATGAATAGGACAGAAAAATGTCACCTCCACCATCGCGCACCCTCGATCCAAAAGCGGCCATCTGGCTCGCCGCCCTGCTGCTGGCGATCATCGCCCCGTTCATTGTCTCAGCCTATAATCTCAACCTGATCGGGCGCTTTCTTGCGCTGTCGCTCACTGGCATGGGGCTGGTGCTGCTGTGGGGCGAAGGCGGTGTGTTGAGCCTCGGCCAGGGCGTGTTCTTCGGGCTGGGCGGTTATGTGCTGGCGATGCATCTGAAGATGGCCGATCTCGGCCAGGGCGAATTGCCCGATTTCATGACCTGGTCGGGGGTGACGAAATTGCCGGTGTGGTGGGCGATATTCCGCAGCCCGGTCACCGCGATGCTGGGCATATTGATTGTGCCGACGGCGTTCGCGGTGTTGTTTTCGTGGCTGATGTTCCGGCGGCGGATCGGCGGCACCTATTTTGCGCTGATCACTCAGGCGCTGGGCCTCGCTTTTGCGACGTTGCTGATCAGCCAGCAGGGGCTGACCGGCGGCTTCAACGGCTTGACCGATTATCACACGCTGTTCGGCCTCAACCTCAATCTGCCCTCGACCACGCGGGCGCTGTACTGGCTGACGCTGCTGCTGGTGGTGCTGGCCTATTTCGGCTTGCGCTGGCTGCTGGCTTCGCGCTTCGGCACGATGCTGCGAGCGGCGCGTGACGGCTCGAACCGCATTCGTTTCCTCGGCTATGATCCGGGCCCTTACAAAGTCGTCGCCTTTTCGGTGGCGGCGATGCTGACCGGGGTGTCGGGGGCGTTGTTCACGCTCCATGCCGGGGTGATCTCGCCGGCACTGGTCGGCGTGGTGCCCTCGATCGAGATGGTGATCTGGGTAGCGATCGGCGGTCGCTACAGCGTGCTGGGGGCGATCGCCGGCACGCTGATCGTCAATTTCGCCAAGGACAAGATCTCCACCGCGCTGCCCGAGTTGTGGCTGTACGCGCTGGGCGGATTGTTCATCCTGGCGGTGACGGCGCTGCCCAATGGGCTCGCCGGATTTTTCGGCAGCGACCGGTGGAAACGGCCGGCGCTCGATGAAACACTCGCCCGCTGGCGGGCTCGAAAGGCGGTATCATGAACGCGCCTCTTCCTTCAACGATCGTCCCGCCGATGCTGGTCATGGACCATGTCACGGTCGATTTCGATGGTTTCAAGGCGATCAACGACCTCAGCCTGACGCTGGAATCGGGGAGCATGACCGTGGTGATCGGCCCTAACGGGGCCGGCAAGTCGACGATGTGCGACAGCATTATCGGTCGCGTCCGGCCCACATCCGGCCGCGTGCTGTTCCACGGCCAGGAAATCCAGCGCGAGCCGGAACACCGCATCGTCAGCCGTGGCATCTGCCGCAAGTTCCAGACGCCGGGGGTGCTCACCGGCTTGTCGACCATCGACAATCTGGTGATTGCCGCCACCGCCGACCGGCGCTGGTGGAAAAGCTTCACCAATGCCGGCCAGGATGAAGCCCGAGCGCGCGCGGAGACGGTGATCGAGCAGATCGGCCTGCGCGATCGGGCCGAGGCGCTGGCCGGCAATCTTTCGCATGGCGAAAAGCAATGGCTGGAGATCGGCATGGTCGTCGCCACCGATGCCGAGCTGCTGCTGCTCGACGAACCGACCGCCGGCATGGGCGCGGTGGAAAGCACGCAGACCGCCGGTCTGATCAAGACTTTGATCGGCCGTCATGCCGTGCTGGTGATCGACCACGACATCGATTTCGTCGCGCAGCTCAACGGCCATGTCGTCGTGCTGCATCAGGGCCAGTTGCTGCGCGAGGGCACGCTGGAAGACATCCGCAACGACGAAGAAATCGCCGCCATCTATCTGGGACGCGCCAAATGAGTGATCTGCTGAATCTGCGCAGCGTCAGTGCCGCTTATGGCAACGGCCAGGTGCTGTGGGATGTCGCCTTCGACATGAAGGGCGGCGAAGCCGCGACGGTGCTCGGCCGAAACGGCGTCGGCAAGACCACGCTGTTAAAGACGATCATGGGCCAGCTGCCGGTCAGCGGCGGCCATGTCTATATCGATGGTGAGGATGTCACCGCGATGAGCGCGCATATGCGTGCCCGCGCCGGCATCGGCTTCGTGCCGCAGGGGCGCCATGTCTTCCCGCATCTGACCGTCACCGAGAATCTCGAGGTCGGGCTGTCGGCGCTCGATCGCAAGAGCCACACCGGGCCCAAGCGCGTGCCCGAGATGGTGTTCGACCTGTTCCCCAAGCTCACCCAGATCGCCAAGCGCAAGGCCGGGGTGTTGTCCGGGGGTGAGCAGCAGCAGCTGGCGATCGGCCGGGCGCTAGCCGGCAAGCCGTCGCTGCTGCTGCTCGATGAACCGACCGAAGGCATCCAGCCCAATATCGTCCAGCAGATCGAGGATGCCTTGCTGCGTGTCCGTACCGAGCTGGGCGTGGCGATCTTGATCGTCGAGCAGAACTTGGATTTCGCCTGGTCCTTTGCCGATCGTTATTTCGTCATGCAGCGGGGGCGCATCGTCAAGGATGGGAAAACCGCTGAAGACCCGGTGGAGACGGTGGCGCATTTGGTGCATGTGTAGAGCAGATTTCTCCAACGTAACTCTTCACGGCGCATAAAACAGAATAGTGACAGGCGTTGCTCTCGCGTTCATTTGTATTTCCTCCCGCTCGTCCTGAGCTTGTCGAAGGACTGCCTTTCTTTTCAACGGTCGCCGAAAGGAAGGACAGTGCTTCGACAAACTCAGCACGGACGGGGTAATTAGGTTCGTGCATCTTGCGTCACCCCGATAGCGTCGGCACTTTCGCGTCGATGAAAGCACGCCATCCGCCAAAGCGGGTGATCTCCGGTGCGCCGACCACACCAGCGGCTTCGCACAGGAACCCAGGCACGCTGCTGCCATCCTCCAAGGTGATCTGACCCACGCCCAGCGGTGCTGGAATAGCGGAAACGAAGCGCGCGAAGGCGGCGATGGGCAGCGACCACACCTCCACCGCAATTCCCGGCCCGGCGAAACCCGGCCCGCGGATCAGTCCGGGCTTGGGCGGCACGGTGGCGAGCTGATACAAGCGGTAATCTGGCGCAGTGCGGCAAGCGCGCAGCAGCCGCGCGCTGATCGCCTGCAATTCATGATTGAGCGCCATGCCTTCGAGGTGCGCGCCTACCACCACCAGCGGCAGCCTGTCGTTGCTGGCCGGGATCAGCTCCGGTTGGGGCAGAGATGCTGCGCGAGCTATCCCGGTCCCGCAACCTGCGGCATGATGCAGGGCTTCGGCCAGCGGCACCAAGGCGTCGTCGTGGAACGCGGGGGCGGCTAGAGTCACGCCGCCCGGCATGCCGTCGGCGCCGAAACCCGCTGGCACGGCGATCCCGGTCAGGCCCATCAAATTGAAGAAATTGGTATAATGGCCCATCCGGCTGTTCAGCGTGATCGGATCGCCGAGCATCGCCTCGACCGTGAAGCTGGTCGGGGTAGTGGGCAGCAGCAGGACATCTGCCGTGGCCCAAGTCGCTTCGGCCTTGCGCTTGAGTTCGACCAGTCGATATTGCCCGCGCATGGCATCGACCGCGCTATAGTTGCGGCCTTGCGCGATGATCCCGGCTACAGCCGGATCGACATCTTCCCAGGCAACGCCAAGGCCTTCGAACGCGGCCAACCGTTCGGCCACCCAGGGGCCATCGTACAGCAGCGCCGCCGTTTCGCGAAAGGGCGCATAGTCGAACTCGACGGTGGTGTGTCCAAGCTCTTTAGCGCGGGCAATCGCTTGCTCGTAGAGCCGGGCAACTTCGGCATTGCCATAGAATTCTCGATCTTCCGGCCTGAGCACGCCAATGCGCAGCCGGTCGGACGCGAACGCTGCTTGTGGGGCATCGGCGGAATAGGCATCCTCGGGATCGAAGCCCTCCGCCAGCCGCCGGATCGCCGCGCCGTCGGCTACAGTGGCCGCAAAGATCGTGATGCAGTCGAGGCTGCGGCAAGCCGGCAACATGCCGCGCGAACTGAGCAGGCCGGGGGTCGGTTTGATCCCGACGATATTATTGAGTGCGGCGGGCACCCGGCCCGAGCCGGCGGTATCGGTGCCCAAGGCAAAGACGGCGAGGCCGGATGCCACCGCCACCGCCGACCCTGAACTGGAGCCGCCCGAGATATAAACGCTGTCGAACACCGATCGCGGCGCGCCATAAGGCGAGCGCGTGCCATTGAGGCCGGTGGCGAACTGGTCGAGGTTGGTCTTGCCGATGACGATGGCGCCCGCTTCGATCAGCCGAGCCACGACGGGGGCATCGGCGGAAGGCACATGGCTGAAGGCGGGGCAGGCCGCCGTGGTCGGCAATCCGGCGACATCGATATTATCCTTCACCGCAAACGGCACGCCCCATAGCGGCAGGCTGTTGGGCACAGGCGCGCGGGTGAGCAGCGCGGCGATCGCGGCATCGATCTGGTCATGCGGTGTGCGGTTGATGAACACCGCCGGATCGCCGGCATCGGCGCGCTCCTCCAGTGCCCAGAACAGTTTCGCCGGGGTCCAATCGCCGCTGGCATAGAGTTCGCGCAGCGCGGGAAGATCGAGAACCGGGGGAAGCATGAGCATCTGTCGCCTTCACCATGAGGAAAGGTAAGATCGCCGGAGAGGCCGATTTTGCCTCAGAGCATCACGCGATGACGAAGAACTAGAGCCTGCTGCATGATTCAGGTGTCATGCAACAGGCTCTAGATCAAAGCCGGGCGCGGACCAGCCGCGCCACGCGCTTCGATAGCCGCCGCGACTCGCAACGCCAGATCCTCGCACCACGGTGCGGCGATGATCTGCACACCGATCGGCATGGTTTCGCCTGAATTTTCGCGGGGGAATATCGGCACCGTTGCCACCGGCAAACCGATGAGGCTGAGCGGTTGTGTCAGCACGCCGATATTCGGGCGCGTCGGCACGTCGGCGCCGTCGACATGGATCGTCGGCTGGCCGAGCAGCGGCGCGCTGCATGGTGTCGCCGGCGCGAGCAGGATGTCGTGATCGCGAAAAATACCCATCGCCTCGGCGTGGAAGGCGGCGCGATAACGCTGGGCTTGCAGCACCGCATTCGCCGGCAACAGTGCGCCGGCCAACAAGCGGTCGCGCGTAGCCGGATCGAAGTCGTCGGCGCGGCTCTTCAGCGCCTCGAAATGAAGATTGGCGCCCGAGGCTGCAGTCAGCACGAAAGCTGCTGCCCGCGCTTTCGCCGCGCCGGGTAATTCGACGGTATCGGTGGCGCCCAGCACCTCGCCGACCGTCGTCACCGCTGCCCGGCCTTGAACATCGGCCATGGTTTCGAACCAGCCGCCGAGCCGCGCGATCCGCAGTCCGGCGATGCTGCTTTCCAGTCCCGGCAGGGTCGGCTGGGGCGGCAGGTCGGCACAGGCCGCGTCGCCCGTATCATACCCCTGCAGGACATCGTAAACCTGAGCGAGATCGGCGGCGCTGTTCGCAAACAGTCCCAGGTGATCGAGATCGTGAACGAAGGGAAAAGTCCCGCTGCGCGGCAACCGGCCATAGCTGGGCTTGAGCCCGAAGATGCCGCAGAACGACGCCGGCACCCGGATCGAGCCATTGGTATCGGTGCCCAGGCTGCAATCGACCAGCCCGGCCGCCACCGCCGCCGCCGAGCCGCCCGACGATCCGCCGGCGCTGCGCCGGGGATCATGCGGATTGCGCGTCGGTCCGTAATGCGCGTTCTCGGTGGTGAAGCCGTATGCGAATTCGTCCATGTTCTGGCTGCCGACCAGCACTGCCCCGGCGCGGATCAGCCGCTGCGCCAGCACTGCGTCCGCTGTCGCCGGCGGGCGCGAGCGGTTGACGATCGAGCCGGCCAAAGTCACCCGCCCGGCGACGTCGTAATTGTCCTTTACCCCGAATGGCACCCCGGCGAGCGGCCCCGGATCGTGCCCCGCAGCGACGGCGGCATCGACTGCCGCTGCCGCTGCGCGCGCGCGTTCATGGAAGATCGCCGTGAAGCAATTGAGCAGAGGATTGCGTTGCTCTATCCGCTCGATCCGCGCTTCGAGCAGCGCCACCGCGCTACACCGCCCCTGGCGCACGGCCTCGGCAATCGTTCGCACACCGGCCAGCATACCCGCGCGCTCGATCAGCCGCTCCGCCACCATCCTCGGCGTGTCGAGCACGATCATGGCCGGAACACCGGAGCGGGCTCGATCTCTGCCGCCAGCGGTGGTTCCATCAACGATGCTGCGCGTTGCAGCAGGACATCGAGATTATGCGCAACCCCGTCGAGGTAGGCGGCGTCGATCGACAACCCCGCCATCCGCGCCAGATGCTCCACATCGCTTGCGACGATCCCGGCCACGCTACGCCGCCACTTGCTCGGCCAGAACGCCAGGATTGTGACTCTCGGCATGCTCTTCCGGCGCTACCGCATGGCCATGCGCCCGCAGCGAGCAGATCGCCAGGAAAGCGCCGACGATCGCATAGGCGCCTGCCACCGTCGGCGTCTGGAAAACACCGACCCCGCCTGCCGAGTGGATCAGCCCAAAGAAGGTCAGTGCCGCGCCGGTGAAGGCAAAGTAGGCGCCTTTCAGGAGCTTGCCGTCGATGATCATTACCGTGATCGAGCCGAGGATAATGCCGGCCAGGGTCGCCCCCGAGCCGAGCGTTTGCAATCCTTGCAAAAGCACGCCGTTGCTGGCCAGCGCATCATACCCGACTTTGTCGGCACTTGTCCCGGCCGAGGCCAGCGCGTTAGTGATCTGGGTTGCACCCCAGTTGGCGATCGTCGGCACGATCGCGAGCACGATCGCCGGAGCATGGCGATGCGGGCTTTCCTGGAAGGCTTGCGAGCCGATCAGCATGCCGATGTAGAGCAGGATCGGCAGCAGCGCGACCGCAGGGATGACGGCCATCATTAGCCCGATGATGCCAAACCAAGTCAGCACCAGCATGAGCACGCCGGTGGCTGCCGAATAGCCCGTGCGCCCACCCATCGCTTTCCAGCCGGGGTGGCCGATGTAGACCGCGTTGATGAAGGGATTGCCCATGCAGCAGCCGATCAGGCTGATGATGCCGTCGGCGGTGAGCACGCGGGTGGTTGGGAAATGGTCACCCGCTGCCTCGGCGCTTTCGACATTGTCCATCGCTTCGACCAGATCGTAGATACCGAAAGGGATCGCGGTGACTAGGATCACGCCGACGAATTTGAAGCCGGAAAAGATGTGATCGACCGCTGGCAGCGGCACATGGAAGGAAAAGTTCGCCAGTGCGGCTGAAACCTTGTCCGGGCCGACATCGCCGATCGGATAGCCCATCATATTGGCGCCCCAGGCGATGACCGAGCCGACGATGATGGCCATCAACCCGCCGGGAATGCCGCCGGGATAGCGATAATTGCCCAGCCAGCTGGCCAGGATCACCGCCAGGCAGACCACGCCGATCAGCGGCGTGGTGAACAGCTGCGCGCCGGGGCTCATCGAGATGAAGGTCAGCGAAATGCCGGCCAGCGAACCGAGCAGCGCCGCGCGCGGGGTGATCCGCCGGATCACCGGAGCAATGAAGCCGCCGATCATCAGCACGAAGCTCTGGATGAACACCCAGGTGAGCCCCGCGCCCCAGGCCTCCAGCGGATCATGGGTCTTGATCAGGATCGGCAACATGACGACGAAGGTGACCACAAACATATGCGGCACGCTGATCCCCGAAGGCAGCGCGCAGACGTCGGTCCGCCCGGTCGACACCGCCAGCTTGCGGGCGAGGTAGGCATAATAGACCGTGCTCAGGAACAGCATCAGGCCGACAGCAGGCAGAATGCGGCCGAAGACGATGGCATCGGGCAGTTTCAGCACAAACCGCAGCAGCCCCGTCAACACGAGGATATTGACGAGAATATTGGTGCCGAAGCCGAAGAAGGCGTTCCAGTCGCCCGGCGTCCACCATGGTATGGCGGTGGCCGGTGATCCCGTTTTTGCGGTTGCGCTCATGATGCTGTTCCCCGTTGCTGTTATGCCGGTTCCGCCGGTGCGGTGAGCGCGGCGATCACGCTCCCAGATTCGCCTACCCAGCCGAAGATCCCGCCCTGCGCGGCGATCATTCGCAGCGCCGTCGCGTGAAATTCGGGAAAATAGGAGCCGGTGCAGTCCGACAGCACCAGGCAGTCGAGCCCACGGTCATTGGCTTCGCGCACCGTGGTGTGCACGCAGACCTCGGTGGTCACGCCGCAGACCAGCAATTGCGTGATGCCATGTTCGGCCACGATGTCGGTCAATTCGGTGGCGTAAAAGGCGCCCTTACCGGGCTTGTCGACCACCGCTTCGCCGGCAATCGGATATAGCTCGGGAATGATATCGTGGCCGGGCTCGCCGATCACCAGGATGCGACCCATCGGGCCGACATCGCCGATGGTCGTCGTGCCCTTGCCGCGAATCCGCTTGCTCTCGTGCAGGTCGCTGAGATCGGGTTTGTGGCCCTCGCGCGTGTGAATCACCCGCAGGCCCGAAGAGCGTGCGGCGGCAAGCAGCGCCTTAAGCGGTTCGATGGTCCGCTCCAGCTGGGTCACGTCGTTGCCCAACATCGCGCCAAACCCGCCCGGCTCGATAAAGTCGCGCTGCATGTCGATGATCAGCAGCGCCGCCTCGGCCGGTTTGAAGGTAAACGGATAGGGGTGCGCCGCTAATTCAGCCATGGTGATGTTCCATTCGCAAACCGGGCCGTTCGCGATGCGGTCACCAGGACCGCATCGCGATCCGTAAAGATCAGAAGCCGTATCCGAGGCCCACGCCAAACACGACGCGGTCGCGCTTGAAGGGATGATCCGGGTTCAGCAGGGTTTCCGCGATCACCAGATTGTCATTGATCGCGTGGTAATATTGAACCTGGCCATAGACCGTCAGGCCTGCGCCCTTGGCCAGCGGGACCGGGGTGCTGAGTTTCAAACCGGTCTGGAATGTCCCGAGATTGCCGTCCTTCTTGAAGCCGGGCCCAGCCCAGTAGTCTTTGGGACCGACCGTGACCCAAGTCGGCGCCGACGCCGTGACCACGCCGAAACTGTAAGTGGGCACCGCGCCCAGCTCGACGTCGAAGGTGCCACCCGCCTTGCCGGTGACGACGGTCGAGCTTTTGCTGGAAAATGCATAGAACAGCTTGGCATAAGGATTGAGCGTGAAGCCGCTCCAGCCCTTGTCGGAATATTTCAAGCTGAATTCGAGATTGTGCTCATTCTGGAAGGCGACACTTGGCTGGCCGCTGATGAATTCGCTATATTCGATGCCCGCCTTCAGGCCCTTGGCAATATTGCCGCTGATGCCGACAAAATAGTCGAACTCATTGAGCGAGGTAATATTGTCATTCTTGTTATAGCCGGGGTTGATGTCCACCCAGGTTCCGGCATCGATGGCAAAGCCGTAAGGACTGACGAGAACCAGCCCGTTCAGGGATTGGACCGTAACGCCGTCAGTGGTGACGACCAGTCCGCGCGGCGTAATGTAGTCGTTTTTGACCGACGTATCGCCGAAACCGTGCAGCGCCCATTGGTCGCCGCCCGAATCCGCCAATGCAGCGGTCGAAGTCATGCCGAAAAACACGGCTGCAATTGTCAAAACTGATGTTCGCATGGCTAGGTTGCCCCCTCAATATGCAGGGCCGCCAAGCATCCTCATTCACTTGCACACTGAGCCCAGTCCGAGCTTCTCGTATGCACAAGAGAAATATTGCATACAATAATTGTGTCTGCAACGGGATTGTTGGTCAGTTCGCAATTATGTATGCAACAATTTCAAAATTCGCGGGTTTTCAGCCCGATACCCTTCCTTACGCGAGGCGAAGCAACGGCTGTGGCGACTGAAACCACTGTAGAAAAACTGGCGAACGACCTGGCCGAGGCAATCCTTGCCGGCGTGTTTCCGCCGGGAAGCAAGCTCGACGAAAACCAGCTCGCGCAACGCTACGAAGTGTCGCGCACACCGGTGCGTGAGGCACTACGTCAATTGGCCACTACCGGCCTGATCGAGTTTCGGCCTAGACGCAGCGCGATCGTCTCGACGGTGACCCCCGCGCAGCTCGAAGAACTGTTCATTGCGATGGGCGAAATCGAGGCGACCTGCGCCCGACTCGCGGCCATTTCGATGGCGCCGACCGAGCGTCGCCGGCTCCAGATGGTTCATGAACGCATGGGGCAGGCGGAGCTTCAAAACGATCCAAGCGCTTTCGCCGAGGACAATCATTTGCTTCATGCGATGATCTATTCGGGAGCGCATAACGCGGTTCTGAAAGACATGGCCATCAGCCTTCGCCGGCGGCTGTCGCCGTTCCGCCGCGCGCAATTCCATCTGGAAGGCCGGCCACCGCGATCATTCCGGGAGCATGATGCGGTGGTTTCGGCGATTACGCGTGGCGATGCGGCTGCGGCGCATGCCGCAATGCTGCATCATGTGATGCTGATCGAGCAAAGCTACGAAGATCTCTGCGCGACGCAAACCCTGCGGCTGCCGGTGAACGAGACGAATTGATCGTCATTCCGTACCGATCCGGCGCGACTTCATAGCCACTTGCCACTTGTGCGTCATACCGTAGCATAGGCGATCAACGCCAGGCGCTAGTCCGTGGCTGCAGCAGCGATGGCTAAGGAGGATGTGATGGGTGAGAGCAACAGTGCCGAAGCCGTGGCGATCCCCGACTTTTTCCGCGACCCGGCAGTGCTCGAAGATCCCTTCAGCTATTTCGCGCAGATGCGGGGCCAATGCCCGGTGGCGCGCGAGCCTCACCAGAACAGTTTCATGGTCACGGGCTATGATGCGCTGACCGAACTCCTGAACCGCAAGGGTGATGTTTTTTCATCGTGCCTGTCGGTGCTCGGTCCGCTGCCGCCGCTGCCGTTCGAGCCGGAGGGCAGCGATATCACCGATCAGCTAGACAGCGTGCGCGACGAATTGCCATGGTCGGCGCATGTCGTCTGTTTCGACGGCTCCCGCCATGCCGATCATCGCGCGCTGCTGACCAGCCTGCTGACATACAAAAGGCTCAAGCAGAACGAAGATTATCTGGCCCGAGTCGCCGATGAGTTGATCGACAAATTCATCGGCGATGGTCGCTGCAACATCGTACCGCAATATGGCCATGCCACCACCACTTATGCCATTTCCGATCTGCTCGGCATTCCCGAAGCCGACCGCGCCGTGTTGCTGGAGGCGATCGGCGCCACCCCCAGCCAGCTCGATGGCGATGCGCCGATCAAGATCGGGGCCGACCCGCTGATCGCGCTCAAGCCGCTGTTCGATGGCTATCTGCGCGAGCGAATCGCGCGCCCGACCGGCGATCTCATGTCCGAACTGGTCCAGGCGCGGTTTCGCGATGGTGGCGAAGTCCCGTTCGAGACGCTGTCGAACCTGGCGCGGTTTCTATTCGGGGCCGGGCAGGATACCACCTCGCATCTCATTTCGATGTCGGTCCGCCTGCTCGGCGAAATGCCGGAGTTGCAGCAGCGGTTACGCGAGGATCCCGGCCGTATTGCGACCTTCATCGAGGAAGTGCTGCGCTACGACCCGCCGGTGAAGGTGGCCTATCGGCTGGCGTTGAAGGATACCGAAGTCGCCGGTGTGCCCGTACCCGCCGGCAGCGTGATGACCGCCAGCCTGGTAGGCGCCAATCGCGATCCGGCCTATTTCGAAGCGCCTGATCGCTTCGACATCGATCGCCCCAGATTGCGGGATCACCTCGCCTTCAGCAAGGGACCGCATGGCTGCCCCGGCGCGCCGCTCGGTCGCATGGAGGCGCGTATCGCCCTGGAACGACTGCTCGCCCGCACCAGCGAATTCCATCCTGCCGAGGCTCACCATGGTCGGGAGGGGGCGCGACATTATAATTTCCAGCCGACCTATACCTTCCGTAGCTTGGCCGATCTGCACATCGAATTCACCGCGAAGTGAAGCGATAGAGTCAAAGGTCCAGGGCTCCAAGACTCGGATGATCGTCCGGTCGGCGCCCGAGCGGCCACCGGAAACGGCGCTGGCTTTCTTCGAGCGGTAAGTCGTTGATGCTGGCGAAACGCCGCTGCATCAGTCCGTTCTTGTCGAACTCCCAGTTCTCGTTGCCGTAGGATCGGAACCAGTGGCCGCTGTCGTCGTGCCATTCATAAGCGAAGCGCACGGCGATCCGGTTCTCTGTGAACGCCCATAATTCCTTGATCAGGCGGTAATCGAGTTCCCACGCCCATTTGCGCGTCAGGAAAGCAACGATCTCTGAACGGCCGGTGATGAACTCGGCGCGATTTCGCCAGCGGCAGTCCTCCGTATAGGCCTTCGCTACACGCTCGGGATCGCGGCTGTTCCAACCGTCCTCAGCCATGCGGACCTTGGTGACGGCGGTTTCCAAGGTGAAGGGAGGCACGAGTGGCAGGATCATCTGGTGGCTCCGAGCAAGGGTCTCAACGGGCGCGGTTGACATCGACGGGATAAAGAACGCGAAATCGCAGCGCCCAGGGCAACTCGATAGCGGCGACAGGTATCGGGAGCGAGACGTATGATCAACAGTGGTGATCGCCGGACTTTATCGTTATCCGCGCCACCATGAACTCCTCTTCGACTATTCCCCTGAAGCCGGCGGGCCCTTCCTTCGCCGCGATGCGCCACCCCCAGTTTCGCTGGTTTTTCGGCACCTATGTGCTGGCGATGATGGCCGACAATATCGAGCACGTCATCAGCTACTGGATGATGTTTCAGCAATTCCATTCGCCCGCGCTGGGCGGATTTGCAGTGCTGTCGCACTGGCTGCCTTATCTGTTTTTCTCGGTCCCGGTCGGAGCCCTGGCCGACCGGGTGGATCCCCGCCGCCTCATTCAGTTGGGTATGGTGTTGTTCACGTCGGTGTCGCTCGGCTGGGGCTATTTCTTCGTCACGGGGACGTTGCAGATGTGGGAGGCGATGCTCCTGCTGGTCGTCCACGGCTGCGCCGGGGTCTTCTGGCAGACCTCCAGCCAGTTGCTGCTGCACGAAGTGGTGCCCAAGCACGATCTTCAAAGCGGCGTGCGGCTGAACGCAACGGCGCGCTATCTGGGGACGCTGGTCGGGCCGGCGGTGGGCGGTGCGATGCTGCTCGGCCTGGGTCCGGCGCACGGTATATTCCTCAACGCCTGCTATTATTTTCCATTGATCCTCTGGTTGTTCTGGGCGCCGCGGCCTCGGAACGGCGAAGACGCAGGTGGCCGACCAGCCATTCGCGGCTTGGCAGATGTCGCCAGCACGATCCGCACCGTCGTCGGCATGCCGGCGGTCTTTGCGATGACCTTGCTGGCCGGCGGCGCCTCGTTTTTCGTGGGCAACAGCTATCAGGCGCAAATGCCGAATTTCGCGCATGACCTGGGCCATGCCCATCCTGGCGCCGCCTACAGCATGTTGCTGGCCGCCGATGCCGCTGGGGCGCTGACCGCAGGTTTCCTGCTGGAAAGCGTAAACCGGCTGAAAACAACCCCAATCACCGCCATGATATTTGCGGGAGGATGGTGCCTGGCGCTCGCAAGTTTTGCGCTCACCTATAGCTACCCCATTGCCCTGGCGTGTCTGTTCACGGCGGGCTTTTTCGAACTGTCGTTCAGCAGCATGGCGCAGACCGTGGTCCAGATGAATGCGCCAGCCGCAATCCGGGGTCGAGTGCTGGGGCTGTTCAATATGGCGGCTCTGGGCTGCCGCGCCTTTGCCGGAATCACGGTGGGGATCTTTGGCGCCTTGCTGGGCGTCCATGCCTCGCTGTCGATCGCTGCGCTGCTGATGTTCGGTTTTGTGGTTTTTCTGTTTTACCGACAGCGGAGCCGCAAGGTCAGCGATTGATCGCTGCGGCGGCGGCGATGTGACTGGAGCCGGGCCGCAGGCGCGTGCATTATTCACCAATTTGGTCGGTCGCCTTCCGCAGCCTCGCCGGCCCATCACAAGGGAGAGAAAAGCCGATGATCTCTAAATCCGTACGGCGGGCGAGCCTCACCTTCGCGGTGGTTGCCGCGCTTGTCACCACTGCACCCGCCAGCCAAGCCGATACGCCGCCGGCGTCCGCTGCGGCCAGCGCTGGCTCCACCATCAGGCCCGATGTCGCGCGGTATCTCGAAGGGATGCGGCGACGCGGGCTGCCGCCGATGTCGGATGCGTTCATCGCCATGGTCCGCAAAATCCCCTCCGAGCAGATGGCGAAGATGATGTCTTCGCTCGACCAGCCGCTCGGTGCGCTCGCGGTGGACCGGCAACTGACCATGCCGGGGCCGGGTGGCACGATCGCGTTGCGCTTGTTCGATGCGCGTGCCGAGCGCCCGGCGGGGCCAGTGGTGGTTTTCTACCACGGTGGCGGTTTTGTGGTCGGCGCGATTGCGACGCATGCCCCGCTTGCTGCCGAGATTTCTCGCCAACTCGATTTGCCGGTGATTTCGGTCGAGTATCGCCTGGCGCCCGAGGCGAAGTGGCCGGCACCCGCCGACGATGCCGAGGCGGCAGCGCGCTGGATCGCCGCTAACGGGAAGGCGCTGGGCCGCGAGGTGACTGGCCTGGTGCTGAGCGGGGACAGCGCGGGCGGAACGCTGACTCTGAGTACGGCTCTGGCGCTTCGCGATCACCCGGCGACAGCGCCGGTCATCATGATGGTGCCGTTTTACCCGATGGCCGATGCATCGCACGACTATCCTTCGATGCAGCAGTTCAGCGACGGTTACGGCCTCTCCGCGCATGACATAGCCTATTATGGGCAAGCGCTTGCCCCCGATACGCAGAGCCCGCGCTATTCGACGCTGCTCGCCGATCTCCACGGCCTGCCGCCGACGGTGCTCGGCGCCGGCAGCCTCGATCCCTTGCGCGATGGCGACCGTGCTTTCGCCGCCAAGCTGATCGCCAGCGGCGTGCCGACCGCCTATTACGAAGCGCAGGGCATGATCCACGGCTATGCGACTTACCGTCAGGCGATCCCCTCGGCGCAAGGCGATCTCGACCGGATCATGGACCTGGCGCGCGGCATGCTGGCCGTGGCGCACGCCAAGTGAGCTTCCCGCTCAATCTTGGGTGATCAGCGCGGCGCCGGTGGGATTGGCTTCGGGCAGACCATGCTCGGCCTCCCAGGCGTCGATGTCGTCGTAACAGGCTTCGACGATGCTGGCGTAAGTCTCGCGGAAAAAGCGGCGCTGGTCGGCATGGTCGAAGACGAAGGGGCGATTGTTGCTGACCGCGTTCAGCACCATCGGAGCGATGTCGGCCGGACGATAAAAGCGTAGATCCGAATGCGTCGTGTCGCTGGTCGAGAACTGGACTTCGACCACCTGTTCCGGGCCGCCGAAGCGCGCTGGCCGGTAGCTGCCGTTATTGTTCTTCATGCCGGTCGCGACCGCACCCGGACAGTAGGAGGTGGTGAAGACATGGTGTTCGCGCAGTTCGAGCTGCAGATTCATCATCATCCCGATGATCCCCGCCTTTGCCGCCGAGTAGGGGACATGCGCGGGAATCCAGCCCGGTAGCAGCCCGGCCATGCTGGCGGTGGCGCAGATGTGCCCGCCTCCGGCGGCGATCATATCGGGCAAGAACGCGCGGGTGGAGTTCATCACCCCCATCAGATTGACCTGGATGATCCAGTCGACATCGTCGTCGGACATATCCGCCAGGGTGGTGAACGAAGTCGCCCCGGCATTGGCGAAGAGGAGCTGGACCGGGCCCAGCTCTGCGTTGACCTGTTGCTTCATCGCCTTGATCGCGTCACGTTCACAGACATCGCAGGTCACTGCGATCGCATGGCCGCCTGCGGCGCGGATGCTGGCTGCGATTTTCTCGGCATTATCGGCATTGATGTCGGCGACCGCGACCGCTGCGCCTTGCCGTGCCAGTTCCCTGGCCAGCCCCATGCCGATGCCGCTGCCGCCGCCGGTGACCACTGCGGTCTTGCCTTTGATCTCGGTCATTTATCTCTCCCTTAGAGGCTATCTCGAAATTAGCTGCGCTGGCCTGCGGCTCGCGAAAGGGCGAATTTCGAAGTCGGTGCCAGCCCGCTCCCCCGGCCCAACCACCCATTGAAGGTACCCTGTGGGCGGTTGGGCCGGGGGAGCGGGCTGGCACCGACTATCCGAAACGAAAGTTTCGGATCAGGCTTTCAAGCCAGCACAGGCGTGTTGGCCTTGAGGTGCGGCATGACCTTCTCGGCGAAGCGCTTCATCTGGCCATAGGCCTGCTCGTAGGACATGCCGCCGTAGCTGAAGTTGGCGATGATATCATAGTCGCCCACCGCCGCTTTGCGCATGGCGTCCTTTTCCAGCAACTGCTCGGGCGTGCCAATCAGATTGCCGCCGATATAGCCCTTATAGGCCTTCTCGGGGCCGCCGGCGGCGTTCATCGCGTCGCCCAGCGCCACATAGGTCGCGTAGGACGGCATGTGTTTGAAATGCTCGCCGCCCCATTCGTAATGATTGGCGACCTGGTAGAACTGCGAGGCGAAGAATTTGTCGGTATATTCGGCGACCTCCGCCTCGCTATCGACGCAAACCACGAAGTCGCTGATCACGAATGGCGGCGCCTTCTTGCCATGTTTGGCTTCGAAAGTGGTGCGATAGGCGTTGATCTCGGGCATCGACATCTCCCATTCGCCCTGGCTGAAGCGCAGCGCTTTCAGGCCATAATCCGCCGCGACTTCCGCTGAGGAGGGTGACATACTGACCATCAGCATGCGGTCGCGGGTCCAGTTATACGGACGCGGGCGGACTTCGACGCGCGGCTGTTTGAAATGCTTGGTATCGGCCTCGACGAAACCGGTTTCGAGGCCCGCCATGATGATGGCGCAGGCTTCGTCGAACATCTCGCGAGAATCGGCGATGTCCTGGCGAAAGCCATTGAACTCGCGCCGTGCCGCGCCGCGCCCCATGCCGAGGATCACGCGGCCTTCGCTGAGACTGTCGAGCATCGATGCCTTTTCGACCACGCGCAAGGGATCGTTCCACGGCAGGATGACCGCCGCGGGCATCAGCTTGATCGTCTTGGTCTTGGCCGCGACCCAGCTCAACGCCTGGAGCGGATCGGGGCAGGCCGCGTAATCGGTAAAATGATGCTCGACGCAGGCCGCGAAGTCGTAGCCCATGGCTTCGGCCTCGACCATCAGCTGAGTCTCCTCACGGAAGAACTGATAGTCAGGAACGCCGCGCAGATTCTGGTATCCCAAGTGAACGCCGACTTGCATGGAAATAATCTCCTGAATTTCGTGGGATTTGCCGCAACAGCGTCAGTTCACCGCATGGTCTCGGCCGACCGCGGTAATCGGCTCCTCGCCATTGAGCGTGCAACGATGGTACTCGCGCTTGCTGGCGAGATCGTAAGGCATCACCCGGTGCAGCGCGCCGGTATTGTCCCAGATCGCCAGGTCGCCGGCTTGCCACTTGTGGCGGTAGACGTATTTGTCCTGCGTCGCGTGCAGTGTCAGCCTCTGCAGCAGATCATGGCTCTCGGCCGGATGCATACCTTCGATCCAGGCCGCCGCCGAACCGAGCACCAGGCTCTTTCGTCCCGACTTGTGGTGCCAGACCAATGGGCGGACAGCCTGCGGGTAGGAATGCCACACCGCGAATTCTTCAGGCGTGACATTGCGCATCGATGGGAACAGCGATGCTGGCATGGTGTGCACCGCTCGCAACGGGGCCAGGAAATCCTTTTCCTCTTCCGGCAAGTCCTCATAAGCGGCGTAAGTGCTGGCGAACAGCGTATCACCGCCGACATTCGCCATGCGATAAGGCGTGAACAGCGTGGCGAACGGCGGAATCGCCTCATAAGGGCCGTCCATGTGCCAGAGGTGGTTGCCGAGCAGAAAGCGAGCGTATTGAGGGTTGATTTCGGGATCGAGGCTGACCTTGAGCACCCCGCCTTCACCCTCGTTGAGGGTCACGCCATCGGCACCGCGCTTGCTCTGGCCGAGGCGCACTTCGCCGAGAGTGGCGGCAATGTGGCGCAACTGGTCGTCGTCGACATGCGCGTCGCGGATGACCACCACCCCGCGTTCGACCAGAATTTTGCGAATATCGGCCGCGTAATCGCCGCTCAGCAATTCGTCCCGGCCGATATCGAGCTGGGAACCGATACGCGGGGTCAACGGAATATGCTTCAGCTTCAGCTCTGGCATCGCAACTGCTCCCGGACATTACGCATTGCGTCTGATGGGGCAGACGTGCGGCTGTCTTATCAGCATCGAATCCCTGGAAGGGCCCGCTTCTCGGCTTGCCAGGACAAATAGAGCGCGCGGGCCAAGTCGGTGATTCGACCTCATGCAGCATGTGGTAGTACCATTGGCAGGGTTGGCAAGAGGGTATAACACCCATCAGGTGTTTAAGGCTATGGCGGGGTTTCATCGCAGCTTGCCACGCTTGCGTTTTTTCGCAACATTGCCTGGGCGTAGAATTGGCCAGCGCCTGTAACCCCACAGAAAATGCGGCAGACCGGAAAGATTAGAAATGCGGGGATTGCCTGTTGCTGACCCCTCTACCGGCGCAAGCAGCAAGCGTCGCGCCAGGCGACCCTCCCCGACAAGTGAAGCATTCCTCGACCAGGCGTTCGATCTGTTCGCCGAACATGGCTACGAAGGGACCACCATCAACATCATCACGGATGCGGTCGGAGTCACCAAGCGCACGGTCTATGCGAAATACGGCGACAAGGATGCCGTGTTTCAGGCGGCACTCCGCCACACGATAGCAAAGTGGATCGTTCCAGCGCAGGAGTTGCAAGCCTGTGAAGTGGCCGACTTCCATGAGACGCTGGTCTGTATCGCTTTCAAGCTGCTCGACAATTTGATGAGCCCCAGGGGATTGCAGCTTTTGCAGATGACCAACATGCTGTCGCTGAAAGCGCCGGAACTGGGCGCTCACAATGTGCAGCACGGCATAAAACCGACGCTAGCCTATCTCGCCGATCTGTTCGCGCGGCGGATCGGGCCGGTACTTGGGACATTCCAGTCGCTTGAGGCGGCGGCGATGGCTTTCCTGAACCTTACGGTCGGGGGCCTGGGCGCGATCGTGAGTTGGGGGGTCGTGCTGGATAGAGACTTCATCGACAATTATATCAGGTCGAGCGTGGACGTATTTGAAAATGGACTTTCGAAAAGTGAGAGTGCGAACGTTGGGTTCGCTGCGCGATGAAAATTTGAATTGAAATTGATCGTCGCGGATTTCGGGTCAGGCTCTAAGCAGCCAGGCTCTAAGCAGGTTGCCGCCGCTGCTCTTGCTGCTGACGGGCACGCGCGACCAGCTCCGGATATGTCATCTCATTGACGACGACGCGTTGCACCGCCCGCTTGCCGGCGGAAAGCTCGGCTGCCTCGCGACGGGCGTGCTGGACAGCGAGATTGTCCCAGATCATCAGGTCGTGCAGTTGCCAGCGGTGGGTATAGATGTGCTGCTCGGCATAGAGGTGTTCGAACAACCGGCTGAGGATCGCGTCACTTTCCTCCAGGTCGAGTTCCAGAATGCGGTGCGCATGATATTCGGTTGCGAATAGGATCGGGCGGCCACTGCGCGGATGCTCTTTCCTGAGCGGATGGTCCGCAATGAACTCAGGCAAGCCGGTGGTGATGGCGGAAACATGCCGGTGCCGAAGCGTCATCGGCGCCAGCCGGGTTTGCAGTTCGAGTGGCAAGCTGGCCCAGCCGTGAATCCCGCTGACGAAGGAAGTCGAGGTGCCCCCCGGCGGCAGTTCGCTGGCGTGAAGACTGATTATTTTGATCGGGGAATCGGTGTAAGTGAAATCGGCGTGAAACGGCAGCTTGATCCTGCCGGCGGCCTCTTCGTTGCGCAGCATCGACCACAAGCGACCATCGCCATTGTCGACCGGCGGTCCGAACCAGCCGCAAATCTCTACCTGCTGTTCGGGCGCGAGCGATTCGCCGTTTCGGAACAGCAGTAGCTGGTGCTCATCAAGCGCGGCGCGCAGCGTGTCGATATCCTGCGGGGTAGCCGCTTCGAGCTGCAGATCGAGCACTTCGGCACCGAAGTTCGGATGTAAGGGCCGTATCAGCACGTCACTTCTCCTTGGGGTCACCTCTCCTTGGGGCCGCCCGATCAGATATCCACCTTGCCCGCAACGGTCGCGCCCTTGCCGGCGGGGTGCGCCGGAGACAGCACATTGATGATCCGGCAGGTCTGATCGCCGTCATTGCGCCAGGCATGCATGCTGCCCCGATCGACCAGCACATCGCCGGCGCGCAGGAGGGTCTCGCCGGTCTCGGTGATGAAGGTAATCTCCCCGGCTACGACAACGAGGTAATCGATCGTGTCGGTGGCATGCATCGGGCTGCCTTGGCCCGGCGGGAAGTCCGAAAAGACGAATAGGGTCCCGCTTGTGGGAAAATGGAAAGCGCCGCCGCCGGTGTCCGCAGTGCTGGTATTATCGGCCGGCGTCTGCTCGGTCGACCAGATGACCATGCTGGCCGGCTCGTCGAACAGGACCGATGAGCGCTGCTGCGAATCCAGACCAGTAATAACGCGGCGAGGTGCATCCATCCTATTTCTCCCAATTGTATTCGCGCTTTCGCCAGGCTCGGGCAGTGTAGGGAGCATTTTCTCGCGCCAGCTCTCCCAAACTTTTATAAAATAATTATCGGCATTTCGAGAAATTTATCGCTATAATATGCGATGATTGATATGGTTGCGTCAAGCCGCAAGGGCGAGCCTTGATCCATCGCTTTTGCTGATGGGGGTCATACGAATTTAGCCGGTAGTCCAAACCGCCTCCGCAGCTAAAATCCGCTATGCTGAAGCGAAATCAAAAGCGCTCGGCGACGGGCGATTGGGTAGAGAATTCGGGCATTGGCGAAGTATCGCGGCATCTTGCAGGCTGCGTAATGGCTTCCATGTCCGGCTTGGAGAGAAGTGTGGAATTCCGGCAAAAATACGGTCCATGGGCCATAATCGCGGGAGCATCCGAGGGTACGGGGCAATCTTTCGCGCGGCAAGTCGCCGCTCAGGGCATTGCCTGCATCCTGATCGCGAACGGTGGCCCGCTGGAAGAAACCGCTGCCGAAATCCGTAAGGCAAGCGGGGTCGAGGTCATCACCGCCACCATAGACTTGTCGAAGCCGGATGCGGCGGAGCGGATTATCGCGGCGGCAGGGGATCGCGAAGTCGGCCTTTACATTAACAATGCCGGGGCGGGCCGGTTCGGCGCTGATCGTTTTTTCGAACGGGATGCCGAAGACTGGCTCGGTTTGAGCCGGATCAATGTCGATACGCTGATCTATTGCACGCACTATTTCGGCAAAAAAATGAAGGCCCGTGGCCGCGGCGGCATCCTCATCGTGAACTCGGGGGCCTGCTATGGTGGCAGCCGGTTTCTGGCGGTCTATAGCGCCGCCAAAGGCTTCCAGCTCAACTTCGCAGAGTCGCTGTGGTCGGAACTGCGGCCTTATGGCGTCGATGTGCTGACCATCGTTCTGGGCAAGACCGATACGCCGGGGTTCCGGCATCGCCGCGAAGACATCGGCCTGGTTGTCACCGATACCAATCTGGCGTCGCCCGATGCCGTCGCCGCGCAAGGGCTGGAGCGGCTGCCATTCGGGCCGGTGACAAATTGGGGCGCGACTGACGAGGAAGCTCCCTTTTCTCGCGCATCCGCGGCCGAGCGGCGACTGAGCGTCGTTCGCCTGGAGGAATATATGACCGATGCGGTGTTGAGCCCTTTGCCGGGCTGAGCGCGGGATTAGATCGTGCAAAAAAGTGGGCACCGGTTTTTGCGCTAAACGATGCGACAACAAACGAGCTAACTTGCACGTCAATGCGGGCCAAGCCTCAAAGCAAGAATGACGGGAGCAGGAGGAAAATGGATGGCCAGGATCAAGATCGGAGCGCCTGATCGTATCTATTACGGCTGGATCATGGTGCCCTTGTGCATGATCACCTTGATGCTGGTCGTCGGCACCACCAGCAATGCCTATCCGCTTTACGTCCTGCCGCTGTCGCACGACTATGGCCTGTCGCGCGCGAGCGCCAATACCGGCATGATCTTGATGAATGCCGGTTCTGCGGTGTCCGCGCTGATCGTCGGGCCGTTGCTCGATCGTTTCCCGGTGAGAGCTATCATGGGGATCAGCGCGCTGATCCTGGGCGCCAGCCTCATTATCCTGGGCCTGTCCCACAATCTCTGGGTGAGCGCGGCCGTCCTCGCCCTGCCGGTGGGTTTCGCGATGTCGGGCATCGGTACCTTGACCGCGCCGGCGCTCGTCGCGCGATGGTTCACCGTCCATCGCGGGCGGGCCATGGCGATCTTGATGATGGGCAATTCGCTGGGAACGATCCTGATGGTGCCGCCGCACGCTTGGTTGATCGACCGGCTTGGCTGGCGCGAAACCCTGGTCGCAATGGGCGTCGGGGTCGTGGTGCTGATTTTCGCGCTGCTGCCTTTTGTGCGCAGCATGCCGGGCGCTGACGACCGGGAAATCGCGGGGCGCGCTACGGCGGTGGAGTTGCCTGCCGGCGAGATTGCTACACCGCAGACGCATCTTACCTCTCGCCAGCTTCTGGCCAATCCACGCTTCTGGGCGATCGCCTTTAGCACCGGCATTGGCATGGGCGTATTCATGGGTATCCTGGTATCGACGGTTCCGCTGGGCCGGGGCTTTGGCCTTTCCAACACCGTTGCGGCGAGTTTGATCTCGGTGATGGGAATGACCGCGATCGTCGCCAAAATCGGTATTGCCTTCATTGGCGACCGGTTCGATCGGGCCTATCTGCTGGCAGGCGCTTACAGCCTGATGGCGGTTGCCAGCATGTCTTTCCTGTTCGCGCAAACCTATCCCACCCTGCTGGTTTCCTGCACGCTGCTTGGCATCGCCACGGGTGTGGCGATGCCACTTTATCTCACCTTGCTCGTCGATCAGTTCGGGCCGCGCTCCTTCGGCAGCGCCACCGGCTATATCACCTTCATGATATCGGTGCTGGGTGCCTGCGCCTATCGCTTCAGCGGCGAGGTGTTCGACCGCACCGGTAATTATCGGCTGATGTTCGTGACCTTCATTTTTCTCTCGATGCTCGCGGCGGTGCTGGTGCTTTCGGTACGCCGAAGAGCTGCGGATATTGCCGATGGCGCGCCAGCTTTTGGCCATGCCGGCGGCTAACCCTCCAGACAAATCACCACAAAATCGCATGAAGGAAAAATCTGTGACATCTCGACCCTTCAAGTCCGGGCTACCGCTATGAAGAACCAGGCCTCGATCGTTGGCGTTGGCGCCACGCCATATTACTTCCGCGGCACCTCCGCGCCGCAGACAGTGTTCGAGCTGATCGACCATGCGGTGCTGGCGGCGGTTGCCGATGCTGGTCTGAAGCTATCGGATATCGATGGGCTGGCATTTTTCGCAGGCGGCTTCGATCCGAGCATGATCATGCAGCAGATCGGTCTCGATAATCTGACCTTTTCGCATTGCGTTTCCGGTTATGGCAGCGGCATGGCGGGCATGCTCGATCTCGCGGCAATGGGGGTCGATAGCGGGCGGGCGAAAAACATCGTCTGCATCGGCGCCTCGCAGAATGTCGGCAAGCGCTACGGGCAGGCATTGGGCATGCTGGGATTGACGCCCGATGGGGTCTTCCACGCTATCGCCGGTCTCGGCGGCCCGGGGCAGGCGATGGCGCTGATGGTGCGCCGGCACATGCATCGCTACGGCACGCGGCGCGAAGCTTTCGGCGAAATCGTCATGGCCTCGCGTATTGCTGCATCCACCCGCGAAGGGGCGATCCGCCGCAAGCCGATCACGCTCGATGACTATATGGCCTCACCGATGCTGGCCGATCCGCTGTGCCGGCTCGATTTCTGCCTGGAAACCGATGGCGCGCTGGCCTTTGTCGTTTCCAGTGACGAGCGCGCTGCCGACATGCCGCATCCGCCGGTCCATATCACCGGGGCCGCGCATGTCGGCGTGCGCGATTGGGGCCGGGCCTTCTTCTGGCTTAACCAGTCGGAAGACACCTTTACCACCGCGGGGGCGGGCGCCGTCGCCAAGCGCCTCTACGAACTGACGGGCGTGGGCCCACAGGACATCGATGTCGCGATGATCTACGATCACTTCTCGCCGATGGTGCTGATGCAGTTGGAAGATTACGGCTTCTGCGGCGCGGGCGAGGGCGGCCCTTTCGTGGAAAGCGGCGCGATCCGGCTCGATGGTTCGCTGCCGATCAATCCGCACGGTGGCCATCTTTCCGAGGGCTATATCGTCGGCATGACGCATGTTCGCGAAGCGGTCGAGCAAATGCGCGGCACCGCGACCAACCAGATCAAGGGCGCAAAACGGGCGCTCGTCACCGGAGGCCCGGCGCCGGTTCTGATGTCGGGCGCCATTCTGAGTAATGAACGATGAGCACGCGCAGCATAACCCCGGACCTGTCCGCGTTCGAAGTGCCGATGGACGTGTGGAGCGAGCCTTATTGGCATACCGCTGCCGAGCATCGGCTGGTCCTGCCGCGCTGCGGCGCCTGCAACACCTTCCGCTGGCCGGCGGGGCCCTTCTGCCCGGAATGCCGCTCGCAGGAAGTGGAATGGGTCGCGCCGGGGCAAGGGCGCATCTACTCCTTTACGATCCTGCCCGTCGCCGGCCCCGACAAGGATGCTCCCCCGCAAGTGCGGATACCCGCGTTGGTGACCTTCGAAGGCGCGCCGGGGGTGCGGCTGGTGTCCGCGCTGATCGATGCAGCGCCCGAAGAGGTGAAAATCGACGCGCTCGTCGAGATGGATTGGCTGCCCGCCGCTAACGCCACCGTGCCGGTGTTCCGTTTGCAGAACCCACCCCCCGTTTGAACTACCGGGCACGCGATTGCCTAACCGCTCAAGACCGATGGAGAAAAGTGATGAGTTTCGTGTTCAGCGCCGATGGCCACCTGGTCGAGCCCACCGATCTGTTCAGCGCCGGCTTGCCGCCATCCTTGCAGCGCTTTGGCCTACACAGCGAGAAGCGGGACGAATTCATCTATTCGCTGGCGGGTGACAAGGTGTTGAACCGCACGGCCATCGCACCCACTCGGCCCCGTCTCGGCCCGGATGGCGAACCCTTTGGCCGAGCCGATCGCCGCGGCAACCGCGAAGTGGAATATCGCCTGAAGGACATGGCGCTGGATGGGGTGGATGCCGAGATCGTGTTCCCCAGCCTGGGCCTGCCCGCCTATATGATCGAGAACGCCGAGGCCGAACTCGCGACCGCCCAGCTGTATAACGACTGGTGCCACAGTCTCCTCAAGGACCACACCGATACTTTCGTGCGCTGCGGTATCCTGCCGGTCCGCGATTTCGCCAATACCGTCGCCGAGATGGTGCGGCTGGCCAAGCTCGGTTTTACCGCGGCGATGCTGCCGAGCCTGATCGACGAGGGCAATGGCCTGCCGCGTTACACCAGCGACGTGTGGGATCCGGTATTCGAGGCCGGCCAGCGTCTCGGCATCGTCTTCGCCATGCATGGCGGCACTGGCCGGCTCAACCTGCAGAGCTTCCGTGGCCCGGGCGGCGCGGTCATGAACTATATGATCCAGGCCTGCGACGGGATGGTGACGATCGGCGCCCTGGTCTCCGGCGGCGTGCTGGACCGCTTCCCTGGCGCGAAGATATGTTTCATCGAGAGCGGCGCCAGCTGGCTTGCCGCTCTCGCCGAGCGGATGGATGAGATTTACGTGGCGCACGACACCTTCGTGCGGCCGAAGCTGTCACTGATGCCGCGCGAAATCATCGCGCGCCAGGTGGCTTGCTCATTCCAGACCGATCGCGCCTGTATCATGTCCCGTTCGGTCACCGGTACCCAGGCGCTGATCTGGGGTGCCGACTATCCGCATCACGAAGGCACCTTTCCCAACAGCAAGAATGTCATCAAAGACCTGTTCAGGGACATCGACATCAGCGAACCCGAAAAGGCCGACATCATCGGCGGCAATGCCGCGCGCCTGTTCCGGCTCAACCGACCGGAGTTCGTAGCCGGCTAGGTCATTAGCCGTTTAGCGGATGATTGCGGCTAGCCGCGGATAGACGAAGAGAGGGAGGGCAGAGGAACATGATCGAGGCGAAGCTTGAAACGGCGGTGAACACGGCGCCGATCGTAAAGACGGATGAAGTGCCCGGTTGGGCTATCTCCGAGATTGGGGATGCTTATGATCTGCGCACCTTCGATGCGGCGGACCCGATCAACGGCGAGACGCGCGTCATCATCTCCAGCGGGCCGCGAAAGCTTGACGCGGAAATCCTCCAGCACTTGCCCAGCCTCGAATATATCATTGCGTGCGGTTCGGGCTGCGAAGGCATCGATCGCGCCTATGCTCGTGAGCGCGGCATCATCGTCAGCAATTCGGCGATCATCACCGCCGAGGATGTCGCCGATCACGCCGTGTCGATTACGCTGACGCTCTATTCACGCACCATGCAACACGATCATGCCATCCGCTCGGACAATTGGCATATCCCGACGCGCCGCTCGTTGCGCGAATTGAATATCGGCGTGTTCGGCCTTGGCGCAATCGGTTTGGCGATAATCCAGCGGATGACGGCTTTCGGCTGCGACCAGATCCGCTGGAGCGGACCACGCCCCAAGGACACGCGCTATCCCTATATGGCGGATCTCGGCGATCTGGCGGAATGGGCGGACATCCTGTTCGTCGCGGCGCGCGCGGATGCCAGCAATCGCAATTTGATCGGCGATGCCATCTTCGACAAGCTCGGCCCCCAGGGCCTGATCTCGAACATTTCGCGCGGCAGCATCATCGACGAGGATGCGCTGATCGCGGCGCTGAAGGCAGGCCGGCTCGGCGGCGCTGCTCTCGACGTCTTCCAAAGCGAGCCGACCCCGGCAGAACGCTGGCGCGATATCCCTAACGCCGTCCTGACGCCGCATGTCGGCGGCCACGCCACCGGCGTCAAGCGCGGCATCGGCCAGCTCATCCGCAAGAATCTCGATCGCTTCTTTGCGGGCGAGCAGCCTTTGGGCATTATCGAAATCAAGGCAGGCTGAGCCGCGCGCCTGGAGCATCTTGCCGCCTACACCCCGTCGCTATCGGTGACCGAGCGCTACGGACCTGCAAAACGTGGAAGTGCTGAAAGGCCCGCAAGGCACGCTGTTCGGCCGCAATACGACCGGTGGATCGGTATTGCTGGTGCCTCAGAAGCCGACCGACAAATGGGAAGGATATCTGGAAGGGTCGGCGGGCGACTATGGCATGCTGCGCGGGCAGGGGATGCTCAACATCCCGCTGAGCGATACCTTCAAGGTACGCCTCGATTTCGACCGCGAAAAGCGCAACGGTTATATGATCAACCATTCGGGTGTTGGTCCGAGCGCCTTTGACAGCACCGATTATTTCGCCGGTCGTCTGAGCATTGTCGCCAATCTGACGCCTAACCTCGAAAACTACACGATCGCAACCTATAGCAATTCCTTCGGGGATGGCTTCGCCGGCAAAATCGACAACTGCCTGTCGAACGGTATCGTCCCGGCCAGTGGCTCGACGCCCGCCTTCGCGCTTTCCGCCGGCGCAAGCCTGACCGCCCCTCCGGCATGCACGCAGATCGCGCGGCAGAATGCGCGCGGGGATGGTCCCTGGGATGTCGAGGTCAACCTTCCCAATCCGCGGATAAAGATAGATATCTGGCAAGTTATAAATAAGACGACATGGCAGGCAAGCGACACGCTGACTATCAAGAATATCGCCAGCTATTCTGAATATAAGGAAGATGATAGTTTCAGTCTTTATAGCGATAATTTCGCCACGGCCGCCGGTGTTCCGTTCAATTATGTCAGGCTGGGTACAAATCCTTATGGAGACACCGCCTCTCAGTCTACCTTTACCGAAGAACTTCAATTCCAAGGTAGATCAGCCGATTCAAAATTGACCTGGCAGGCTGGCGGATATCTATCGAACAGCGTCCCTCTCGGCGGTTTCAGTACCGGCTATAGCGCAACCTTCCTGAGCTGCAGCAATCAGATCGAGCTTCAGTGCAGTAATCCATTGGGAGCGGCCAGCACGCAGCAGTCGGAAACCAAATTCTGGTTCTATTCCAAAGCGGTGTATGGCCAGGCGACTTACAAGGCGACCTCCAAGCTCAGCCTGACGGGGGGTATCCGCTATACCTCGGACGATACCAAGGCGCTGGGTGAATCGACCCGGATTACATTCCGGCCGGGAAGCGCTGGCGTAAATTACAGGTACTGCAACGATGTGGTGCATTTCTACACCGGGAAGCCCGGCACCCCGTTTATTGTGACCAACCCCAGCCAATGCGCTTACTATCCGCCCGAGGCGAAATCCCACGCACCGACCTGGCTGATCGATGTCGATTACAAGCCGAACGATGATACGCTGCTCTACGCCAAATATGCCCGTGGCTATCGTCAGGGCGGTCTGAATCTCACCTCCATCGGGCTGGAAGGCTGGAACCCGGAAAAAGTCGACGATTATGAATTGGGCGCAAAGCTCAGTTTCAAGGGTTCGGATATCAGTGGCTATTTCAACATCGACGGGTTCTACAACAAGTTCAACAATCAGCAGATTGCCGTCAACGCGATTTCCGACGTTGCGGGCTTCAATGGCAGCCAACCCGAGGTCAATGCGGGCAAGTCGCGCATCGATGGTCTGGAAGTCGATGCAGCAACCACGCTGTTCGACACTTTCAAGCTGCAGGTCGGCTATACTTTGCTCGACACCAAGCTCCAGAGCATCAATCTTCCCACTCTTCCAGCCGGCTCGCCGTATTCGGTGCTGATACCGACCTCGGTGGTGGGCGGTCCGCTGGCGCTGTCCCCCAAGAACGAATTCACCGCGACGGCTACTGTGAATCTGCCGGTGCCCCGGAAAGTCGGGAAGCTTTCGGTGGGGCTGACCTATGTCTATACCAGCAGCCAATATGCCACCCGCGCCGATGACACCCTTTCGTGGACCGTTGCCGGAAAGAGCTACTCCGTACCGTCAGCATCGGTCTTCGGTTACGATCCCGGGCTCCTGCCAGCGTCGAATCTGGTCAACCTCAATGTGAATTGGGATCACGTCATGGGCCGCCCGCTGGATCTTTCCTTCTTTATGACCAACGTCACCAATGCGGCGATCAAGACCAGCGTCGGCAACGCCCTGGGTTCGGCGGGCTTCGAGGACACCTTCTACGCACCGCCGCGCATGTTCGGCTTCAGGGCCAAATATAGCTTCGGGCAATGATGCCAAGGGACGTCGCACGGAAGGTCATACCTTCTCGTGCCGCGTCCTAAGCCGTTGCAGGTCAGGCAGGATGCAACGAACTGGCGCCGGCTCGGCTTTACCGACCAGGAGATCTCAGGCGCGAGCGATCGGTTTGTCGATGCGGGCGCAAATCATGTTTGCCTGCAGGTCTTTACGGGGTCAACGACACTGGCGGTGAGTTCCGCTCGCGGTCCATGGCGTGAATTGGCGAGCGCGCTCATCAAAACCTGAGCGGCTGACCTCGGGTGATGAATGGAACACGGAAATGGTCAGAAGATGACCGAGGCTCCCTCCACACCGCCTAGTACCTTGCCGGCGTCGATAAACGATTGCTCGCTCGTCAGGAAATGGGCGTTCCCGGCATGAATGTCGCGAAAGCAGCGTTGCAGCGCGTTGCCATTGCGCAAGGCAGAGGTGGTGGTGGAGGCGAAGGCGGTTTGGGCGATCCGGGCGGCGGTCGCGAGGGCATGCGAGGCGCTCAATCGGCCGTCCAGCTTCATGTCGTCGCTGATGGTGTGGCCTTGGTCCGCAGCCTCGAACAAAGTGGCAAAACTGCGTCTTACATAAGCTTCCGCAGCGCGCTGTTCGGCATGGGCAACAGCGAAATCACGCTGAAAAGTTTGTGTTTGATGTACGAACTGCCCCGGCGCCCGTTGCTTGGTGCGGGCAAATGCGGCCCATTCGTCGAGCATCCGCCGCCCGCAACCCAGCGCAAAAGACGCGTGAGTCAGTGCCGGCAGGGCCATGAAGCCCATCCGGTACAAAGTCCCGCCGCGTCGGACTGTCGGTGCGGCGACCTCGATGAAGAAATCCTCGTGCAGGATCTGGTCTGCGACTTCGAAATCATAGCTGCCCGTGCCGCGCAGACCCAGGACGTGCCAGTTACCAAGAAAGCTCACGGTTTCTCGGGGAGCAAAGCCGATCAGCATCATCGGCTGACCATGCCTGCCCATCACCGGCGCTCCATCCGCATGAACGACATAGCCACCGACGAGATATGCTGCAGCCGGACAGCCGCTGCCGAAGCTGAACTTGCCGGAGATGCGATAGCCCCCGGCGACGCGCTCGGCTCGCCCGGTGGGCGCGGCTTGGCCCGCGCAGATCAGTGGGCCGCTGGCTGGATAAAGCGCCGCAATCGCCTCGCTGCCCAGACACGCGCCCGATACCGCGCCCGCGGTCATCACGGCGCCCGCATACCAGCCGGTCGAACCGTCATGATAGGACAGTTCGCGGATGACATCGATCAGCACGTCGGGAGGCGCTTCGCTGCCGCCCAGTTCGCGCGGCACCATGAGCGCGAAGACGCCTGCGCTGCGCAGCAACTCCACCACCTCGTCGGCGATCTGGGTGGCCAGTTCATTGCCGGCGGCGTGGGCCTCGATGATCGGACCCAGGGCGCGAACCTTCGCCAGCATCGCGCCGGCGTGTGAGCTGCTCATCTCGTTTCCCATTTATGTCCCGATCCCCATCCCCTTGCGTGGGAATGGGGAAGGATCATTTCCTATCGCGCCAGAGGGCGGATGGTCAGGCGCAGATACACCTGCCGACCCGGATCGACGCTGCAGCCCAGATCGTCCACATTCGCCAAGTTACGGCCAGGGCCTCCGGTCTCGGGCGCCAGCAACACGGAACCGGTCGCCGCAGAAAAGTTCACGCAATTGCCGGCGGTATATTTGTCGGTCAGATTGTTGCCGATCAGCGAGAGTTCGTACATCCCGTCTTCCGATTTGGCGGTAATATTGGCGCCCAGCTTGAAGAAGGCGGTTTGATACATGTCGGGGCGATTGCCGAGGTCGTTCAGGAACTTTGATGAATAATCGCCAGTCGCCCCGAAATTGACGCGCCAGCCATGCCCGATCGGCATTTCATAATTCACGCCGGCATTGAGCTGCCAGTCGGGTGCCTTGGGTAGTGGCAGGCCAGCCAGATTTTGTGCCTGGTAAAACCCTGTGCTCGGGTTTAAGTCGAGATTGCACCCATCGGCGATCGTTTCGCCGCCGCTGCACTCGGCGTTATTGAACTGGGTGAAACGGGCGTGATTCCAGTTGGCCGCCAACCGCATCGTCAAACCTTCGACCTGTGGAGGACGATACGACATGTCGAAATCCACGCCGTAGATTTTCGCGGCACCGGCATTGATGGTCTGGATCGTCGGGATATCGTTCTGGGCGATGGTATTGGCGCCCACCTGAAGGCCGGTGTACTTATAGTAGTAACCGGCGAGATTGAGGTTGATCGCGCGATCCGCCAGCCGAGACTTGATACCGAACTCGCCGCCGACGATCTTCTCGTCGCCGAACGAATTATCTTGGGGTACGCCATTGACGGGAAGAGCGGCTGGGATGGTGATGATGAACGACCCGGATTTGTAGCCTTCCTTGAAGTCACCGAACACGGTCAGATCATCGGTCGCGGTGTAAGTCAGCGTCACTTCCGGTGACACCTTCTTGGAATTGACGTTGGGATTAGCAAGCGGGGTGGGCACCGGCGTTGCGTAGAGCGATGTCAGGCTTGAGGCATCGTCATGCCGCTTCTCATCGCTCCAGCGAGCGCCGCCGGCGATTTCCAGTTTCTCGAACGGCTTCCAGCGCAACTGGCCGAATAGCGAGGTATCCCTGATCCGAATATTGTTGATGCCCGCCGTCAGCGTTTCCTGGTTTGGAATCGGACCGAAAATGTCGATATCGCCAACAACGTCGACAAGCTGCTTCATCCTGGCGCGCTGATAGAACGCGCCTACCAGGAAGTTGACCGGGATATCGGAAAAGTCGGATTCGAGCCGCACCTCTTGGGTGAAATCGCGCCGGGAAAATTCGTCGATCGCGATGATCGGCGGCGCGGAATAACCGGCATCGGTGCCATTGATGAAACCGTTAGTCTTGATACTGGCATAGCCGGTCGTTGACTTGATGTCGATATGCGGGCTCAAATTATAGGTCAGATCGAGCGTGCCGAAATTCGAAATATTGCGCATGAACGGGGTGCCATTGTTTGGCACATTGGGAAAAGCTGCCGGATCGACATCGACCAGATAGACCGTCCGCTGGTGGCGGCACGGATCGCTGGGGTTGATGAAGGATGGGAAGCCCGCAATGTTGCCCGTGGGGCAACTTCCCAGAGTTTCGCCGCCGCCGATAACCTTGTTATAAGCGTGGTTGACCTTCAGCCGGGCGGTGAAATCGCTGGTCGGCTTCCACACCACCGTGCCCCGCAGAACATAATCGCTGTTGATATTGTAGCGCGGACCGGGGGTCTTGGCACCGGTGCCGGGCTCGGCGGTCGCGTCGTTGAAGAAATAGCCGTCGTCACCCGATACCATTCCGGCCAGGCGCACGCCGAGCGTATCGGTCACCGGTCCGGAAACCACCAATTCGCCACGCTTTTCGTGGGCTTCGAGGCCGTAGCTCATGGTGCCGATGATCTCCGGCTTGGGCCCGGGATCGTTGGTGTGGATGGCGATCACGCCACCCGGGCTGCTTTTGCCGTAAAACAGCGCCTGCGGCCCCTTCAGCACTTCGACGTTGTTCATGTCGAACAAGCCGACGTTGAAGGTCGAACCCTGCGTGAACTGCATGCCATCGATATTGACCGACACCGACTGATCGACGCCGGCATCGAGCGAGCTGGTGCCGATCCCGCGCAGCGAAATCTGCGTACCGACCGTCAGCACGGAATCGCCGAGCGTCAGGCCGGGGACCAGATTGGCGATGCCGTGGATATCCACGACCTGCGATTTCGCGAGGACGTCCGCAGGCAAGACCGCTTCGACGACCGGCACCTTGAGTGAAGATTCCGCGCGTTTGCGCGCAGTTACGATGATGTCACCAGCGTCGATGCTGCTTGCCCCGCTGGCCGATTGCGCGATTGCGGGCAACGACCAGATACACCCAGCGAGCGCACTGGTTACTAAAAGCACCGAACTAATTTTCATGACACCCCTCCCATTTTTTTTATTCTACGCCATAAGAAGATTACGTTGGGTGGCGAGGGGCCGCAAGAATACAACACGTGATTTAAGCCATAAGCTACTAAAGTTGCCGGTGCGGACAAGGTTGGTAGTGCGCTCTCAATGCCCCTTGGTATTAGAGTCTGACCCGAAATTAGCTGCGCTAATTTCGAAGTCTGTGCCGTCCCGCTCCCCCGGCCCAACCACCCGATTAGGTGCCCTGTGGGCGGTACCAACCCGGGGGAGCGGGCCGGTACCGACTATCCGAAACGAAGTTTCGGGTCAGACACTTAGACGTCACCAAAAGCGACGATGTCGTCGGCGTAAGCGATATCTCCCAAGACGAAGCAACTGTTCATCACCGTGCCCGCGATCCGCTCCTTCAGCACCAGCTGGTGATGCCAGGGCGAATGGGGGTGGTCGTGCACTTCGGGCCCAACCGCGATGCCCAGCGCCGCCAGCCTGGCTTGGTGGCGCTGAAGATCGGCGACACCGAAAATGACAAACATCACCCCTTCGCCGCGTTCATCGAGCCAGTCATGCATGAAACCATTGGCTTCGGTGCGTTGGGCGAGTGGCGCCAGCACTTCGAGGCCGGCCTGCCAGTTCACGCAAATGATGACACCCATATCGGCGCGCTCGAATCGAGTCAGCGTCGTGCCCGCCAATCGTTCGAGTTGGGCAAGATTGGCATCGAGATTTTCCAGGCGGGATATCCACGCCACATGATCGACGTGATTAGTGAATTTCTTCATCGCGCGCTCGCCTCTTTCCACGCCAAAGCGGCGATCAAGTGGATTTCCCGGTTTTCTCCTCCCACGCCTTGAACGCAGCATCGGCGCCTTTTTGCCGCTCTGCTTCCAGCCGATCGATGGCGCTGGCGAGGTCGTTGTAGGAATTTTGACGGTTCCGGTTAGTCTGGGCAAAATGCGGCATCACGAACCTTGCATAAAGTTCGTAGCTCTTCTTCGTCGCTTCCCATTCCGCCCAATTATGTGCCTGGAACAGCACCACGCCGAATTCGCCTTGCTTGGCCTGAAGCTTCTCGATCATGGCGACGGCATCTTGCGGCGTTCCGATCACCGCTCGCCCGGACGCGACTAAAATATCGGCCGGATCGCCCCCCGACATGCCGCGCATTCCGGCGGGCGCCACCCGGTCGAAATATTCCACCCAACGGGCCAGGCCGGTTTTGACGTCGGCGCGAGCCTGCTCGCGCGTGGCGGCGATATGCATGGGCACGACCAGCCGCAATTGGCGGGAATCCATGGCGAGGTTGTTTTCCGCGGCAATCTGCCGGGCGATTTTCCAGTTCTCGTCGAGCACATCGAAACCCGCGGTCTCGGTTGCGGCGACGCACAGCATGCCAAAGCCGTACTTCCCCGCCAGCATGCCGCCGGATGGGGTGATGGCGCTGGCGACGACGATTTCGGGATGCGGCTTGGTGTAAGGCAACAGATGCGTGCGGGCCTTGTTCAGCGTGTACCACGAGGTCTGGTGAGTAACCTCCTCGCCGGACAGCAGCGGGACGATGATCTCCGCCACTTGCGCCAATTTCTCGCGCAGCGACTTGACCTCGACGCCGATCATGTCGGCATCGGTCGGCAACAGCCCTGGGCCCATGCCGAACATCACCCGCCCCTGAGTCATGTGATCGAGCTGCAGTATGCGGTTCGCGACCATCAGCGGATTGTGATAGGGCATCGACACCACCCCGGTGCCGAGGCGAATGCGGCTGGTTCGTTCGGCCACCGCTGCGATCATCAGTTCGGGCGAGCAGATGGTTTCCCAGCCGGTCGAATGATGCTCGCCAAACCAGGCTTCGGCAAAGCCGAGCTTTTCCACCCATTCGACGATCTCGATATCGCGGCGCAGGGCGATCGTCGGGCTTTCATCGACGTCATGATACGGCGCGATGAACAGGCCATGCTGCAGGCTATTTGTCGGCATTGTATTCCTTTGCTGCAAGCAGAGCAGGCTTGCGCCGAGCCGCGCTTAGCGGGCTGCGTGGCGAAGTTTCTCAAGATGGGAGACGTGCCCCGCCCGCGCTTCGCTGTGCAGCGAATGCAGCGCCGCCTCTGCGTTGACATCGGGGGAAGTCTGCAAGACCCGTGGATTGCCGCCTGACCAGACGGTTCGGCACGCGCGATGGCGGATGCGCCAGCCATGCTCGGTTCGAACCAGCTGGTCGTCGTACCACCCGGTGGACTCGAACATATTGCCGCCATCCGGGACATCGCGAATGAAGCGGCCATGGACGTAGCTGAGGCAGCTGGCGGTATCGTCATCGATCAGCACCACCTGATGATTGGTCGTGACATGCTGCGTGGCCGCAAAGGGCTCATGGATCGCAGCGAAAGCCTGTTTGAGCGCGGCGAGCCCGTGGAACACCGCTGGCCCGCCAAAATCGGTGCAAACGTCATCGGTGAAAACCTGATCGAGCAAATCCCAGTTCTGCGCATCCACTGCGACCGGATAGAGGTTAATCAGATTGACGATGGTAGCAATTTCATCACCCGACATGCTCGATACTCCGTGAATTGTAGCCGGCCGAGAGCCGCTTCCGAACCAGACCAAGCGGGATCACTGGGTCGTCAGCCCACCATCCACCGCCATCGCGTGGCCGTTCACGAAGCTGGCGCTCTCGCTGCACAGCCACACCACCGCTGCGGCAATCTCGGAAGGCTTGCCAAGCCGCCCGAACACGTCGGTTTCCATCAGCTGCGCGGTCAGCTCGGGCGAGATCGACCGCTGCCACATCGGCGTATCGATCATGCCGGGGCAGACCGCATTCACCCGGATATTCTCCCGCGCATAATCGAGCGCGGCGTTCTTGGTCAGGCCGACCACGCCATGTTTCGAGGCGACGTAAGCGGGCAGCATCACTGTTCCCACCAGCCCCGCGCTCGACGCGCAATTGACGATTGCACCGCCGCCCTGCTTCAGCATCTGGCGCACCTCGCAGCGCATGCTGTGCCACACCCCGGTCAGATTGACCGCCATGATCCGCTGCCAGTTTTCCGGGGTGCATTCGGTCAGGATCGCCCGATCGCCATCGATGCCCGCGCCATTGAATGCCGCGTCGATCCGGCCGAACTTCGCCACGGCGCGATCGACCGCCTGCTGCACGGATGCTTCCTCGACAACATCGCAGGGGACGAACAGACATTCGCCAAGCGGGCCAAGCTCCTCGGCTGCTCGTTCCCCGTTTGCCGCGTCACGATCGGCCAGCACGGTGGCGTAGCCCGCCTTGAGGAAGGCTTCCGCAGTCGCCCGACCAATGCCCGAACTCGCGCCCGTAACGAACGCCACCTTATGCTGAGTCAATTCATTCTCCCCATTGTCCAGGCTTGCGCTGCTGCACCATTGTGATTTTTGTTCAGCTCAGGATTTCTACCGGTAAGCTGCTGTAGGCCCAGTGGAAGTAGCTCGGTCGCAGCACCGCCTCTTCCAGCGGGAAGCGATAGGCGGTGACGCGCTTCAGAAATTCCTCGACCGCCACGCGGATCTGCAGCCGGGCGATATGCAGCCCCATGCAGTGATGCAGCCCCAGGCCAAAGGCGAGCTGCCGCTTGATCGGGCGGTTCCAGATGAATTCCTGGGCGTTGGCAAACTCCCGCTCGTCGCGGTTGGCGCAGGCGACCAGCCCGGCGATGCGCTGTCCGGCGCGAAGCTGGATCCCGGCGACTTCGACATCCGCATGCGCGGTGCGCAAAAACCATTGCGCGGGCGCGCTGTAGCGCAGCATCTCCTCCGTGGCGATGCGCGCATTCGTCGCCAGGTCGGCGCGGACTTCGGCGAGTTGTTCCGGCCGCTTCACCAGTTCGAGCAGCCCTTGCGCCGCCACTTTTCCTGGCGTTTCGGTGTTGGCGATAAAGGCGCAAGTCAGCTCGTCGGCAATCTCATCGTCGGTCAGCAGGCGCCCATCGGGCTTGGTTCGATACAATAGCAGCCCGTCGAAAATCGCCATGCTGCCATCGGGGCCCGCCGCGCGCCGCCGCGCAATGGCCGGCACCATGAAGCGCTTGAGCTTGGAGAAGAACAGGCTGTTATCGACACCCCCTTTGTCGGGGTCATACATGGTGATCGCATTGACCGAGGTCAGGATATCCTCGGCATGGCTTTCATCGATATCGAACAATTCGCAGGTCAGCAAAGCGCTGACCATGCCGCCGTAATCGAGGAACAGATCGAACTTGCCGCGCGGCAGCAGATCGTCGAGCAGGCGGGCGCAGCGCTGCCGCACGCCGTCCTCCATCGCTTTCACGACGCCGGCGCTGAACGGGCGAGCGTGGGCAAAGCGGATGTCGCGATAATGCGGATTGTGCAGCAATGTCATCGGCGCCATCGGGTTCAGCGACGCCTTGGGCGGCTCCCCGGCGTGATGCTGCAAAAGCACCTCAGGCATGGGGATGGAAGATTCCGACGATATCAGTATATCTGGGCTGACATTCAACATCTCTATAATATCATCGAATTTAGATAACCAATAAGTATCGTATTTCTTTGTAAAATAGGGAACGCCCAATTCTCGAAGTTACGCATAATACGGCAATGGATTTGACATGACGGTCACATCGAAGGGGTCATAACCAATCGCATCATCCGCCACTTCCGCTAGCATTGCAATTCTCCGCGATATTTTATCTTTATAAATCAACGGTAATTTGTGGTTTGCGCGATACCTGATCGGCGCGCGACCGGACTGCGGTCTTCAGGTGCTCACGCGAAAGCCAAGATGCCAACGGCATTAGTGGCGATCGCCGACTCGTCAACATAAATAAGCACAACAACTGTTATAAAATACTCAAAACAAAACACTTGTTTCAATTTTTCTTTGTCCTTTGGTGAACATTGACTTGCCTGATTGGCGAACCCACTATCGCGCCTCACAAAAAAATCGCACCTGAGCCGGAAAGCAATTCGCGGATTGGTTACGAGACGCGGATAATGTGGGAGACAGGTACATGGCTGGTCTGCTGATCAGCGGCGGCATCGTCGTCGATGGCACCGGAGCCTCGGCTTGTGTCAGCGATATTCGGGTACGCGATGGTCATATCGTCGAAATCGCGCCAAACCTGTCCCCGCAGGGCGAAGAGGTGATCGCGGTAAACGGCGCTTTCGTCGCGCCTGGCTTTATCGATTCACACACCCATTACGACGCGGCGATTTTCTGGGACCGTTGGTGCGATCCCATGCCCCAGCATGGCGTGACGACGGTGGTGATCGGCAATTGCTCGCTGTGCCTGGCGCCCATTCGCAGCGCCGACCGCGACAGCCAGACCGATATCTTCAGCTATGTCGAGGATGTGCCGAAGAACCTTCTCGACGCGGCGATCCCGTGGCGTTGGGAGAGCTATCCCGACTATGCGCAAGCCCTGAGCCAGCTGGAACTGGGCGTCCATCTCGTCTCGCTGGTCGGCTATTCGCAGATCCGCCTCTATGTCATGGGCGCTGCCGCCTGGGAGCGGGGCGCGACGCCGCAGGAAATTGCGGCGATGGCCGCAGAACTGGATCGGGCGCTGAGCGCGGGCGCCTATGGCTTGTCGTTTTCGCTGTTCGACAAGGATCGGCAGGGGCGGTCCGTGCCATCCTGCCTCGCCAATGATGCCGAAATGGCGGCGATGTGCGAGGTGCTGGCCAGCCACCAGGCGATCTTTCAGTTCGTGCCGCGCGGTGACGTGCTGGACAATCTTCTCGACGATATCCGCTGGGTGGGCGGCTTTCTGGCCCCGCATCAGGTGGTCGGATTTTACAACATCGTGGTGCATGTCGATAGCGAGCCGGAGCGGTCGGCGCGCATCCTCGATTGCCTGCAATCGGTGCAGGAGCAAGGAGGCCGGCTTTACGGGATGGCCTCGCCACGGCCGTTCGAAATGGCGATCGGTTTCGATAGCACTCTCTGCCTGATGAGCGTTCCCGCCTGGAATGAGTTGGTGCAAGCCTCACGTGGAGAGAAAGCCCACCTCATTGCTGACCCGGCATGGCGCGAGCGGGCCCGCCATGATGCCGAGACGTGTGCCTCGGTGCTGTTCCCCTTTGCCAAGCCGGAGGAGCTTCGGATCGGCGCCGTCGGTTGCGACGCGCTGAAGCCGTGGATCGGGCGCAGCTTGCGTGACTTGATCGTCGCACGCGGCGGCCATGCCTCGGATGTGCTGGCGGATTGGCTGATCGAGAACGACTTCGACACCAGCTTCATCTTCGCCATCGCCAATTCCAGGCCCGATGACGTCGCCCGTCTGCTCAAAAGCCCGCTGACATTCGTGAGCGGCAGCGACGCTGGCGCTCATCTGCAAATGTTCTGCGCGGCTGGCGACCCGACGTTGCTGCTGACGCGTTATGTGCGCGAGCGCGGCGATCTGACGGTTGAAGAGGCCGTTCATGCCTTGTCCGGACGCCAGGCCGAACTGCTTGGCCTGCACGATCGAGGTATTTTGGCGCCGGGTAAGGCCGCCGACATCGTCATCTTCGATCTCGCCGAACTCGAGTATGGTGCCGAATATCTTGTCGAAGATCTGCCGACCGATGGCGCGCGCCTGACCCGCGCGCCCGGTGGCTTTCGTTACACCATCGCCAACGGCGTGATCGTTCAGAAAAATGGCGAAACGACCGGAGCCTTGCCGGCGCGGCTGCTGGCGAAAACGGCATGACGGGCCCAACGCTCACAAAGGCTTCGATAATTCAACGGGTGCTCAACAGCTTGCTCGCATTATTGGTAGCAATCGCCGGGCTTGGCTTGGCAGCAGGTGGGATCGAACTCGCGCTGCTGGGTGGTAGCCTCTATTATGCGCTTGCCGGTATCGCGCTTGTCGCCACGGCGATCGGGATCGGGTGGCACCGGTCCTGGGCTTTCCCCCTGTTCGGCCTGCTGCTGGTGGCGACGCTGATCTGGGCGCTCGGGGAGTCCGGCTTCAACGGCTGGGCGCTGGTTCCCCGGTTAGTGGCGCCCGCTGTCCTTGGCGCGATATTGCTCATCCCGGCGGTGCGGTCCTCATCGGCGCCAGCGAGCGCATGGTGGATCGGCGTGCCCGTGCTGGCCATCGCCCTGACGTTGGCAGGCGCCGGGCTGCTCGCCCCCGATCCGTCCGCAGGGCTGCGATCAGCCACGACCATCGCGATGGCGGACGATGCCCACGGCGAATGGCGGGATTGGGGGCATAGCTTAGCCGGAACCCGCTTCTCGGCGCTCTCGCAGATCAACGCCGGCAATATCAACACGCTTAAACCGGCCTGGCGCTTCGATTCCGACGTTGCTCCCTATGGCTATCACAGCTTTGAGGCGACGCCGTTGGCCGTCAATGGCAAGCTCTATCTCTGCCTGGATCGCAGTACCATTGTCGCGCTCGATCAGGACAGCGGCAAGCAGTTGTGGCGCTTTGATCCGCACGCGCAGCTCGCGGGATTTGCCGCGACTTGCCGGGGCGTCGCCTATTTCGAAGCACCGCCCGGCACTCGCGACTGTCCGAAGCGGATAGTATTCGGGGTTCAGGATGCCCGCATGATGGCGGTCGATGCCGAGACCGGCGCCTTGTGCCGGTCCTTCGGCAACAATGGCTCGGTCGATCTTAAAGCGGGCCTGGGCGATGCCCCCGCCGGCATTTTCTATCCGACCTCGCCGCCGACCATCGTCAACGGCGTAGCGCTGATCAGCGGCTGGGTTACCGATGGTCTCTATGTCGGGGAACCATCCGGAGTTGTGCGCGGTATCGACGCTACCACCGGCAAGTTGCGCTGGGCTTGGGATTCGGGCCGCCAGAATCCGCAGCAGCCATTGGCACCGGGTGAAACCTACACCAAGGGCGCGCCCAACGCCTGGGGCGTGTTCAGCGGCGATGAAGCGCTGAAACTCGCCTATATTACCACGGGGACCAGCACACCCGACTATTTCGCAGCACACCGCAACGCCGCCTCGGAAAAATATTCCACCTCGGTGATTGCCCTGGATACGGGTACGGGCAAGGTCCGCTGGTCCTTCCAGATCGTTCATCACGACCTGTGGGATTATGACGCGGCTTCGCAGCCGGTGCTGTTCGACCTGCCTATGGGTGGTGTCCGCGTACCGGCGATGATCGTGGCCAACAAGCGGGGCCAGTTCTTCGTGCTCGATCGGCGCGACGGTCATGCGTTGTATCCGGTCACTGAGCGAGTGGTCCCGCAAGGTGCCGCACCCGGTGATTGGGCCGCCAAAACTCAACCTTACAGCGCGTTTCCCAACATTGCCGGGGGCCGCTTGAGCGAAACGCAGATGTGGGGCGCGACGCCGTTCGATCAACTGTGGTGCCGGATCGCTTTCCGGCGCGCGCGTTATGCTGGCGACTTTACCCCGCCCGGCGTCAAGCCGGCGATATTCTATCCGGGCTCGGCAGGCGGGGTCAATTGGGGCAGCGTCACGGTGGATACCGCGCGCGGCATCCTGATTACCAACAGCCTCTACATGCCCGACATCGGCCGGCTGATCCCCCGCGCCGAAGCCGACCGGATCAAAGGCCTGGAGAAATCCGGCGGACATGCCGATGCCTTCGCCTTCGAACAGCTCGGCACGCCCTATGCGATGCAACGCACGATCTTCCAGAACCCGATCGGCGTGCCCTGTCTGCAACCGCCTTATGGCAAGATCACTGCCATCGATCTCAAGACCGGCAAAATACGGTGGAGCAAGCCGCTGGGCACTGCCGCCTGGGCCGGTCCGTTCGGGATGGCGTCGCATCTGCCGTTCACCATGGGCGCGCCCAATCTGGGTGGTTCGCTGGTCACAGCGGGTGGCGTCATATTCATCGGCGCTGCGCAGGATCGCAAGCTGCGCGGCATCGATATCGGCAATGGGCGCGAATTGTGGAGCGCCGATTTGCCCAATATCGGCGCGGCCAATCCCATGACCTATGTGTCGAAGGCGACCGGGCGGCAATATGTGGTGATCGCGTCGAGCGCCCATCCTGGTCTCGGCGGCGTCGCCGGGTCAGCGGTGATGGCTTATGCGCTACCGGCCCGATAATGGCTTTGGACTTATCCCGAAGCCAGCGTGCCCAACACGGCAAAGGACAAGTCCGCCTGCGTTCGCCCGCCGTGCTGAAGGGTTTGCGACAATTCCCAGTCATGCGTGACCGGCAGCGCCACCGACCAATCGCGCAGCACCGTGCGATGACGGATTTTCCATTGCCCCTCCTCGCGCACCAATCTGTCGACGAAGCGCCCGCCAAGGTGATTGCACATCGGCGTGCCATCGGGCGCCGCATCATGGGAAGTAGCCATGAAATAGGTCTCGGCGCCGGCCTCATCCCCGGTGATGGTGATGAGCGACTGGCCGAGCATGTGCGAAAGCGTTTCGGTCGTGTCGATGACCATCTGGCACATCCGCTGCGCAAATTCCTGGCCGGGCGCCTGGATTACGCCGTGGTCGTCCCAGCTATCCTGGGCGTAGACGCTGGCGGCGAGTGCGCCATCGCAACGATCGGAGCCGCGGCAATAGGTGGCGAGAACTTTGCGGATCTGAAAATGATCCAGCATTTCTCGCAAATCTGCGTTCATGGCCCAATCCTCCCAAGGTCTGATTGCGAAATTGGCTGCGCTGGCCGGTGGTTCGCCGGGCGATCGAGCGGTGCCAGCGCTAGCACCTATGCGAATATTGCAGCGTTACCTGCCACGCCCAGGTGCGGCCATATCGATCGAGGAGGTGAGGATGGACCACAAGCGCAAGCTTCTTGAAATCGGCGCGATCGTCCTGGTCGTAGGGGCTATCATGGGAAGCGCTTGTGCGGCGCCGCCTGCGATCGATCCAAGCTTCAATCGGCCCGAGGATGTGGCCCGGATCACCGCGAGCGAGACCGCACTCGACAAATCGGCGGATGTGGCGCGGGCGCTTGAATTTTACGCGCCCGATGCCGTCGCCGTGACGATCTGGGCGCCGGGCTGGCAAGCCGGCAGCGATCAGCTTCGGCCAGCGCTGGCATCACGTTTTCGCGGCGTCAAAACCGTTGAACCGCATATCGACGAGATCAATGTCGCCACCGATGGAACCCTGGCCTGCGCGGCCAGCGTGGTCCGCTTCGACATCGAGCGTCAGGAT
The DNA here is from genome assembly GCA_026225215.1 of Sphingomonas palustris. Classification (GTDB taxonomy): domain Bacteria; phylum Pseudomonadota; class Alphaproteobacteria; order Sphingomonadales; family Sphingomonadaceae; genus Novosphingobium; species Novosphingobium palustris. Next base: position 35,809 of record JAMFSI010000100.1, on the reverse strand, counting down.
GGTCGCCATCAAGCTTTGGCCGTCCGCGAGCTGGACGCCTGGCGAAAGTCGGGTGGCCGCTGGCGGATAATTCAGCAACATTTGTCAGTGCCCGTCGATATGGCAAGCGGCCGGCCGCTGCTGGCCGGCCCGCTCGGCGTAGCAGGGCCGCTCGCCTGGGCGCCCGTGGTACCGGCGATCGTGCAATCGCCGGCGGCGGCAAAGGCTGAGATCAGACACTGGCTGGAAGTCAATGCGGTCACGCCGACCGTCCAGCAGGCGATGGATACCTATGGCCCCAGCGACGATATCATCCTGTTCGACGTTTCCGCGCCGAAAGAACATCGCGGCCTTGCCGATCTGCGGTCTTATTTCAATGCGGTGCTGGGTGCCGCCAGCAGCCTCGAATACAAGCTTCCCGCCTTGAGGATCGATAGCGATGGCCGGATGGGCGTGCAGATTTCGCGGCTCGATCTCAAGATCACAGCCCATGACGGTACCAACCAATTCATGTCGTTTCGGCAGAGCGATTGCCTGCGCCGTATCGGGAGGCATTGGTATCCGGTCTTCGAGATGGGCTCATTCCCCATCGACGCGGTAACCGGCAAGGCGATCATGGCTCACCCCGAGGCATTCGCCGGGAGCAAATGATGGACGGCGATGATATCGGCTATCGTTGCCGTCAGGCGTCAAACGGCCATGCCCAATACCATTCGGACAATGTCCTCGACTTCCCCCCGCATCGCATCGGCGGTGCGTTCGTGCGGAGCGACGATAAGTTGCATAGACATGCCCTGAATGAAGGAACTGATCATTCGGCTGGCCTTGGCGATATCGAGATCAGGCGGCCCATGGCGCTCGATCAGTTCCTCGATCTGCGCGAGCCCGGTTGCGGTGCCCTGGCGGATCAACGCAGCCACCTCGGGATTGCGCGCGCCGCAGTCCCAGAAAGCGAGGTAAGCCTTCCACCGCCGAACATTGTCGGGGCACCAGGCGACCATGGTCAGCAACGGTGCGACGATGTCATCCGGCGCGCTCGCCGCCGCTTCTTCGAACCGCTCGATGCCGTAAGCGGAGAGCTGGGAAAAGGCCCAGACGATCAGCTCCTGCTTGTCGGCGAAATAGTGGGTGATGGCCGCAGTACTGAACCGCGCCTCGGTGGCAATGCGCCGGATGGTCGCGGCACCCAGTCCCTCTGTCGCGATCAGATCGACAGCGACTTTGGCTATGAATTGCCGTCTTTGCGCATGATCGATAGTCATGCCGTCAAATCACCCGGCCCGGCCGCGAACGCAATCGCAATCTTATGGCCGAGCGGGTCGCGCCTGTCCCATGGACGCAATGACGCCACAGCGTCGCGGTAACGGTACCCGATAATGGAGAGCGAGCGATGACTGGAGCCTATGAACGCCTGGACCTGACCGGCCGCGTGGTGCTGATTACCGGGGCCACCGGAGGGATCGGCAGCGCGACCGCCAGATTATGCGCGGCGCGGGGCGGACAGATCATTATCACCGATCTCGATGCGGAGCGCGGCAAGGCGCTGGAGACCGATATTCGCCGCCAGGGTGGCGCGGCCGCCTTCCTACGCGCCGATGTCAGCCAGGAAGACGATGTCGTGGCGATGGTCGACTTTGCCATCGCGCATTTCGGCGGCCTGCATTGCGCCTTCAACAACGCGGGCATCGATACCGGCCATAGCGGTGTCGTCGATACGCCGCTCGCGCAGTGGCAACGCAATCTCGCGGTCAATCTGACCGGCGTATTTCTGTGCCTCAAGCATGAAATAGCCGCGATGCTGCGTCATGGCGGGGGAGCTATCGTCAATTCGTCATCGGCGGCGGGGGCGGTCGGCATTGCCGCTTCGGCCGATTACACCTCCTCGAAACACGGCGTTATCGGCGTCACGCGATCCGCCGCCGCCGATTACAGCGGCAAGGGACTGCGCATAAACGCCATTTTGCCCGGTGCGATCGAAACGTCGATGCTGATGGGGGCACTCAAGGATCATCCGAGTTTGCGCCAGATCGTCGAAGCCGGGCACCCGGCCGGGCGTATCGGCCAGGCGGGGGAAGTCGCCGAAGTTGTCGCCTGGCTGCTGTCCGATGCGGCGTCCTATGTCACGGGCGCGAGTATAGCGATCGATGGCGGGTACACGGCGGTATAGAATAGTCGGGTTCAAAAATTCTCATAGAGAACCGTATAAGCTTCGAGGAAGGTCGGCGACAACGGCATCCGATCGGTCCCTGCGCGATCACGGACTTGCGCCAGCACGGGTACGGGATCGTCGGCTGCGATGTCATAGACGGCGAGATAGGCGTATTTTGCCCCGATCTCATCGGGCGCGCATAACCGGGGCGGCCCATCCGCCATCGTCAACTGGCTGGCATTCAGATGTGCGCGTCTGACCCCGACCACGCCAGGAATGCGCAGCAAGTCGGGAATATGCTCGTCATCGTACCAGCGGTTGAATTCGGCGTCGTCGCCGGGCGTACAATTGGTCATGACCAGCCAGGTGAATTTTCGCATCTTGCAGCATCTCCCACCGAATACGGGTCATCGATCTGGCAAGGCATAGGCCATGATGGCGCTGGCACTTGGCCCCGGGATCGCGAAATGCCCGCCCGCAGCGATGACCACATATTGCCGCCCGCTGCGTGACGAAACGTAGCTGATCGGCATGGCCGCGCCTACGGCGGGCAGCTTGGCGCTCCACATTTCGCGACCGTTGGCCGTATCGTAAGCGTGGATGCGACTATCCTGGCTCGCCGCGATGAAGGTCAATCCACCCGCAGTGGTGAGCGCGCCGCCGAAATTGGGAGCTCCCATGCGCAGCGGGATATGGCTGGCCCAGCCGAGCGGCCCCGAGCCTTCGGCGGTGCCCAGCGGCTTGCTCCATATCAGCTTTCGGGTTTTCAGATCGAAGACGTGGATCGTCCCATAGGGTGGTTTCTGGCAAGGTGCGTAGATCGGCGAAAGGAAGGGAAAGGATGCCATCGTGTAGGGCGTTCCCGCTTGCGGAAACATGATCACGCCGCCTTCGAAACCGCTCTTGGCCGGCTCGCCCTTCTTGCGCGGAACCAGCCGGTTGATGTTGGCAAAATGAAGGCTGTTGACCACCATCAGGCCGCGTTGCGTATCGATCGAGACGCTGCCCCAGTTAATGCCGCCGCCGACGGCTGGATAGGTAATGGTCGGCCTGGTGGTGATCGGGGTGAATTGGCCCTGATAATTTGCCCGGCGATATTGGATGCGGCAGGCCATCTGGTCGAGCGGGGTTAGGCCCCACATATCCGTCTCGCGCAAGTCCTGCCCCGCCACCGACGGAAAGCCGGTCGTGTAGGGTTGGCTCGGCGCGTTCCATTCGCCCTTCACCCCGCCTTGCGGCACGCGCTTCTGGATTACCGGATCGATGGGCACACCGGTGCGCCGGTCGAGAACGAATATCTCGCCGCGCTTGGTCGGCACGATCAGTGCCGGCTGTCCGGTGGGGAGATAGACGGTCACCGGCTGGGCGGCAATGTCATAGTCCCATAGATCATGATTGACCGTCCTGAACGACCAGCGAAGTTGCCCGGTGGCGACATCGATGGCGACGATATTGTCGGTGAACTGGTCGGCGATCTTGGAGCGAAATCCGGAAAAATAATCGGGCGGACTGTTGCCGGTGCCGACATAGACCAGCCCCAGCTTCTCATCGCCGCTGAACACGCCCCAGGCATTGGGGGTGTCGCTTGTATAGGTCTGGCCGGGCTTGAGCATCGTCTGCTGCGGTCGCCCGGCATCCCAGGCCCAGCGCAGCGCGCCGGTTTCCGCGTCATAGCCGCGGATAACCCCCGAAGGTGAATCGAACGAACCGAAATCGGAGATGCTCTGGCCGACGACGACCACGCCATTGACGACAGTCGGCGGCGATGTCGGCAGCGCATCGTCGATATGCAACGGGCCCATCCCTGCTTTCAGATCGGCAATGCCGTTGTCGCCGAATTTGCTGCAGGCTCTGCCGGTATCGGCGTCGATCGCGATCAACTGCCCGATGGCGGTCGACAGATAGAGGCTGCGCTGGCACTCGGATTTCGGCTGTTTCGCGGCATAATAGGCGATCCCACGGCATTTCCATCCGGCCAGGGCAGAACCTTTTGGTAGACCGCGATATTCCCAGATGCGTTTGCCGGTATCCTGATCGAGCGCGGCAATTGTGCCGGATTCGATGCACATATAGAGGCGTCCATCGACTGCCAGCGGCGCTGCTTCAAGGCTGACGAGCTTGCCGGGCGGGACATCGGAATCATAACGCCAGGCGAGTTTGAGCTTGCTCACAGTGGCAAGGTTGATCTGCTGGATCGCGGCGTAGCGCGTACCGCCCAGATCATTGCCCCAATTGCGCCAATCGGTCGGGGCGCCCGCTGGCGGGGTCACTGTCGCAGCCGGCGGCAGCCCGCTTTCCTGGCTCTGGGCGAGGACCGTCGTGCCCAGGAGTAGCAGCAGCGCCGCTAGCACCGGTCCGCCGACCCACCAGCGGCGAGCGCCCGTCGCCCGGTGGATAGCCGGCACCAGGAACAGCAAGCCGACCAGAGCCGGACCCGCCAGGCGGGGCATCAGCGCCCAATTATCGAGCCCGGCTTCCCAGACGCTCCAGATTATCGTCGCGGCCAGCATGGCGCCGTAGATTTTGGCAGCGTAAGCTTGGTGGCGGACCAGACCCACGGCGCAAACCATCACCGCAAGGCCCGTCAGCAGGTAATAGGCACTGCCGCCCAACGTGACCAGTTCGACGCCACCTATGATCAAAACAAGTCCGACGAGCGCAAGCAGCAGGGCCAACAGCCAGACTGTGTATTTCACATCACCTCTCCCAAGCCCGCTTTGTATTTTTTGTCTTGAACTTCGGCCCAGCAATATTGCCGGTATTTGCTTCTCTAAGGCACCAGGTCAGGCGCTCACTGGTGCCGTTGTCACCACGATCTTGCCGAGCTGCTGGTTGCTTTCGAGATAGCGGTGCGCCTCGGCGATATCGGCGATGGTAAATTGACGATCGATCACCGGTCGCAGCGCGCCGCGCTCGATCCCCGACTGGACATATTCGACCAGCCGGCGGCGCGACTCCGGCTGCTTGATCAGCAGGTCGGCCGAAAAACCGCGCAGGGTAATATTGCCCGTCATCAGCGCGGGCAGCATCAGATCGACCGTATAGCCCGCCAACATCCCATAAACGATCGCCACGCCCTGTGGAGCCATCGCCGAGATCAGGGCAGCCAGCGGTTCCCCGCCCACCGCATCGAAGACGATACGCGCGCCAGCGCCGCCGGTGATGTCCATGATCCGCGCGGCCACGTCTTCTTCGTCGCTGACGATGACATGCGCTGCGCCCTGCGCCAGCAGCGCGGCGGCCTTGCCGCGTCCACGAGTGATGGCGATGGGCATCGCCCCGCGATCATTGGCGATCTGGATGGCGGCGATGCCCACTGACGACGAGGCCGCCGTGATCACCACCGCATCACCCGTCCCGACAACGGCAATATCGACAAGGGCAAAGGCGGTGCCGAACATCATCCAGCTCGCCGCTGCATCTACCAGGCTTTGTTGTGCCGCCACCGGGACCAGCATGTCGGCTAGATAGAGGATCTGCTCCCCATACGTGCCGTATTGCTCCATCGCGAGGCCATAGAGCGTCGCCACCCGGTCTCCCACCTGCCATCCTACCACGCCGGGCCCGAGGGCCTCGATGATTCCGGCGGCTTCATAACCGATCTTTGCCGGAAAGCTGACGGGCCCAAAACCTCCGCCACGATACAGCGCCTCGACCCGGTTCAGACCGAAAGCGGCAACGCGGATGCGCACTTCGCCGGGGCCCGGCTCGCCTAGCGTAATTTCGTCCAGCTGCAGCACGTCCGGACCGCCGAATGCATGAAAGCGAACAATCTGTGCCACTGCTGCCTCCTTGCTCAAAGTTTGAAGCCACCGCTGGCATCGATATGCTGCGCCGTGACCCAACGACCTTGCGGTGAGGCCAGGAAGTAGACGATGTCGGCAATGTCCTCCGGCTGTCCAAATCGCCGCAGCGCCGTGGCGTCGATCACCGGCTGCGCCTGGACCGGGTCCCGCACGATGTAATCATTCGTCGGACCTGCGGTGAATCCCGGCGCCACGGAATTGACGGTTATCCCACGCGGCCCCAGATCCTGCGCCAGCACGCGAGTGAAGGCTTCCACCGCGGTCTTGGCCATGGTGTAGACGATGATGTTAGGGTCGGTAAGTCGCGCTCCGGCCGACGAAATATTGATCACCCGACCGAAATCCGCGATCCGGTCGTAAAGCGCGCGGGTCAGGAAGAACGGCCCCCTGACATTGTTCGCGAACATCTGGTCGTACATGGCTTCATCGGCATGTTTGATCGACCCGTAATCGCCGCCGCCGATGTTGTTCACCAGAATGTCCAGGCGATTGCTGCCGGTCCGTGCGACCAGTTCTGCATCGAGTTCATCAGCCAGCTTTCTGGCGGCGGCTTCACCGCCGAGTTTGGCTTGGATGACAAAGCTCTGGCCGCCTGCTGCTTCGATGCGGCGGACGGTTTCAAGAGCCGCACCTTCATCAACAGCATAATTGACAGCAACCAGCGCCCCGGCCTCAGCCAGCCGCAATGCCATATGCACGCCCAATCCGCGGCTGGCGCCAGTTACCAGCGCGGTTTTGCCTAGCAGATCTCGCGACATCCAGACTGTCTCCTGTGCCAATCTCGCATGGTGCGCGCCAAAACTGCAAACGATGCTATGGTGAACCACGGTTCACTACATCGAGACTTTTTAGCTATGTCAACGCAATGGTAGCCAAGGGCCTGCCCGCCCGTTCGAAATCTGTGCCGCGTAGGTCAGAAGACAGTAAGGCAAGGATCATTGATTCCGCCCAACGGGTGTTCTCGCAAAAAGGATACGCCCGGACCGGACTGCGCGAGATCGCCGCGCATGCGGGCGTAGCCGGTTCCTTGGTGGTCAAGTATTTTTCATCCAAATCCAACCTGTTCGAAGTGGCTTTGGCAAAGGCACTGATCGATCCGGCAATTTTCCAGGCGGACCGCGCCCGATTCGGACAGTCGCTGGTCGCGTCGATAAGCGAACCGGGGATGACCGTGCTGGCGCCGGCGATGATTGCGCTGTCGCTGGGCGATGACGAAGCCATGAAAGTCATCCTGAAGGTCTCGCGTGAGGCGATCGTGGCGCCGATGGCAGACTGGCTCGGCGGGCCCGATGCCGACGCGCGCGCGCGTTTTATCCTGATGCTGACAACCGGCTATGCGATCTTCGGGCGGCATCTGGTGATGGGCGATGCCGAACAAACGCAAGCGAGAACAGCGCAGATGATTGCCGATGCGCTACAAGCGTCGGTGGATCGGGATTGAAGGGGCGGAAAGGCTGAAATGGCGGACATGCATGCAAACTTATCCGCTACGACGTTTCCGCCGCTTCATCCGTTTCATCTGCTTCCTCGACAGCGGGCAGAGCGACCAGGCTCACCATTGCTCAGGGCAACGTAATCGATCTTGCCGGTGCCTCGATAATTCCGGTGCCGCCCATTACCTCGTCCTCGCCCAGATGCTGGGGCAGGATCGAGTATTCCACTGGGCCAAAGATGGTCGAGTGCAGCCCCATCAGGAACAGCGCGGTCAGCAGCAGCGGCACCGACTGGAACCAGAAGCCGGCGAGACCGATGCCCATGAAGCTGAACATACCAATATTTCCTCTCGACGCTGCCTGGTTAGCATATAATTATACAACGCTCAATTAAATTATTGGACGATGTTCAATTGATCTTATATTGGTTATCCGCCAGCTAACGCGGAGGTGAGTGAGCGCCCCACGATCAACAGGGCGCGATCGGCAGGAGCAGCCAGGAGAGACGGGCCATGGCGGGGAGAATGATCGACAATCTACTGCGCGATCTTGAGGCACCGATCGAAGCGCGCGGCTTTGGCACGGGCTGGTTTTCCGGCTTTTTCGCGCTGCTGCTAAGCCTGGTGGGCTTCGCCTTCGTGGTGGCTTTGCGCTGGCCGGCGTGGTTCGCCATGCCGCAGCTGGAAGTGCTGCGCGGCTGGGGCGGGTTTCGCCTGCTGACTCATGCGACGCTGCTTGCCGCCTATGCCCTCGCGCTGCTCAGCCTGATGCTGCGGCCACGCAAGGCGATCGGCATGGCGGCGCTTGCGGTGGCGCTCTCCGCCTCGATCCTGGGCGGCGCCGGTGTTCAGCCGCATGAGGTGCATAGCTGGGGCATGTTCTTCGGCGTCGATTTCTTCGCGGTGAATATGATCGCCACCGGGCTGATGTTCGCGCCGATCGAACGGGTCTTCCCGCATCGCGCCGAGCAGCGCCTGTTCCGCAGCGAATGGCGCGAAGATCTGTTCTATTATCTGCTCAGCTCGATGCTGGTGCAGCTCACCACCTTTCTGGCGCTGGCGCCCTCGGGCTTCGTCAACGCGCATGCCGGCGGGTTGACCCATGTGCGCGGCTGGATCGGCGCCCTGCCATGGGTGGTGCAGTTTGTGCTGGCGATGGTGTTGACCGATCTGGCGCAATATTGGTTCCACCGGCTGTTTCATCGCATCCCCTTCCTCTGGGGATTCCACGCGGTGCATCATTCGGCCCGATCGATGGACTGGCTGGCCGGCGCGCGCATGCATTTCATCGAGATCGTGCTGCTGCGCGGGCTGACCTCGTTGCCGCTACTGACCTTCGGCTTCGCGCCCTCGGTGATGCAGGCCTATGTCGGTATGGTCTATGTCTATTCCTCGCTGATTCATGCCAATTTGCGCGGCGATTTCGACTGGCTCGGGCAATGGCTGGTGGTGCCGCGCTTCCACCATTGGCACCACGCCATCGAGGAAGCGGGCGTGGACAAGAACTTTGCCATCCATTTCCCGCTGCTCGACCGCATTTTCGGCACCTATTATCTGCCGAAAAAGGTCTGGCCACGCGGCTATGGCGTCCCCGAGCAAGTGCCGCATGGTTATCTGGCGCAGCTGGCCTATCCCTTCGTCCGCAAGGTTTGAAGCTTGGGGCGTCGGTCCGATCACAGTAGAGACGAGCTGGCGGCGATGATCCTTACCGAGGGCCATGGCCAGCTCGCCGAAGTCGGATATGCCCGTTTTTCCGCGCGCGAGCTGGCCAAGCGCATCGGCTATTCGGTGGGCACGCTCTACAATGTCTTCGGTTCTCTCGACCAATTGATGCTGGCGATCAATGGCGTGACACTCGATGGCTGGCGTAGCTATCTCCAGACAAGGCTATTGGCTGCCCCACCGGAAGACCGGCTGAAGACCGCGATTTCGGCCTATTTCGAATATGCCATCCTTAACCGGCATGCCTGGACGGCAATATATGACTTTCGCTTGCCCGAAGGTGTCGAGGCGCCGGATAGCTACGCCCGCAAGGTCGAGGCGATCTTCGATATCGTCATTGTCGAGATCGCCGCAGTGCTGCGTCCGGACCGGCGCGATCGCGCACCGGCACTTGCCCGATCGCTGCTGGCCAGCGTGCACGGTCATTGTTTTTTCACGATCAACGCCACCTTCGCACTGCTGGGCGAAGCCGATCCCTTGGGTGCGGCTTATGCGCGCGTGTCGGAGGCGATAGAAGCTTGTAATCGCTGAGGGATTGCCAGGGGGAAGCCTAGGTCTCCCCGTGCGATCAGTCTCGTACCGACTATCCGAAACGAAGTTTCGGATCAGACACTCAGGACAAACCGGCTTCGAGAGCCAGTCTCAGCAAATCCGCGACGGCACCGGCACCGGTGTCGGTGCGCCCTCGTTCGGGCCGCGGCGCGGCTTCTTTGTAGGGATATCGAAGACGCTCTGAGTGACTTTAAGATCGGGCCGGCGGCTTCCAGGTCGAAGCGGGCTAAGCGGATGCAACACGCCGCTTAGTTAAGGCCGGATAGCCGGCTCTAACCCAATCGAGGCGGTAGCTGTTATTTTGGCCATGGCTTGCCCAATCATCAGCAGCGCTGGTCCATCGCCTAGCGCCGTGCGGGCAGCCAGGGGCAGCAAATCCAGCCTGGTGTGAAAGCAACGTTCGCTGGGCAAGCTGGCGTTTTCGACCAGAGCGACGGGCGTTTCGCCCGGCATTCCCGCAGCGAGAAGGCGCAACGAAACTTCGTCTGCCGAGGCTTTACCCATGTAGACGGCCAGCGTCGCCGCCGGGTCGGCAAGCGCTTGCCAGTCGAGTTCAAGCTCTTCGCCGGTGCGCGCATGCGCGGTAATGAAGCTCAGCCGACGCGCCGTTCCCCGCAGGGTCAGGGAAGCACCCAGGCTGGCAGCCGCCGCGCTCGCCGCGGTGATACCGGGGCAAATCCGCACCGGGACGCCGGCGGCGCGGGCTGCACCCAGCTCTTCATCGGCGCGGCCGAAAATACTGGGATCGCCGCCCTTGAGACGGACCACCCGCTCGCCCGACAGCGCTGCCGACACGATCAACTGATCGATGCTGGCCTGGTCTCGCGAGTGTCGCCCGGAACGCTTGCCGACATGGACAAGGCGGGCGCTCCTGGCCGCCAATTTTAGCACCTCGGGGCCAACCAGGGCATCGTGGAACACAACATCGGCAGCGCGGATCAGCCGTTCAGCCTTGCGCGTCAGCAGTTCGGGATCGCCCGGGCCGGCGCCGACCAGCCAGATCGAGCCTCTGGGAAAGTCGGGGTGATCGGTCACGCCGCAGCTTTCGCTGGTGTCGCCGCCGCAAGCTTCCCGGGTACCACCGCTTCGCGTAGCAGATAGATGCGCCCAGCATCCACCCTCAGCGGTATCGTCGGCACGCAGCCTTTATCCTCGCCCAAGGCCTCGCCGGTCTTGAGCGAGATATTCCAGCTATGGAGCGGGCAGGTCACCACCCCGCCATGGACGATCCCCTGCGACAGCGGACCGGCCTTGTGCGGGCAGGCATTGACCAGCGCATAGAACTCGTTGTTCAGCGTATGAAAGATGGCAATTTCCCGGCCGCCGCGCACTGGCATGGTGCGCGCATTGCCCGGCGCGATCTGGTCCACCGAGCCGATATCGAGCCAATCGCCGATCATGATACTTTCTCCAGCGCGAGGGGGCTGGCGACAACCAGCGGTCGCACCTCGGCGAGATGCTGGTGCAATTGGGCATCCTCGCCAGCGGCGCGGCGAGCCCAGGGGTCGTCCTGCATGAACTGCTGCGAATAGCGAAAGCGCGCAGCCAATCGCCGCACCGCATCGGGATCGTCGAACAGCGCCGCCTTCACGGCATCAAGCCCGACGCGCTCGATCCACGGCGCGGTGCGTTCGAGATAATAGGCATCCTCGCGGTAGAATTGAACGAAGGCCGCACAGACATCCATGGCCTCTGTTTCGGTTGCCACCTTGCACAGGAGATCGGTGCCGCGGAGCTTGATGCCGCCATTGCCGCCGACCAGCAGTTCATAGCCCGAATCGACGCAGATCACCCCGAAGTCCTTGATCGTCGCCTCGGCGCAATTGCGCGGGCAGCCGCTGACCGCGATCTTGAACTTGTGGGGCATCCAGCTGCCCCAGGTCATCTGCTCGAGCTGGATGCCCAGCCCGGTGGAATCCTGCGTGCCGAAGCGGCACCATTCGCTGCCGACGCAGGTCTTCACCGTGCGCAGCGCTTTGCCATAGGCGTGACCCGAGACCATGCCGGCGGCGTTGAGATCGCCCCAGATCGCCGGCAGATCCTCCTTATGAATGCCGAACAAATCGATGCGTTGGCCGCCCGTTACCTTGACCAGTCGCGCGCCATATTTATCGGCGGCATCGGCGATCGCGCGCAATTCGTTCGGCGTAGTCACCCCGCCCCACATTCGTGGGACCACCGAATAGGTGCCGTCCTTCTGAATATTGGCGTGGAGCCTCTCGTTGACGAAGCGGCTGCGCTGGTCGTCGAGATAAATCCCGGGCCAAGCGCAAAGTAGATAGTAATTGAGCGCCGGGCGGCAGGAGGCGCAGCCATCGGGCGTCGACCAATGCAGCTCCTGCATCACTTGCGGGATTGCCTTGAGTTCCTTTTCGAGGATCAGCCTGCGCACTTCGCCGTGTGAGAAGCTGGTGCATTTGCACATGGTCTTTTCGGCGCGTTCGCCGCTGTAATCATCGCCCAGCGTTACCGCGAGCAGGCTTTCGACCAATCCGGTGCAACTGCCGCAGCTGGCTGAGGCCTTGCATTGGGCGCGCACCGCATCGAGGCTGCAGGCGCCGCCCTGGATTGTCTTGACGATCTTGCCTTTGGCAACACCGTTGCAACCGCAGATCTCGGCATCGTCGGACAGCGCGGCGACGGCTGCGTTCGGGTCCGTGAGCGCGCCGCCTGAGGCAAAACCTTGCCCGAAGATCAGCGCTTCGCGGATATCCGAGATATCCTCGCCGCGTTTCAGCAGGTCGAAATACCAATTGCCGTCAGCGGTTTCACCATAAAGCACGGCGCCGATCAGCCGGTTGTCCCGCACCACCACACGCTTGTAGAGCCCGCGCGCGGCATCGCGCATGACGATGTCCTCGGCGCCATCGCCGCCCGAGAAGTCTCCGGCGGAAAACAGATCGATCCCCGAGACCTTGAGCTTGGTCGATGTGACCGAGCCTTCATATCCTGTCGGTGCGCCCGTGGCATGATCCGCCAGCGCGCGGCACATATCCCACAGCGGCGCGACCAATCCGTAGCAGGTGCCGCGATGTTGCACGCATTCGCCCACGGCCAGCACGGCGGGATCGGAGGTGACCATGTGATCATCCACCAGAATGCCGCGCTCCACCTCCAGTCCGGCCGATTTGGCGAGGCCCGTGGACGGGCGGATGCCGACGGCCATGACCACGATATCGGCGACAATTTCGCGGCCGTCTTTCAACCTGACACCCGCGACATGGCCATCCTTGCCGATGATCTCACCGGTATCGGCGCTGGTCAGGATGATCTGGCCCCGGCGCTCCAGCTCGGCCTTCAGCAGCCAGCCCGCTGCCTCGTCGAGCTGGCGTTCCATCAGCGTCGGCATCAGGTGGATGACGGTCACTTGCATGCCGCGCAGGCTCAGGCCATGCGCCGCTTCCAGCCCCAGCAGGCCGCCACCGATGACCACGGCATGGCCGCCGCCCTTGGCATCGCCGGCCTCTGCGGCCGCCACCATGCGATCGACATCATCGAGATCGCGGAAAGTGACGACGCCCGCCAGATCCTTGCCCGGCACCGGGATGATGAAGGGATCGGAGCCGGTGGCGATCAGCAGCCGGTCATAGGGTTCGACCCGGCCCGATGCCGCGATCACCGTCTGAGTGACGCGGTCGATCGCGGTCACCGGATCGCCGGCGATCAGCGTGATGCCATGGTCGGCGTACCAGTCCTCGCCATTGATGATGATATCCTCGAAGCGCTTTTCGCCGGCCAGCACGGGCGAGAGCATGATCCGGTTGTAATTCACCCGAGGTTCGGAGCCGAAAATGGTGATGGCGAAGCAGGCGGGGTCGCGGGCGAGGATCTCTTCGACCGCACGGCAGCCGGCCATGCCGTTGCCGATCACGACAAGCCGCTCTCGGGTCGCCCCTTGGGGGCCGCGATCTCCGATGCTCACTGGCGCATTCACGGCAAATCTCCTCGGACGGTGACAACGAAAAAAGCCGCCTGAACTGACCCTGAGAGGATCAGACCGGGCGGCACCGTTGCCACGCAATGTTGCTGGTTGCGGAAAAGTCGCTGGTTTCGCCCATCATTGGGCGGCGCCATCTTCGCTGCGATTCTTTTACTCGATTTGCCCCGTTCTCGACAAGCGAATTTTGCGGTGCAGCATAAAATGGATGCCGACTCGCCCCAGGGGCAAGCCGGCATCCAGACTTGTCAGATGCGCGCGCCTTGCAGCGCTGCACCCCAGGTGGTCCGCCAGCGGCGCTTCACCACAGTCAGGCCCAACAAAGCGATAAGCGCCAGTCCGGCGAAGATCAGGAACCCGATCGAGGAACTGCCCGTAGTTTTCTTGATGATGCCGAGCGAAGAGGCGAGGTAAAATCCCCCGAGGCCCCCGCCGAAGCCGACAAGCCCGGTCATCACCCCGATTTCGTTGCGAAAACGTTGAGGCACCAGCTGGAACACCGCGCCATTGCCGATGCCGAGCGAGCCCATCGCCGCTACGAACAACACGACTGCCAGCGGCAGCGTGGCCGGACCAGTGCTGATCACCGCGAGGAACAGTGCCGCGATGATGTAGACGAAGCTCAGCGTCTTGACCCCGCCCATCCGGTCAGCCAGCGCGCCGCCAAGCGGCCGTACCAGCGAACCGGTAAAGACGCAGGCAGCGGTGCAATAGCCGGCGATGATCGGGGTGACCTTGAAGGTGTCGACGAAATAGGTGGGTAGCGAGGTCGAAAGCCCGACGAAGCCACCGAAAGTGACGAAGTAGAACAGCATGAACCACCAGGCATCGGCTTCCTTCAGCACCGCCGCATAGGCAGAGAGAGGCTTGGGCTCGGGCTGGTCGGGGCTGTCTTTAGCGGCGATCAAATAATAGGCGAAAATAGCCAGCAGCGGGATGAGCGCCAGGCCGAGCACATTGGTCCAGCCATAGGCTTTGGCCAGCAAGGCGGCGAACAGCGAGGCGAATACCGTGCCCGAATTGCCCATGCCGGCGATGCCCATCGCCTTGCCCTGATGCTCGGCGGGATACCAGCGGCTCGCCAGTGGGAGCGCCACGGCAAAGCTCGCGCCGGCAAAGCCCAGCACCACGCCCAGCGCCAGCGTGCCTCCATAGCTGGAAATACCGAAGCGCCAGGCAACGGTGAGACCCGCAATGACGATGATCTGGCTGATAACTCCGGTCATCTTGGGGCCGATGCGATCCACCAGCAAGCCGTTGACGATGCGCAGCACCGCGCCCGCCAGGGTCGGGATCGCCACCATCATGCCCTTTTGTGCGGGGTCGAGCAGAAGCTGCTTGGAGATGATCGGCGCCAGTGGCCCGAGCATCACCCAGACCATGAAGGACACATCGAAATAGAGAAAAGCTGCGATCAACGTCGACGGATTGCCGGCTTTCCAGAAACTGGATGAGGGCGGTTGACTGCTTGCCGCGATGAAGTCCTGAGGCACGGTGAGGGTGTTCATGGGCAAATTCCCCTGACGATGATGGTTGAAGAGCCGGACGGACACGCAAAAAAACCGCCACGACAGCCCCCGATGAGGGGCGGGTCGGGCGGCGTCGTTGCCACACTATGTTTGCTGCTTAACGGCTGCGCTGAATTGCCCATCGTTGGGCAGCGCGATTTCCGCTGGGCATCAAACTAACCGATTCGGGGGGGCTTGGTAAAGGTTTTTTTGCAGTGCGGCATTTTTAGTCGGCGAAGCAATATTCAATCCAGCGAGGCAAGATAGGCCGAAAGATTGGCGGGATCGAAGGTACGCCCATCAAAAAATCTGTTCTGTTCCAGGGTTATACTTCCCTGCTGGGCAGTGACGGCGGTGCGCTGGTGCAGGCTGCCTTCGACCTTGGAACTGGCTCCGGGCAGTGGCTCGCCCGAGCCGATGAGTGCATTGCGGTAGACGTCGGGCCGGAAAACTCGCGCCGCGCGCGCGGCGTCGGCTGGATCGAACTTCAATCCGTCCCACCGCACCATCTGAGTGTAGAGCCATTCGGCCTGGCTGACCCAGGGGAAGTTGGCCGCCTCGCGGTATTGAAACATGAAATCGGAATAGCGCACCACTTCGCCATGTTGGCGCAGCAGAATGCGATCCGAGATGGCGCGGAGAATGAGGTCTTCGTGGCCATCCAGATATTCGGGCCGGGCAAGAATCCGCGCATTCATCTGCCAATTGGCCGGATCGACGAAATGCGCCCCGGCTCGGACCAGCGCCCGTATCAAGGCCTCGACCGCCTCGCGACGTTCGTCGATCACCGGCTCGCGCAGCGCCAGCACCTTTTCCACGCCGCGCCGCCAGATCTGCGCCGTGGCCAACACGATTTCACCGGCGCCGCGCTCGACCGCGACGCTGTTCCACGGCTCGCCGACGCAGATCGCATCGACCTCGCCATCCTCCAGCGCATCGGCGCAGAACGGCGGGGCAATGGTGGTGATTTCGACATCACGGTCGGGCTGGATGCCGCATCCCGCCAGCCAGTAGCGCAGCATGTAATTGTGGCTGGAATAGCGATGAACCACGCCGAACCGCAGGCGCTTGCCCGCCGCAAGGCGCTCCCTGGCCACTTGCGCCAAGGACGCGCCGGCCAGCGACGGATCGCCCAGCTTTCCGCTCGCGGCGACCCGCGCAGCCAGATCCGGTCGCATGGTGATCGCATTGCCGTTGAGGCCGAGCACGAAAGGCACTGCCAGCGGTCGCGCCGGTCGGCCCCGCCCCAAGGTCGTAGCGATCGCCAAGGGCGCGACGAGGTGCGCGGCATCGGTATGGCCATAGAGCAGGCGATCCAGCACCGTTGCCCAGCTCATGTCGCGCACCAGCTTGAGCGAAAGCCCTTCCGCTTCGGCAAAGCCATGCTCCTGCGCCAGGATCGGCAGACAAGCATCGACCAGTGGCAGAAAGCCGATCCTGAATTCCTGAGTGGTCATGCTCCCCCCATCAATTGCTGTGCGGTGATGACTGCGTCCGCGATGTCGGCGATGCGGCGTCCCTGGTTCATCGCGGTTTTGCGTAGTTCGGCATAGGCTTGTGGTTCGCTGAAGCCACGGCTGGTCATGAGGATGCGTTTGGCTTTGTCGATGGCCTCGCGTTCGGCCAATGCTCCTTGCGCCTTGGCCAGATCGGTCTGCAACCGGGCGAAGGCGTTGAAGCGGCCAATCGCCAGATCGAGCAACGGTCGGATGCGGTGGGCCGAGAGCCCATCGACGACATAGGCCGAAACCCCGGCATCGATCGAAGCAACGATCGCTTCGTCATCGGATTCATCGACGAACATGGCGATAGGCCGCGACAGCGCGCGACTGACCGTGAAATATTCCTCGAGCACATCGCGCGAGGGATTGCCGAGGTCCATCAGGACAACGTCGGGACCAATCTCTTCGATCTTCGCTACCAGCCCAAGCCGCTGCGTCACAACGAATGTCTCGCAGTCCGGCAAGGCCGCCAAGCCTTCCCGGATCACGATGGCGCGACTGGCGCTTTCATCGATGATGGCGATACGCATGATGTCTTGTGCAGTGCAGTAAGAGCGAAAAGCAATCGATGATGCGGCGGTAGCGTCGGTCTATGGCCATTTGGTTTCAGTAGACATCGCGCAGATACCGTTTCTCCTGGGCCATCTGCGCGATATAATCTGCGGCGTCATCGGGTTTCAGACCGCTGTGTCGGGCCACGACCTCGCGCAGCGCCTTGTCGACATCCCGGCCCATATGTTTGGCGTCGCCGCAGACGTAGAAATAGGCGCCCTCGTCCAGCCATCGCCACAAATCCGCGCCCTGCTCGATCATGCGATGCTGGACATAGATCTTCTCCGCCTGATCGCGCGAAAAGGCGAGACTGAGCCGGTCGAGATGTTTGTCCTGCCGCCAGCCGTCGATCTCGTCGCGGTAGTAGAAGTCGCTCGCTTCATGCTGCTCACCGAAAAACAGCCAGTTCGCACCGCTCGCACCGGTGGCGCGGCGTTCGTGCAGAAAACCCCGGAACGGAGCGATACCCGTGCCGGGACCGACCATGATGATTGGCCGCGACAGATCAGCGGGGGGGTGAAAGCGGCTCGAGGGCTGGAGAAACAGACTGACGGGCTGTTGATCGGCGCGATCGGCCAGAAAGGTCGAGCAAACGCCCTTGCGTCGCTGTCCGAGGCAATCGTAGCGCACCGCCGAGACCGTCAGCTGAACTTCGCCGGCTTGCACCTTGGGACTGGAAGCGATCGAATAGAAGCGTGGCTGCAAGGGGCGCAGCACCGACGAGAGATCGTCCACACTGAGCTTTACCCCGGTCTCGTGCAGAACGTCGGCGATCTGCCGCCCCCATAGCCAGCGGTCGAAATCCGGCTTGCGCGACGGGTCCAGCAGGGGCGCAAAGCCAGCGGTGGGGCAGCGCTCGGCGACCAGTTCGAGGAAATTGATCGTCAGCTTGGTGATGTCCCAGTGGTGAGTCATCGCGGCGGCAAGCGGCACATCACCGATGTTCTTTACGGTGCCGATTTGATCGCCCGACAAGGCGAGCAGCCCCAGAAGCTCCTCGACCAGCGCGGTGCAGTTCCGCGGCACGACCCCGAGGGAATCGCCGGAGGCATAGTCGAAGCCGGTATCGACAATGTTGAAGCCAAACTGGCGCACTTCTTTCTGCGCGCCGTCGCCGCTCAGCAGCACATTGCGGGCTAGCGGCGCTTGCAGCGGATTCTGGCGGCTGAAACTCGCCGTATCCGGGCGGCGCGGCTCGGCAGGAGCAGCCGCTTTCGCCTGTGTGGGCAAAAGCATCTCGGTTTCGCGAGGCTTCGGTCGAGTTTCGTTCAGGGCGGCGATGATATTGTCGATCCATACCGATCCCGGCTCTTCATAGTCCGGCTCGCAGTCCACGCGCGGCGTGGTTCGCACCGCACCCAGCGCCTCGAGCCTGGTGTCGAGCTTGCGTCCGAATCCGCAGAACTGGCCGTAGCTGGAATCGCCCAGGCCCAGCACGGCGTAGCGCAACCCTTCCAGCGATGGCGCGGTATCGGCCTGGAGCGCATTCCAGAAGCCCCCGCCGTTATCGGGCGCATCGCCATCGCCGAAGGTACTGGCGATGAGCAATGCGAGGCTTGCATCCTTGAGGTCTGCCGGCTTCGCATCGTCCATCGGCAACAAGCGCGCCTTGTGCGCCGCGGCGGTAAGACGTTTCTGGCAAGTCTCGGCCAAATTCTCTGCATTGCCGGTCTGCGATGCCCAGAGGATCAGCACTTCATTGGTTTCATCGGCCGTCGTTGCGTTAGTCGAAACAGAAGTCCGGGCGAACAGGCCTGCCAACAGCCCGTTGATATAGTTCTGGCGAGATGGATCGAAGGGTGCGCCTTGCGGCAGTACCGGAACCCCGCCCGTCTGCCGCCCCTCGGGCGATCGCAGCGCGGTGATGAAGCCATCGAGGTAGGCCGTTTCCTGGCCGGAGAGGCTGGGCGCGTCGCCGCCCTTCAGTCCCATCACTCGCGCAAAGGCATCGATGGCGGCCCATTGCAACGGGGCAAGGTCGCCGTGATCCGGCCTGGAAAGCGGCATGGCCATTTCCCTTTCCACAATTTCGGGGTGGGGCGGGGTTCCTTCAGTAGGACCGGAGAGGCGGGTGAGCGCCACCGCGCTGAATTTGAATTCGGGCTGCAATGAGATCGGATCGACGGCGTCGCTGGTCACCGCATTGATCGCCAGATCCTCCCCGAAGACATCGTTCCAGTGAAAAGGCGCGAAGCAATTGCCGGGGCGGACCCGATCGGTGACCACCGCCGGCAGCACCGCACGCCCACGTGGGGAGCGAATCTCGACCCGATCTTTTTCGCCGACGCCGAGCGCAGCCGCATCTTCGGGATGTATTTCGACGAAGGGGCCGGGATTGAGCTTGTTGAGCGTCGGGACTTTCCCGGTCTTGGTCAGCGTGTGCCATTGGTGTTGCAGCCGCCCGGTGTTGAGCACCAGCGGGAAATCTGCGCTGGGCATCTCGGCTGGGTCCATGTGCGGGCGGGCCAGAAAGAACGCCTTCCCACTTGCCGTCGGGAACGCGATGCGCGGCCGCTCGCTATTTTCATCGATCCGTCCGGTCTGGCTGACGCCGTCGTTGAGATAGCGGATCGGGTTGCGATCACCGGGCGTGTCGGGCGGGCAAGGCCATTGCAGCGGCGTCTCGCTGAGCCGCACATAGCTGGCGCCGCGAATGTCATAACCGGTGACGGGGTTCCAGAACTGGCGGATTTCATCGAAAATCTGGCTAGCCGAAGCAAAGGTAAAGCCATGGGCATAGCCCATCTCGCAAGCCACCTGGGCGATGATCTGCCAATCGGCCATGGCTTCGCCCGGCGGATCGACCGCCTGTTGCATCAGCGTCAGATTGCGCTCGGAATTGATCATCACGCCCTCGGCTTCGGCCCACAGAGCGCCGGGGAGAAGGATGTCGGCATAACGGTTAGTCTCGGTATCGACGAACACGTCCTGCGCGATCACCAGTTCTGCCGCCTCAAGCCCGGCGATGACCTTGCTGCGGTTGGCCATGCTGGCCACGGGATTGGTGCAGATGATCCAGCAGGCCTTGATTTTGCCCGCCGCCATGTCCTCGAACAGACTGACCGTGCCTGCGCCCGCTTCTGCCCGCAACGTGCCGCGCGGTGTGCCCCATTTGTCCTCGACAAAAGTGCGATCGATCTCGCTGGCAGTCGTCCGTTGGCCGGGCAAGCCCGGCCCCATATAGCCCATTTCGCGGCCGCCCATCGCATTGGGCTGGCCGGTTAGCGAGAAGGGGCCACTGCCCGGCCGGCAGATCGCCCCGGTGGCCAGATGCAGATTGCAGATGGCGTTGGTGTTCCAGGTGCCATGGGTGCTCTGGTTGAGGCCCATGGTCCAGCAGCTCATCCATTCGGATGCGTCACCGATCCATTCGGCCGCCTCGCGCAAGTCGGCTTCGGGAATGCCGGTGATCTCGGAGACTGTATTCGGCGAATAGTCGGCGAGAAACTCGGGCATCGCTGCCCATCCCTCGGTATGGGCCGCGATAAAGGCTGGGTCGGTCTTGCCGGTGGCGGCGAGGAGATGCAGCAGCCCGTTCAGCAATGCGAGATCGGTGCCAGGCCGCACTTGCAGGAACAGGTCGGCCTTGTCGGCGGTCGCGTTGCGGCGGGGGTCGACCACGATCAGTTTCGCGCCGGCCTTGACTCGATCCATCATTCGCAGGAACAGAATCGGATGGCAGTCGGCCATATTGGCGCCGATGACGAAGAACAGGTCGGCCTTGTCGAAATCCTGATAGGATCCGGGCGGGCCGTCCGCCCCGAGCGATAATTTGTAGCCGCTTGCCGCGCTCGCCATGCACAATCGCGAATTGCTCTCGATATTGTTCGTGCCGATGAAGCCCTTGCACAGCTTGTTGGCGAGGTATTGCGCCTCCAGCGACATCTGCCCGGAGACGTAAAACGATACGGCATCCGGCCCATCGCGATCGATGATGCTGCGCAGGCCCTGCGCGGTACGGGTGATCGCTGATGCCATCGGGATCGCGCCCTGCTCACGACTGCCTTCGATCCGCGCGTAAGCCTTGTCGGCGCGGCCACCGGCCGCCACCGGCTGCCCGCAACTGCTGCCCTTGGTGCAAAGCCTTCCGAAATTGGTGGGATGGCTCTTGTCGCCGGAGACCTTGACGATCCGGTTGTCTTCGACATCCAGGAGGATGCCGCAGCCGACGCCGCAATAGGGGCACACGCTTTTGACGGTCTTCTTGGTCATCGTCCGTTCGGTACAGCCCAAAGAAAAAGCCGCCACCGACAGAGCCCCGGGAGGGCTGGTCGATGGCGGCGTTGCCTATCTGATAATGCCCTTGCGGGCGGTGCTAACCCTCTGCCCTTCGTTGGGCAGATGGCTCGTAAATCGGACTATAGTTTGCGGGATTCAGGCCCGGTAGGCAAGATATTTTTGCAGTGCAGCATAATTGTGCGCTGCTTCCGATCTGGAGCCCGGTACCGACTATCCGAAACGGAGTTTCGGATCAGACGCTAAAGCCCCAGGTAGGGCTCGTAGATCTTGTGGAAATGCCGTACCTGGGTGTGCTGATAGATCCCCAGCGTCAGGCCAGCCTTGCTCTTGCGCAGCGTGTGCAATCCGCGTTGGACTTTTTCCGCGTGGTGGAGGTCGATCAGGAAATGTCCGCAGCGGTGATATCGCCGGCCCAGGCGTCGGTTCTGAACGTCGAGCCGGGAACCGCAGCGATCGCGGTCCCTCGGCACCTATGTGCCCTCGCTGACCAGCAATACCCAGTTCGGCCCGGAAAAGAGCACTTTCGCGATCCGCGGTTTCACGCAGGAAGGCAAGACCGCGCCGTCGGTCGGGGTCTATCTTGCCGATGTCATCGCTCCCCGTTCGAACGGCGGCACCACCTCGGGCAATGGTGCCGGCGTCGGCTCATTCATGGATCTGCAGGACGTGCAGGTGCTGAAAGGGCCGCAGGGCACCTTGTTCGGTCGCAACACCACGGGCGGCGCGATCCTGCTGGTGCCGGCAAAACCGACGCAAAAACTCGAAGGCTGGCTTCAGGGTTCGGTCGGCGACTACAACATGCACCGCGTCGAGGGCATGCTCAACGTGCCGCTCAGCGACACCTTCCGGGTGCGCGGCGCGTTCGATTGGAACCAGCGCGATGGTTATCTCAAGAATATTTCCGGCATCGGGCCAAGTTCGCTGGGCAATACCGACTATTTCGCCGGTCGCATCAGCATTGTCGGCGATCTGACCCCCAATCTCGAAAACTACACCATCGCCAGCTACAGCAATTCGCATAATCGTGGCGTGGTGCCGAAGTTGTTCACCTGCGACACCCCGGCGCAGGCTGCGCTCACGGGCGGCCTGGCTTCGCTGTTCCAGCCGAACGCTTGCGCTCAGCTGGCGAAACAGAACGCCGCCGGCGGCTATTGGGATGTGCAGAACAGCGACCCCAATCCGTTCGAGAAGGTCCAGCAATGGCAAGTAATCAACACCACCACCTGGCAGGCCTCGGACACGCTCAAGATCAAGAACATCGCTTCCTACGCCGAATATCGCGAGCAGGCGGCTTTCAGCCTGGAGGGTGAAGACTTCCCCTATACCGGCCCGCAAAGCGCCGGCGGCTTCACGCTGAACGAGTTCAATCCAGCCAATGTCTCCGCGCCGACCACGGCGATCCAGCTTTACCCCGGATATAGCGGCAACAACTCTGCTGAATCGACCTTTACCGAGGAACTGCAGTTTCAGGGCCGGTCGAGCGATGACCGGCTCAACTGGCAGATCGGCGGATATATCGAGGTCAGCGATCCGCTCGGCTTCAGTTCGGGGCTGACCGACATTTTCCAGAACTGCGCGAATATCCAGACTCTTACTTGCGACGACCGCATTTTCGCGGGGCCATTCCCGGCCGGCTCGGTCTCGAACTCGCAGGTGAAGGATACGTTCAACGATAAAGCGGTCTATGCTCAGGCGACGTACAAGCTGACGCAACAACTCAGCCTGACCGGTGGCATCCGCTATACCAGCGACCATCTCAAGGATGAGAGCCAGGACACCAATATTTACGCGCCTGGGGTGCAATCCTGTCAGGATGGCATCGCGTTCAATGCGGGAACCAACGCGGGCGGAGGTCCAATCCCGCTGTTTGTCGCGAATTCCACCCAGTGCGATCTGATCATCAAGGAGAAGTCGAGCCGGCCGACCTGGCTGATCGACCTCGATTACAAACCGACGCGCGATCTGCTGGCCTATGTCAAATGGGCGAGAGGCTATCGTGAAGGTGCGATCAACCCGAACGATGTCGGCTTGGAAACCGTTGGTCCAGAAAAGGTCGATACTTATGAAGGCGGCCTCAAGGCGACGCTGCGTGGCGCATTTCCCGGCTATTTCGACATTGCCGGTTTCTATAATAATTTCCGCAACCAGGAACTCGACATCGATCCGATCGTCGCGCCGGCCTATCAGGGGTCCATTCCGCAATCGGCGCCCATCATCAATGCCGGCAAATCGCGGATCTGGGGTATCGAAGTGGATACGTCGGTCAGATTGTTCCCAGGGTTTAATGTCGATGCGGGCTATACCTATCTCAACACTAAACTGCAGTCAGATACGGGTGTTCAAGCAATATTAAATGAAATTCAAAGCGGCAAACTACCCTATTACACGACCGTTTTCCCAACTGCTGCAGTGGGAGACCCATTACCCGAATCACCCAAGAACCGGGTTACGCTCACTGGCACTTACACGCTGCCGCTCGACGAGAGCATCGGTAGGGTCTCCTTCGGCGCGACCTTTACGCACACCGATGCCGACCAGATCGTCGCAGCATCGGCATCACCGCTTTACAAGGCGCCAGCCGAGAATTTGCTCAATCTCAATGCCGATTGGAAATCGGTATTCGGCAAGCCTTTCGATCTCAGTTTCTTCATGACTAACGCGACCAATGCTAAATTCTATACTTTCCCCGGCACCGCCAATACGATCATTGGCGGCGAAAACGCCCAGATCAACATGCCGCGCATGTGGGGCTTCCGGTTGAAGGCCTATTTCGGAAGTTGATAAATTCGCTGCCCGCCCGCTTCAGTTTCGACTGGGGCGGGCGGATAGGCAATCTCAGGCAAATACGCGGATGATCAATCGAGAGTTGCAACAGACGAATAAACACTTTCGACATAGCTATTTGTCCTCGTCGAACGCAAATCTCGAATAAAGTCACGCATAGCGGCAGGCATGTCGTCGATGGGCGGCATTCTTGCGCCGTAACCGGCGGGTTGGAGCAGCGGTGCGGTCGCGCCGGCAAAGGCAATGTCACCGAGCGTCAAGCGGTCGCCGAGCAAGAAAAATCGTCCGTCGCCCAGTCTCCGGGCCACGGCTGCGAAAACCGTGCGAATGCGCCGCTCCGCTGCATCGGCTCGCTGGCGCTTCAATTGCAACAGGGTGGTGAACAGCCAGCGCAGCAGCGGATAAACGCGCGGTGTCAGCTTGCGCTCCCTAGGCGGCACCGGCTGGGCGAAGATCGCGATCATCTGCTCACGCTCGGGGAGCAGATGAAAGTAGGAGAAGACGGCGACATCGACGGCAAGCGAGCCATTATACGCTGCCCAATCTGCCTCGACACTGGCGCGTTCCGATCCGGGAAGCAACAATCGGCGCTCGGGCATGGCGAGCGGGTCGAAGCGATCGACCACGGGACGCGGGCCACTGAGTTTGAGGCCGCCGCCATAAAGCAGTGGCACGCGGCCATAGCCGCCGTGCAGCAGGGTCAGCAGCGAGACCCAGCCGAACAGATGGTCGTCCTCGACGTGTTCGATGCCGTACCAGCGGCAGAGCAGGCGCGTGGTCTCGCTGTCGATCATCGGCGCAAAGGTGAGCAGGCGAGGCATTGGCGCCATCATTGCGGTTGCGCGAGATATTGCACCAGTCGCTTGCCCGGCATGAAGAAATAGCCGCCGCCGCGCATGGTGACGAATTGGGGCAGGGACGCGAGTTTCACCGGCCCGTCGCGGGTCGGAATGGTGAAGCCGGAGTTCCTGGCATCATTGCCGAGCAGCGGGTCGCTCTCGCCATAGAGATTGGTCGGGCAGGACAGGGAGATGACATTGCCATTGACCCAGGTCTGCTGAACGAATTCGAATTGGCGTTCGATATCGCCGTTCAGGCACATGAACAAGATGCCTGGCTTCTGGCCATCTTCCTCCTTGTACTTGCGACCAACCCGGATCATCCGGTGCCGATTGCTGATCGCAATCTGGTCGTCGGAGCCGGGGTCGAGGCTGTCGCGCGGATTGGCGCGCCGGATATGCGCCCCGAAGGGACAGCGCATCGCCTCGGGATCCTCGAAGCCGAGCTTGAAGGCATTTTCATACTTGATCGTAAGATCGTGCGACTCACTGTAAGGCGAGCGAACCAGCGGCGCGCCATTGTGCCAGCGCCCGACCAGCTTGGCGCCGATGAATTCAGGCGTGACCCGGTACGGCGCCCCCAGCCGGCGCCGGTGGTTCAACGCATCCGACTCCTGCCGACAATAGGCGTTGAAGCCGTCAACGTCTTGCTCCAACTGGCGGATGACGAGGAAACTGCCGTTACGCCCCAGATCGCGCAGTTGGTTGGCATCATTGTCCGAAAAGCTGGGATCGGGGTCGGGGATCGGCAGCAGATTGGTGGGATCGTAAATCGCCGGCAAGCAAGGCCCCGGCGGCAAATTGCCGCGATTGTCCGGATAGCCCAAAATGAATTCACCCGGCGCGACGATATGCAACGGATGCGCCTGGCTGCGCTCGGCCTTGTACGTGCCCATCATCAGCGGTTGCGAGATCCCGTCGGCGAAGCCGAAAGGCTCGGGAAGGAAAGGCGCAGGGGCATGCTTGGAATCGCCGCTGTGGCGGGCGGCAACTTTCGCCATCGCCTTGCCCGGCTCTGCGGGATCGCCCGGCTTCTGCTGGCCGTCCGGCTCGGTTCCCGTTTCCTGCGGCAGATCACGCAATGGTACCTGGTGAATCAGCCCGGCGCCGTGCTTGAGCGAGAGATCGGTCAACTGCGCGTGCAGCGCAATATGCGCCTCGCGGGTCTGGCCATAGACCAGCACCGCCGCATCGGCCGGTTCCTGCCACCACCAACCGGCGCTGGCATTGCTTCCGGTATCGCCCAACACGCGGGCGCGGGCAGCCATGCCATCGACAAAGGCGGGCGGAAATGTCGCTAATCCTGCTGCCGGCAGATCGA
Source organism: Sphingomonas palustris (assembly GCA_026225215.1). Taxonomy (GTDB): domain Bacteria; phylum Pseudomonadota; class Alphaproteobacteria; order Sphingomonadales; family Sphingomonadaceae; genus Novosphingobium; species Novosphingobium palustris. Next base: position 9,487 of record JAMFSI010000100.1, on the reverse strand, counting down.
GCGCCGTCAGCCCCGCCGCACTCAATCCGAGCTGAAAGATCGCCTCGACGCGGGGGTCGTCACGGACCCTTCGACCATCGTTCCAGGCAATATCTTTCGAGACTTCGGCAAGCCAGGCCCGTGCCTGCGCCGGATCGCGCGGCAGTTGCCAGAAGGTGGCGGTCGCAAAGGGCAGAAAATTCAAACCGCCGAAGAGCAGGCTCTGGATCTCGGTGGTGACCAGTTTGAGCTCCGGCCGCAGTGTCGAGCCGAACCGGCTCAGCCACAGCGCCGCGTCGTCCTCGGTCATAGCTCCGGACAAGCCCCGGCGCACTGCGGCATTGACCCTGATCATGTCAGTATCGAGATCGGGATAAGCCGAATACCAGAACCGCGTCGGCAGCATCGACTGGCGGGCAAAGCGCTTGAAGCGTTCGCCATCGGTGGCGCCGAGGCCGATCAGGTTTTCGGTCCTGGGAAAGCCCACCGAGTTCGACCACACCCCGGTCAGGCCGTTATGTGCGAGCGTAATGAAGTCTTCGAGATAGGATTCCCAGCTGCCGCCGTAATTGGAGAAAAACACCAGATCGCGCGTGCCCGGCACCGTGATCCAGCGGGCGAAATGGATCGTGCCGATCGAACCCAGATAGCCCGGCTTGTAGAGTTTGCCGTTCAACGTCGCGATCGCGAAGAAGACCAGCCGCAAGGTGAAATAGCGCAACCAGCCGGCCTTGCGCTCGGTCAGCGAGACCATGTGATTATGCGCGTAGCCTTCGTGGTTTTCTCGCTCGAATATGGCGTGGAGCGTTGCAGGATCGGGTGCGCGGCTACTGATCCAGTCGTTTGCTTCCTGTTGCCTGAGTTGCAGATAGACGATGACGGCAAAGACAAGGAAGGCGATCAAAAAAAGCCAGAACAGTTTCCAGGCGAGGCCCAGGGCAGCCTTTATCAGCAACCAGGCCAGCCCAGAGTGCCCCGTGGTAGCGGGATCAAGCCAAAGCCCCTGGGACATGACGCCATGGCCCGAGGCGTGCGCCAAGCTGTGTAATTGAATGAGGTCGTGACCGGTGAAAATGATGCCGACGAGCCAGGCTACCAACAGCAGCCCTAGAACAGGCTTGGCATAAGTCGTCAGAAAAGCGCCGATCGCAGTCAGCGCGGCGCAGATAACATCACTTGCCACAAATGGCACAGCAGGTTCAGCCGGAACCAACAGGTCGGGGGCCGACATCCTTAGTTCTGCACGCACGGCATCGAGCCGGGCCAGGGAGCCGATGTCGCCCCCCTGAGTGGCCAGGATTTCACCGACCCGGAAGAACAATGCTCGTTCCTTGCGAATGCGCCCGACGCTCATCCCGGGCGAGCCGCAATGACCGATGCCGGGATGCGCGCCGAGACCGAAGCCGGTGGTGATCGCGTGGCTCGTCAGGTAAGCTGCAATCGCTGCGCTTCCCCAATCGCTCGCGAGGCGGAAAACATCCGCCAACTCGCCGCCGATTGCGCTGGCAAGTCGCGTGATCGTAGCGGGCTGATCGCCATCGGCGGAGAATTCGAGCACGAGATGAGCCTTGCCCGCAGTAAAGCTCGGTAGCGCGTGCAAGCTGACGAAATGAATCCCGGCCTCGTCATCGAGTTGGTCCAGCCGGGCGGCAAGATCAGGACGGGCGGGATTGCCAAGCGCATCGATGGCTGCCTCGACGTCTTTCAGTCGCGCCGGATCGAGCGGCGCAACGATCGTGACCATGGATTGGTTCATGGCTTATCCCTTGAAATGGAGGGGAAGATGAGCAGGAAACGGACCGGCCCAGCGCATCGCGCCGAGGCGAACCGGATCGCGCGCCAACAGCGCTGCGACCAGCATCGGGATTTGCCAGGCATTGACCCCGCGCCCGGCACAGGGATGCAGCCCGCCGCCGAAATGGAGGTAAGGCGCATCGGTCCGGTCGGGCCGCATCGCCAGCGGCTCGGGGAAGGCCGTGGCGTCAAGCATGGCCGCTTGCGTCCAGAAGATCATCGAATCCCCGGCCTTGACCGTCGTTCCGCACAGGGTGGTATCGGCCAAAGCCTGGCGGGCCAGCACGGGCCCATGCGGCCACTGGCGCAGCGCCTCGTTGCACCACCCCCACATGCGGACGATATCGCCACTGTCCCGCCGTGCCCGTGTCAGCAGCTTGCGATCCTGGACCAGCACGGTGATGACTTTGGCGACCGCACTGGCCGTGGTATCGATCGCCCCCACCAGCATCCCGCCGAGCGTGCGCCGCGTCAAATCGTCGCTGGCGCCAGCCGCGAGCAGGGCCCCCATCATATCCGCGCCCAGGCCGGCGGCGCGCCGGTGCGCGATCTCGGCTTCGAACCAGTCGCTCAGCAGATTGGCAGCAACCAGCGCTCGCTCCGTCATCGCGCTGTCGCCGGCGACGTTGAGGAAGCTGTTGCCGAATATGGCCCTGGTTGCGTCCATCAGGGCGGCGCGAGCATCGGGGTTAGTGCCGATGCCGAAAATCCGGCTGGCGGTGGCGGCGGCAATCGGTCGGGCGTAGCCCTCGACGACATCGATCGGCCCGCTGCCGGTCGCGGCCAGATGGTCGGCAATATCTTCGGCAGCGGCTTTGCGAAGCGACGGACTATCGACTTTGGCGAGTGCGGTATAGAGCGCGCGTCGTTCGCCGATCAGTTCCGCCGAACGATCCATGCCGAGGATAAAGTGATAGCCGATCTGATCGAACTTCGGCGCGTTGACGGGTTGAATACGAAAATCGAGGTCGCGGGCGAGGCCTTCGCTGACATCGCCATGACGCGCGGCGATGACCGTGTTGCCGATGCGAAACGGCCGCCCCCACAACTGGGCGAGACCAATACCGATCCTTGCCGCCCAATCGGGAAGACGCCGCAGCGTCAGAAGTCTGGCAAAGCCGGGTGGTTTCCCGGGCGGCGTTGCAATGTCGGGCACGGGTATCACGCGCTGCGCGCGCGTAGCTTCTCCGGTCCTTGCTCCCATTGAGCTCATGGCGGCGCCTACCTCCAAACAGGTTTGTATTCGGCGACCATGACAATCGTTTTGGAGATATTAGCGAGATAGCTGAAGCAGGTCCATCCGAATGGATAGCCTTCTTTGTTTTCTAGGTTAACTCTCGGAAAATATAATATATTAACGAACCAGGGTGCTGAATCTCCACGTTAGCGCCACGAACATCATTCATAAGCGAATTCGAAATTCAACAAATCAGGCCTTAGTTGTCCCTCCATGCGTAACGATTTGATCTGCCTTTGACCGGTCGGTGATCCGAGGTAAGCCGAAATGACAGAGAGTTTTCCTATGATTGTTTGCCCCGTTTGTTTGACGCTGAATCAACCGCAATCGGACGAGCTTAGTTCGAGCGACGCGTGTAACCACTGCAATTCCCCGCTTTTCAATACGCAACTGCTCACCCTGACATCGGCGAATTTCAACGCACATGCTCGAATAAGCGACGTGCCATTGCTCATCGAATTTTGGTCGTCAGAATATCACAGCATGTTGCCGTTGGGGCCGGCTTTTGCGGCGGCGGCAGGGCAACTGGAGCCCAAATTCCGTTTGGGAAGACTGGATATCGAAGAAGAGTCTGCAATTGCAGCCGAATTCGAGATCCAGTCGATTCCGACGTTTCTTATCATCCGCCACGGCCGCGAAATGTCGCGCCGCACCGGGGCGATGCTGACCAGAAATATTGTTGAATGGTCTCTATCGACATTATCTGTCTGAATATTTGTTTATATGGACACTTCGCAGAATTCAGAGGCTTGTCGCGCAAATAACGCGAGTATTTATTTCCATTCCAAAAATTATCACTCCCTGCGCGGAGTGTATCAGGCCAGCATGATAGGCCATTGCGTGGCTGCACAACGAATGTCATTCTTCCGCCGTAGTCTCCTGCGCTTCAGCGACCTGAAATGTGCAAATGCGGGGCTCCATGAAGCTCAGTTGACCGGAGGCAGGGGATGACCGCTTTGAGCGAAGGGCGGCCGAGGATGGCGTTCAGGGTCGGCATTACCGGTGCTGTTGCTTTGTCGGCCGATGCCTCGCGCGAGCTTGCCCTTCAGGTCGAGGCCGTGCTTCGGGCAATCCAGAGCAAGATGCGGGCAATCGCCACAGATCCTGAACAGGCAGGCCTTTATGAAGCGGACACCCTGCCGCTGTTGCGCGCGCTGTCACCATTGGCCGAAGGGGCTGACCGATTATTAGGACATGCGGCCCTGCAACTCGCCGACCAAAGCGAGCTTTCAGGTTGCAGTACCCAGCTTGAGGTCGTGCTGCCCTTTGTGCAACCTGTCTACGAGGCTCGGCTTTCATCGGGAACGGATGACGAGCGAGCGAATAGCATTGCCGAGTTCCGCCGATTGCTCGCACGAGCCGATGGCCGTGTGGTCGAACTCGACGGCGCTGATGAGTCTCACGAAGCGCGAGCCGGGAGCTACGAGGCGGTCGGTCGGTTCATCGTCCGCAATAGCGATCTGATCATCGCCATCTGGGATGAAAGCGTGGCCCCCAAAGGCCGCGGCGGCACGTCGGATACGATCAGATATTCGCTCCGCGCGGGTGTCCCCGTCTTGTGGCTTCATGCCAGCGGCGAGCGTCCCGCGCGCTGGCTCGAAGACATGCTCGATCTTGAATTGGGCAGAGCGGCGGCGGGCGATGCCGATGTGTCGCTGGCAACTTATGTTACGACCACCCTCAAGCCTGCCGTGCCGGAGTCTGAAGACACAGTTTTGGCCGGATGGCTCCGTCACATCCTGAACCGGGAAACGGATCCGCTGCGCGTCTATCTTGCCGAAGATCGGCGACCACCGCGCCAGGTCTGGATGTTGCACGCCTGGTTGCTGACCAAGCTCCGGCGCGCCGGGCTACGCTCGATCAGACGAAAAACCGGACCAGATCCCGGCAGGCCAGGCGCCGCAACTGAACGAAAAAAAGGCCCCGCTTACGCTTTGGCCGCGGTAACCGGGGGTGTTGCCGCACCGTTTCGGCGGATGGTTCGGCGTAAAGCAAGCTCTCAACCGGCGGCGCTTTCGAGCTATTATCAGCATCGTTATCGCACCTCTTACCTGCTCGTCCTGACGGCGGGTGCGTTGGCGCTGATCGCGGCGGCAACCGGGCTCGCCTTCGCGAAGCTGGAGGATATTGCAAGCTACTGCGAGGCCGGTGCCTTAGCCGTAGTTGCCGCCACCGTGGCTGTGAACTGGCTGGAAAAATGGCATGAGCGATATGTCAGTTACCGGATTCTCGGCGAACTGCTGCGTATCCTGCCATTTCTGTCCGACATGGGGTGGGCGCTGCCAGGCGGTCGGGTGGGGTCTCTGGCGCGCAACACGGCGCGTGGATGGGTCGCCTGGGAATTTGCCGCCATTGTTCGCGCAGCACCGGGGTGCGTTCACAATATCGATACCGAGCAGATGAGCCGGATCAAGCAGGCGATGGTGGCGGAGGTCATCGAGGGACAGCTCCAATTCCACGAACGGCGGAAAGACGAATGCCGGGGTGCCGCCGTCATTCTCGGTCGCTGGGGCCGCAATACATTTCTGGCGACGCTCGCCTGCGTCGCGGGGAAGCTGCTCATCCAGAACGATGTCATCGCGGTCGATCACGAGGCAATCCTTCCCTGGTTCAGTCTGGTGGGGGTGATTCTGCCGGCGCTTGCGGCCGCATTTTTCGGGATGCGCGCTTACGAGGAATTCGAGGATCTGGCGGAGCAATCCGAGCTTATGTGCCGGCAACTCAAGACTGCCCGGCATCGGATCGAACGCATACCTGTTAGCGAACCCTTGAGTTCGCATCTCTTGGGGATCGAATTCGCCGAAGTGGCATCGATCATGCTGTCCGACGTGGCGGGGTGGGCCCAGCTGTTCAGGCTGAAGGCGATCGAGGCGTGATGCGGCGTTTAGACCATTAGACGAAAGCATATTTCGACCGGATATGAACTCAACGTCAGTGCGCCGCGCCGGGTGCGATCTGCCGCATAGGCTTAGGGGCAACATGTCTACCGCGCCGCCTGGTGGCCAAGTTCGATTCCGCTGCTGGTCCTTGCTGGTGCGGAGGATCGGATCGTCTGGTAGGGCGGGTGGGACGAGCCTCGCTTTCATGGGCCGAACATATTATTCGAGACGGCGCCTGACGCTGGCCATTTTCCGTGGATCGAAAACCCGGCTGCCGTCGCTGGTGCCTTTGGAAAGCTGGCAGCGATGGTCGCTTTATATATGCGGCAAGCGACTGTCATTCGGGCGACGATATTCCTATGCGCGTTCAGGGCTTACCAAAGCAGCTTCGGGCAAAAGCTCAGGATCCGGCGATCGCTTTACCACCGAAGTCCGCACGCAAATCGCCTTCGATGAAGTTCGCAAACGCACGCGCTTTCATGCTGGCATTGCGACCGGTCGGAAATACCACCCAGAGATCGACCGGCGGAAGATCCCAGTCTGCAAGCACGCACCGGACCTTGCCGGTCTCGAGTTCCGGGCTGAACATCCATTCCGAGGCCACCGCCAAGCCCATCCCCGCGAACACCGCCTCGCGTACTCCTTCGGCTGCGTTGCTGCGCATACGGCCCTTGATCGTTACCGATACCTCAGATGCGCCTCGCTTGAACGACCAATGGGCGCCGCCACCCCGCTGGTCGTAAATTATTGCTTCGTGAGCGAGCAGCTCCGCAGGCAGCTGCGGTTCCCCCATCGCTGCGAAGTAGCTCGGCGCACCCACGACCATGCGTCCGCTTTCACCAATCTTGCGCGCGGTGAGTGATGACGCCTGCAGATCGCCCATGCGCAGCGCGACATCGATCCCGGCTTCGACCAGATCGACATTGCGATCATCGAGAAACATCTCGATGTCGAGCGCGGGATGCATTTCCAGGAATCTTGAAAGTCGCGGCACGAGGTGGAGCCGCGCGAAGGTTACCGCGGCTGAAATTCGCAGCCGGCCAGTGAGAGCGGCGCCAACCCCGCGTGCCTTCAACTCGGCTTCGTCGGCCTCCTCGACTGCGCGCTTCGCATGCTCGTAGAAGTTCTCGCCCGCCTCCGTGGGCTTGAGGCCCTGCGTCGTGCGCAGGAGGAGCTTCACCCCGACGTGCTCCTCGAGCTGTGCGATGATCTTCGAGACGGCAGGCTGACCGACACGCAGTTGGCGCGACGCGGCCGTGAAGGAACCAGTATCGATGACGCGAACGAACGCATCCATGGCGGCGAACCGATTCATAATCATTCCCTGGTGGAATTACGATGTCGGCTCGACAGCTTCCTGCGTCAAGGGACAGAAAGCAGGAAGTTCGCTAGTTTAGGTCATCGCAGTTGGAAGGTTCTGAGCCGGCAAGCAAGTCCGGCTTACTCTGTTGTATGCCGGTTATCCATTCCAAACAGGAATATTATTTAGTCCCATCCTCCGGCTACTGCAGGTCCAGCAACCCCCTATCTCCGAGGTCCTGGGCCGCCATCGATCGTCGAACGGCGCAATTAGGATTGAAGGACTTAAGATGGGTAAGAAGCTTGAAGGCAAGATTGCTGTCGTGACCGGCGGCAGTGCGGGTATCGGGTTAGGCATCGCCAAAGCCTTCGCCGCAGATGGCGCACAGGTGTTCATCACCGGCCGCCGCCAGGAAGAACTGGACAAGGCGGTCGCACAGATCGGCCATGGCGCCACCGGCATCCAGGCCGACGCGTCGAACCTCGCCGACCTCGACCGGCTCTATGATGCCATCAAGGCGAAGCACGGCCGCATCGACGTGCTGGCGCTGAACGCGGGTTTCTTCGAATTCATGAACATCGGCGAGATCACCGAGGAGCATTTCGACAAGACCTACAACACTAACGTGAAAGGCCTGCTGTTCGCCTTTCAGAAAGCATTGCCGCTGCTCCCCAAGGGCGCGTCGGTCATTCTGACCGGCTCGATTGCCGGATTCCGGGGCATACCGGCGATGTCGGTATATTCGTCGACCAAGGCTGCGATCCGCAGTCTGGTGCGGGCATGGATCATCGAGACCAAGGGCCGTGGTATCCGGATCAACGTGCTCAACCCAGGGCATACCTCGACACCCGGCTTCAACAACCTGCTTCCCGCAGAAGCGCACGCCGGGGTCATTGCGACAATTCCGCTCGACCGTCTCGGCACGCCCGAGGACCACGGCAAGGCGGCCCTCTTCCTGGCATCCGACGATAGCGCTTACGTCACCGGCATCGAATTGGATGTCGACGGAGGCGCGGCGCAATACTGACGCCTGACCGCGGCACGGCAATTGCCGCGCCGCGGTCTCGTCGCTGTCTCTCTATGCAGAATATTCAAGTCGTTCGGTTGCCATGTTCGACGGAGATGCCGGTGATCGGGGCGTTGCTGGCGATACGGGCCATGCGGATTTTAGCGATCCGCGTGCGTTCGGGCGCCTCTTCGGGAATTACCGGCAGCGATTGGCCACGCCGCGCCAGCTCGAACTCGAGCCGTGCCGAGGCCTTGGCTTTGGTATCTTCGCTGGGTTGCAGCACCTGCTTAGTGTCATAAGTCGAGGGATGCTGCGGCAAGGCGCGATCGACCCGGAACAGAACTTTTTCGCCCACGCTGGATGCACTGCCGACAAAGGTCTGGAAGCCGGCAAAGGTCAAGGAAGCGTTACCATCAAGCGGCCACGCCAATCCCTTGGGCATGGTCAGCAAGAATCCCTGGTCGGTCACCTCCAAGCCGCGCGTGAGCATGGGCAATGGATAGCCTTCGGCATCGACAACCGAGAGATGGCCGGAATTGCCGCTCTTCACCGCGTCCTGTGCCACGATTTGCCAGTCGCGCGCTTCCCATGCCGAAGCGTTCATCTTGCCCGAGGGAGCAGGATCGGAGCTGGCCCAGACCGTATCCTCGGGCGCGTTCCAAACTTGTGGCGGACTATCGAGCGCTTCGTGATTATCCCACCAATAGATCCGTTCGGGCGTATTCTCGATGATGATACGCGACCAATAGGTGACAGCCAGCCGGGCCTTTTCCCAGGTAATGCCGTGGCTGATGCCTTGCCAGCCGGTCTCGGCGAGATAGCGGATGGCATTCGACTGGATATCGCTATCGCGGACGGCGGCGCTTGCGCGTATCACCACCACCGGCTCCTCGGGCCGTCCTTCGATCAACAGGCCGACCTTTGGATTGCGGCGCGCGCGCTCGGCCTTGGCGGGGTTGGGGACGCCGGTAGCCACGTCCACCGTCCGCAGGTCGTCTGCGGGGAAGTAGTAAGTCGGGGTATCGATCGGGACGCCCTTGGCGGTGATCGTCGCGAATTCGGCGACGACGCCGGATAGAATCATCCGAAGCACATGCTCGGGCAAATCATGCAGGCTGCTCATCTTTGTTTATTCCTCTTACCCGACGCTGGCGGCCCGGGGAATCTTGCGATCGATCAGGTCTCGGCCGTCTCAGTGTCTGATCCGAAACTTCGTTTCGGATAGTCGGTACCGGCCCGCTCCCCCGGCCCAACCACCCACAGGGTACCTTTAACGGGTGGTACCAACC